>NZ_DS022298.1:1674228-1979631 GCF_000153805.1 Synechococcus sp. BL107 | reverse complement strand
GAAGGTGATTAAGGGCATGGACGTTGTTGATGAGATTCGCCAGGGGGATCGGATCACCAAGGCCAGCCTTGGTGATTGAACTCAAGCCGGGATCCGCGTTTCGCTCGGTGAAACCTTGAGTAGTTCGGTGTTCACCCCTGATGCCCGCTCAAGGGCCACTTTTCCAGTGCGGGCGATTTCGAGGATGCCGAAGGGCCTCATCAGCCGTTCAAGCGCCACCAATTTGCCGGGGTCGCCCACCACTTCAAGGGTGAGAGCTTCATCGGCCACGTCCACAACCTTGGCGCGGAACACCTGAACCAGATCAAAAACGGCGCTCCTCGTTTCGGCTGGGGCTTTCACTTTTAGGAGCATCAGTTCGCGTTCCACCGCTGGACGCTGGGTTAAATCCAGAACTTGGAGAACGTTGACCAGCTTGTCCAGCTGCTTGGTCATCTGTTCCAGAGTTTGCTCATCTCCTTCCACCACCATCGTTAAGCGTGATTGGCCATCGGCTTCCGCTGGCCCCACAGCCAAGCTGTGGATATTGAAACCACGGCGGGCGAACAATCCGGCGATGCGGCTAAGTGCTCCAGATTCGTCCTCCACAAGCACCGAAAGGGTGTGCTTCATGTCTTCTGAACGTCCCCTGCCGGTCTGCTGTTACCCAAGTTACGGTCCAGCCAGGGCAGCAGGGCATTTAGGAACTGAATCGGGTCCTCATCGTGGGGGCAATGCCCACAGTGATGAAGCACGTTGAGCTCCACCCAGGGGTGTTGATGAACTACCTGTTGGCCGATGGTGAGGGGGATAAACCGATCGTTTTGACCCCAAAGCAACAACATCGGCAGGTTGGTTGTTGCCAGTTGTTCCAATAGGGCCGGGGCCGTGGCTCCGCGGGGTCGAAGACTCATTCCAAGGGTCATCGCCCGTAGGGCTCGCGCTGCGGTTGGTCGGCGGGCTGGACGACCAATCAGCTGTTGCAGATCAAGGTCGTTGGTGATGGAAGCGGTGTAAGCACCTTGCAGTCCAAGGCGAATCAGCTTGCTGCGGGCAATCACAGGCACGATCCACTGCAAGGGAATGAGTTGAACGACCAAGCCAAGCCATCTCCTTATCCAGCGTCGTCGCCACGGTGAACGTCGTCGTGGCAGCGGCTGGAGTAGGGCCGGATCAGGCAGCGGTGCTGCCACAAGTGCTCTCACCAAATGGGGGGTCAGAACGGCTGTGGTGAGGGCACTTAGGCCACCAAGGGAGTTCCCTATGAGCACGGCGGGCTGCTGAACAACTTCTTGGAGAAAGGCCGCGGTTTGCTGCCCCCAAATCCTGTTATCCAGTGGACCGCCCTGGCGGATCCCCGGTTGATCTGACGCGCCAAATCCCAAGAGGTCGAGGCTGAACACTTGCCAGCCCTGGGCCGCCAGTTTCGGCGCGATGCGACGCCAGTGCCCGCTGGAGGCCCCGAAACCATGTAGAAGCACGAGGGCTGGACCATGGCTGGGCCCTAAAACGCGCCAATGGCATGTCCATTGTTGATTTGGGCGTCCACGACTTGGCTGGCGACGCCAAGTCCATTCATGGTGGTGCCCCCACGCGCTGGTTTCGGCCTCCGGGCACCACGGCTCGGCAGGCTGGGGTGCATTGGCAGACACAGCTCTGGGCATACCGGATCATCACTATCGCGAAGGGTCCGCCTCTCTCACGTTGGGATCGGGGTTTTTTCGTCCGGATTCACGGCCTTCCCGGGACTGTTCGGTGCTGTTGGCTCGCCATCAACAGCGGAACGTGGAGGGTCAACTCCGCTGGCTCGACCTCATGGCAGGGTGCGGGATCCGAAGTTTGCGCTGGGGGTTAGAAGCCGTTCAGGCCAGACCAGAGCGAGTTGAGCTCTGGGTGAACGATGGCGACCCAGATCGTTCGCCCTACTTGGAGAACAACTTGAGTGATCTCCCGTCGCCGGTGCGCATCAGTTCCCAGGCTGCCGAGATGTTGTTGGCACGGGCCTATCTGGAAGGCCGCTTTTTTGATTTGATCGATCTAGACGCGTTCGGAGCTCCTGGGGCGTTGATTCAGCCCGTTTTACAAGTCTTGCGGTTTGACGGGATCCTCCTGTTGGCGAGTACGGATGGACGCTCGCCAACGGGTCATGATCGTGCTGGAGCGGTTCGCAGCCTTGGTGCGGCTGCACGGGTGCATCCTGCGAGTTGGGAATTGGCTTTGCGCCACCAACTTGGTTTGCTAGCCCGTCAGGCATGGATGCTGGGTCGGGGGCTTCAACCCCTGCTTTGCTTCAGTGAGGGACGGACCTTTCGGGTTGTCGTGCGCATGCGGCGGCAGCTTCAACCGGGTGAGGAGCATCACTTAGGCCTCATCGCTCGATGTGAAGCCTGTGGATCACAGGTGGTGCAGGTTTTGAGAAATCTCAGCGGATGGCCAAGCTGTCGCTGTGCAAGCGGAGCAGGTCGCTGGAGTGTGAGCGGTCCCCTCTGGATCGGACCCATGCAGGATCGCCACACCTTGGTTGCGTTGCGGGGGGATCCATGGCTGCGGAACCCTGGTGCCATCTCCAATCGGACGCAGCGGTTACTGGAGCGTTTAGAAGCCGACCCTGGGAGTCCAGCAACGGTTTGGCCCACCGATGAGTTGGCGCGACGTCTTGGTGTTGGAGGTCCGCCGCCCTTGAACCAGCTCGTGACAGCGGTGCGGCAAGCCGGATTTCAGGCCTATCCCAGTGGCGTGATGGCCGGGCAAGTGCGTACCGATGCAGATTTAACAGTCCTGTTAAGGCTTTGCGCTGATTTGCGTGCCGAAGGGACTTAAATGGGGCGTGAAAGTTGCGCCCCGACCATGGCTTCAGAAATTTTCGGAACGGCCGCCATTTTTTGGGTCCTCATCCCCATTGGTCTTGTTGGTGGTGCCTTGCTGTTGAAACTTGAGGGCGATTGATTCGGCAGCTTTTGCCTTAAGCCCACTAAGCTCCCAACCTTGAAGTCGAGGTGCCATGCAGGTTCTGGTGGTTGGAGGAACGGGCACCCTCGGACGGCAGATTGCTCGTCGAGCTTTGGATGCTGGTCATCAGGTTCGTTGCATGGTCCGAACCCCTCGCAAGGCAGCGTTTCTGCAGGAGTGGGGCTGTGAGCTCACCCGTGGTGACTTGCTGGAGCCCGACAGCCTCGATTACGCCCTCGACGGCGTCGATGCCGTCATCGATGCCGCCACAAGCCGCCCCAGTGATCCACAGAGCATTTACGAATCCGATTGGGACGGAAAGCTCAACCTTTTGCGCGCCTGTGATCGCGCCAATGTGAAGCGATTTGTCTTCCTTTCGTTGCTCGGAGCTCACCGTTATCGCGATGTGCCGTTGATGGATATCAAGGCTTGTACCGAGAATTTGCTGGAAGCCTCGGATTTTGACTACACCATCCTCCAAGGCGCAGCCTTCATGCAGGGTGTGATCAGCCAATTCGCAATCCCTGTTTTGGAAAGCCAAACCGTTTGGGTGAGTGGAAGCCCGACGGCGATTGCGTACATGAACACGCAAGACATGGCCCGTTTTGCGGTGGCGGCCCTTGAACGTCCAGAAACGGTGAGGGGAACTTTCCCTGTTGTGGGTCCAAAACCCTGGAATACAGGGCAACTGGTGCAGCTTTGTGAGCGTTGCAGCGGTAAAACGGCGCGTGTTTTCCGCGTTCAGCCGATCTTGATCAAGCTGATGCAAGGAGTTGCTTCTTTTTTCGAGCCTGCCGTCAATGTGGCGGAACGTCTTGCCTTCGCGGAAGTCACCGGTGGAGGACAGCCCCTCGATGCCCAGATGAAATCCAGTTATGCCGCGTTTGGCTTGGATGAAGCCGAGACAACGGATATGGAGAGTTATATCCGCGAGTACTACGACACGATTCTCAAAAGGCTTCGTGAGATGGAAGCAGATCTGGATAAAGACGCCAAGAAAAAACTCCCCTTCTAGGTACTTGTCTTGTTTTAGTTGATTTGTACTATTAATCTAGGTTTTTTGGTCTTATGGCTGTCGCTCAGCTCAAAAATCTGCAGCGCCGGCTGCTCTTGCTTTCAGAGGAGGCAGAGCAGGGTTTGAATCGAGCGTGTGGCCATGAGCTTTGGAAAACGGTGGGGCCCGACGCCATTGATGGCATAGAAGACGTGGCTAGAAGAGCAGAGGCCAATTATTGGTATGGCCAGTGGAATGTTGTGCGTGAGTTGCAGGAGGCCATCGGTTGATGCCTGATTCTTGCTGTCCACCATCGAATGCCTTTGACCAAACCCGTGCCGTGGAGGAGCGTTATGGCGCGGCCGCCCATGAGCAAGAAGCTTGTTTGTGTACTCCTGTGGGGTTTGATCCTGAACTCCTGCGTGTCATCCCGAACGCCGTTGTAGAGCGTGATTACGGCTGTGGTGATCCCACACGCTGGGTTCGTGCCGGTGATCGGGTGTTGGATCTTGGCAGCGGCAGTGGCAAGAACGCCTTTATTTGCTCACAGATCGTGGGGGCGGCCGGTGCGGTGATCGGTGTGGATCGCAACGTCGACATGTTGGCCCTGTCCCGTGGTGCTGCTGCGCAAGTTGCGGAGGCAATTGGCTTCGCCAATGTTCAGTTTGTTGATGGAGCCATTGAGGCGCTTGATGCCCCTACCAGCGATGGAATGCCCCTTGTTGCGGACGGAAGCGTTGATGTTGTTTTAAGTAATTGCGTTCTCAATTTGGTGAATCCATCTGATCGAGATCGGTTGTTGGCCAACATTCGCCGCGTTCTTGCTCCGGGTGGTCGTGTTGCTATCAGCGACATTGTTTGCGATCAGTTGGTGCCTCAACATCTGCAAGAGGATCCAGACCTTTGGAGCGGCTGTATTAGTGGTGCCTGGGAAGAGACCGCGTTTCTCGAGGCCTTCCGTCGCCTTGGCTTTGAGCAGGTCCATTACGCCGATCGCAGCCAAGATCCCTGGCGGGAGGTGGAAAGCATCGAGTTTCGAGCGGTCACCCTCGTTGGCGACCTGCCTGTTTCCTCGGGTTGCTGCCCTTAAGTAACTGCACCAGACGCCCTTCTTCCGCTTTGGTCACTGTCCGCCATGCACCGGGTTCGAGCCCTTTCAGAGTGAAGGGCGTGTCTCCATCCATGAGGTCGATGGTGTGGCGGATCAATCGAAGCGTGGGCAGACCTACTGCTGCCGTCATGCGGCGCACTTGACGATTTCTTCCTTCCTGAAGTGAGATCTCCAGCCAGTGGGTGGGGATGGCTGCGCGGACCCGAATCGGGGGAATGCGCTCTCCAATGGTTGGGATGGCTTCAGCGTTCAGCCACGCGGCTTTAGCAGGACGGGTGCGATAGCCCTGAATCGTGATGCCATCGCGAAGTTGTTGGAGTTGATGGGGCTGGGGAGATCCCTCAACTTGAACCCAATAGGTTCGCCAATGACCGAAACGAGGATTGGTTAATTGTTGTTGGAGGCGTCCATTGCTTGTGAGTACAAGTAATCCTTCGCTGTCGGCATCAAGACGACCAGCCGCGTACACATCAGGGATGTCGACAAAATCTCGCAGGCAGTCCCAGCGACTGTTGTCTTCTGGAGTGAACTGGCTAAGCACCCCGTAGGGCTTATGGAGCAACAAAGTCGCCAAGTGATTCAGCCGCTGGATTCTTTAAAAAAAACTAACGTAACAACCCTTGAGATTTAATCTCCAAAGATTGCTTCAGTCAAAAAGAATTTTTCGATGTAGATGTTGATTATGAGGGAATCATCAGCTTGACCTGGTCCGCAGCCTCTCTACATCGATGGCTTTGAATAATCTCTGGCTTATTGGGCATTGCCTTGGCGTGCACGCCAGAGGTTCACCGCTCCGATGGAAATGAGTAGCAGGCCCAAATCGAGGGTTAGGGGGGGGAGCATCATCGATTTGGTTTCACCGGGCGTTGACCTTAAAGGGAAAAATCTGTGATTGGGATCTGCATGCGCCCTCCTAAAGTGGGAGGCAATACAGGTTAAAAACCTCACCAGCGCATGATCGAAACCTCGGGTGTGATCGAGAAGGAACAGGGCAATGGGTTCTATCTGGTCACGCTTGAGCAGCCTGCCGGTCACCAGTGTTTATGTCGTGCTGCTGGAAAGCTGACCAAATTTCGGATCAAATTGTTGGCTGGCGACAAGGTGCTTGTCGAAATCAGTCCCTACGACCTCACCCGTGGGCGGATCACCTACCGCGAGCGCAATGCCGGTGCACCAGGTGGACGCCCAGGCGGCAACCGCCCAGGTGGACCACGGCGTCGTTGATCAGATCAGGGCTTCGATGGCCTGTTTGAACTCACTCCGTTGTTTGACGCCACGCCATTGCTTCACCATCGCTTTTTGGTGAAACAGCTGGATGGTGGGTGTTCCGCTCACCCCCGCCTGTTCGGCAATCTCTTGATCGGATTCGATATCAATCACGATCGCCTGGGCGGAGCCGTCGAGCTCATTGATCACCCGTTGAAGCTGAGGCTTCAACACATGGCAAGGACCACAGCTTGGTGAGGTGTAAACCACCAGGATTGGCTTGTTGCTGTCGTGATACAGCTTGCGAAGGGCGTAACCCCCTTTTTGCCAAAGCCCTTCAGGGCTATAGGTGGCTTCCGTTGTGACTTCTACGTTGACCGGGCGTTCTGCCTTGGCCGGCTCGATGTTGTCCCGTTTCATTCGGGTGGCTAGGTCGTGATGGCTCAGCCAACGCTCGGCCGCTAAGGCTGCTTTGCAGCCGCTACCTGCCGCCGTAATGCCTTGTCTCCACTCAGCATCAGCCACATCACCAGCCGCAAACACGCCATCAATGGATGTTTCTGGGCGGCCTGATGCTGTGGCGAGGTAAGCCTTGCTATCGAGGTCAATTTGACCGTTCAACAGCTCGGTATTGGGTGTATGGCCAATGGCATAAAACAGACCTTTGACCGCTAGGTCAGCTGTTGAATCATCGATGCGATTTCGCAAGGTGAGTGTCTCCATCCAGTCTTCACCGCTTACATCGACAATCTCACTGTTCCAATGCACGGTGATGGCTGGGTTCGCGAGAACTCGGTCGGCCATGGCGGCACTGGCCCTCAACCGTTCAGAGCGCACGATTAGATGCACATGGCTGCCGTATTTCGTGAGATAAACAGCCTCTTCGCAGGCGGAATCACCGCCACCGACAACAGCCAGTTCGGCGTTGCGAAATTGGGGTGTCGCTCCATCACAAATGGCACAAGCACTAATGCCACGGCTCCAAAACTGCTCTTCTGAAGGCAACCCCAAGCGGTTTGCACTGGCACCCGTTGCAATCACAACGGCATGGGCTCGAATGGTTTCCCCTTCAACTTGAATCTGAAATGGACGTTGGCTGAGATCAATGGAATCGGCATCGGCCTCAAGCAAATGGGTGCCCCAGCGCACCGCTTGAGCCTTCATCAAATCCATCAAGTCTGGTCCGAGCACTCCATCCGGAAATCCAGGAAAGTTCTCGACGTGGGTTGTGGTCATCAGCTGCCCACCGGGAATCCCCCCTCGTTGGAAGCCTGTCACCAAAGTGGGCTGAAGGTTGGCGCGGGCGGCGTAAATCGCTGCTGTGTATCCAGCCGGGCCCGAGCCAACGATCACGAGGTTCTCAATGGACTCGGACGCACCAGCAACCATGCTCTTATGCGGAATGACTATGAGTTAAATCTAAGGCCTAAGTGCTGCTGAACGCATTAAAGGGAATTCGTATTTCCTTCCCTGCCAAAAATAAACAAAAGCTTTAGATTTCGACTTGATGGTCGCTTGACGGTCGGTCGTTGATGCCTCCAGATTTTTTTGAGCTAATAGGCGTTACCAGGATTGTGTCGTCTAGTAAGGACACGTTTTCACCAATGCAAGTAATCCACTCTCGGAATTCTTGGGTAATGGCATAACTATCTTCATAGCGCTCAGCTTTGTCGAGATAAGCGATCCGAGTTGATGCCCAGTTGGTTGCAACGTTGATTCGGCGTTCCATTGCTGCGTCCATAACAATCTCTCCGTTGTGCGCCAGGTTGGTTGATCTAAGGGCTAATTCGTGGCCCTTATGTCGAAAACTTCGCATTTTTCTCTCAAGAAAGCTGTAATCACTGCTGCAAAAACAGGGGGAGTTCTGGTGTTTTGAGACGGATCACATTCCCGGCTCCATCTTCCACAGCTTCCATCGGCAGACTGGGGCCACGCCAGTGCCCACCAGTTCCAAGTTCATCCGCTTCGGCCTCCTCGCGCGGACGTAAAACGTAGGGCTCTGCGATCGACCAGGAACGGGCGTACTCCATCAGTCGTGGATCAGCTGGAGCAAAAACAAAGGAGGGTGCGCGGGGGATGGTTTCCGTTGCCGCAAGGGTTGCCGTCATTCGAACCGCCCGAGTGATGCCTTGAACAAACCGACTTCGGGTGACCACGGTGGTGAGGTAGGCCACAACCCTCAGTCGTGGTGCATCAAAACCCTCAGCACACATATCGATGCTGACGAGCCAGTCGGCCGTGCCGCCCTGAAATCCATGGAGACGCTCTGCAGCCTGTGGGCTTTGGGAATGCACGAGCTCCACGCGATTGCCGTCTTCCCTCAGCAGTGTTGCGATGGCTTCTGCATGATCAATATCCCTGGCAATCACAAGTCCCGCTGCATCAGGATGGCTTTGCCGCATGTCCGTCAACTTGCGTTGCGCTCGCAGCAACACCTGTTGACCGATGCTGCTGCTATCGGCCAAGCGGATGGCGCGGCGAAGGTTGCGGGCTCGCCAGCTTTCCCGATGTTCGGCCGACAGGGGTGACACGTCGCGATCGGGCATCCCTTCTCGACTGTGCTCCACCCATCCGTCTTGAAAGCGAAATTCGAGAGGTCGCACGTCTCCAGCGGCGATCAGGTCTCTCGGTTCGACGCATAGATCAGGACATATTTGCTCCATCACCATGCCGTCTTGCACAACGCGAATGCGGCGGGCTGCACAGAAGCCAAGGTTGTCGGCCCGGAATGGTGTTCCAGTCAGGCCGACTCGCAACTTGAAGGCTTCTGTCAGCGCTTGGAAGGTTTGACCCCATGCCGGTGCCTTGGGGTCATCTGGATCCAGCCCCAGGTGGTGTGCCTCATCGGCAATCGCCATGCAGCGATCAGCTTGAAGTTGTCCGAGTTGTTCTTGTAGTGGTTGGAGCTGACGCCCAGCTCCCTGATAGGTCACCAACAGTCCATCAGCCGCTTTCGCCGCCGCAGCCGTGCAGGGCCATTCCTCCAGGCGTAAACCAAGCCCGGACGCCGCTTGCTTCCACTGCTCCAGGATTGATGTTCGATGGCAGAACACCACAAATTGATCCAGATGTCCGTCGCGCCGCATGCTGGAAAAACCCAGGAGTGCCCCGAGGGTTTTGCCTGCTCCAGGTCCGGCGAACACAAGAATGTCGCCAAGGTCAGCCGTGAATGAGCCACTGGAAAGTTGATCCAGTCGGCGGCGCAACAACTGAATTAGATGTTGCTGCCATTCGCGCGGTTGGATCGATGCCGATCCGGTGTGAGCCGGAAGATTGAAGCTGCAGGCGCTGATGGTGTTCCTGAAGAAGATGAGTCTTTTTAACGATTTCGAACGGCTTTGGCACCTCTAGGGGCCGCCCTAGACCTTCTGATCGGCAGGCCGCCCCTTTCAAGTCAAGCCAACCAGCGGTTCAAAGGGCGTCGGCGTGGTTCAACACCAAGCGTTCAACTTCATCGAGCGCATCTTCTGTGGCGTGACGTGCAGCCTCGAAGTCCCCCTTGGCCGCGTCCATCAGTTGATGGGCCACCCTGTCGAGCAGCTCCTGGCGCCGCTCTTCGAGCATTGCGATGAGTTCTTTTTCGACGAGGGTGCGAACGGCTTGAACACGAAGCTCGTCTTCACTCGCCTCGGCAAACGTGCCCTGCACCAGCTCTTGGATGAACAAGCGGTGCACTTCACTGCTGCGCAGGAAGCTTTCGGTGGCATTAATGATCCCGTCGACCAGGGTCTGATCGGGTTCGGAGTCGTTTTCGGCGAGTTTGAACTCCCAGTCCAGATGGCGACGCTGCCAGCCCGAAGCATGCAGGCTGGGCATCACGCTTTGAGAGAACGTATCGACCGACATCTCATAAATCCGCTCAGCCAGGCGTTCGCACCAGTCCTTGCCATGGTTCTGCAGGGATGATTTCATCGTTTCGCGT
Organism: Synechococcus sp. BL107; assembly: GCF_000153805.1. NCBI lineage: Bacteria > Bacillati > Cyanobacteriota > Cyanophyceae > Synechococcales > Synechococcaceae > Synechococcus > Synechococcus sp. BL107. The sequence goes on along the minus strand of NZ_DS022298.1, from coordinate 1,969,470 downwards.
TCCACAGCGTGGCCACCGTGGTGGCTGTGGCAAACGCCATCAGGACATTCGATTGCGCTGAGACCCATACAAAACACGAGATGTTCTCTTGAACTAGCCACACCAAAGGCTTTCGGCCGCGTTCTTCAACAATCCTGCGGATCTCAAGATGATGACCTCGTAATCTTGATTGGGTCGGTGGATGTGTTCGCCTTGCCCAGACTTCTGATACCGGTGGAGTCGACACCGGGGGAAACCCGGATCGCGGCAACGCCCGACACGGTCAAAAAATTTATTTCGCTCGGCTGTTCGGTCTCGGTTGAGTGCGGTGCCGGTGTGGCATCGGGTTATCTAGATGCCGCCTATTCCGAACAGGGTGCAGCGTTGGTTGCGGTTGGAGATGCCAGTACCTGGTCTCAAGCCGACATCCTTCTCTGTGTTCAGCCACCCACGTCAGAGAACTTGCGTCGTCTGCATCAGGGGGCGTTGGTGGTGGGTTTGATGGCGCCCTATGCCAACGCGGCGTTAGCGACGACCCTTCAACAGGGAGGCCTGTCGGCCATGTCCCTAGAGCTGCTGCCAAGAATCAGCCGTGCTCAGTCGGCTGATGCGTTGTCATCCCAAGCGAATATCGCTGGATACAAATCGGTGCTGTTGGCATCCTCTGCCTTGGATCGCTACTTCCCGATGCTGATGACGGCTGCTGGCACGGTGCAGCCCGCAAAGGTGGTGATTCTTGGCGCTGGAGTGGCTGGGTTGCAGGCGGTGGCCACGGCCCGCCGTCTCGGAGCGGTGGTGTACGTGAGTGATATTCGGCCCGCTGTGAAGGAACAGGTGGAATCCCTCGGCGCTCGCTTTATCGAGCCGCCAGAAACGGACGACAAGCCTGCTGAATCCGGTGGCTACGCCAAGCAGGCTTCTGATGCTTTTCTCGCTGCGCAGCGTCAGCAATTGTCTGACCAATTGGCTGAGGCCGATGTGGCGATCTGTACCGCCCAAGTGCCGGGCCGTCGTGCCCCCCGTTTGATCAGTGAAGACATGCTCGATCGCATGCGCCCTGGTGCCGTTGTTGTGGATTTAGCCGTGTCCCAGGGTGGCAATTGTGCGGATACGGTGCCGGGACAGACCGTGGACCGCAAAGGGGTGAAGTTGATTGGGGGGAACGACCTTCCCTGCACTGTTCCCAACCACGCCAGTGCGCTGTATGCCCGCAACCTTGTGGCTCTATTGGAGCCCACGATGAAGGATGGCCAGTTCAGTTTGGATCTCGATGATGAACTGATTGCTGGTTGTTTGATTGCTCAAAACGGCTCGATCCGCCGCGGCGACGTTCTTACCCCAGGAGCCAACTGATGGAATCCTCGTTTGTTGAATTTCTATGGGTGCTGCTCTTGGGCAGCCTTCTTGGTCTTGAACTGATCGGGAAAGTGCCACCCACACTGCACACACCGTTGATGAGTGGTGCCAATGCGATCTCGGGCATCACGGTGTTGGCGGCTCTCACCGCGATCATTAAGGCCGACGGCAATCCAACCCTGTTGGTGCTCGGCTCGGTCTCCCTGGGTTTTGCCCTGTTCAACGTGATCGGTGGCTTTCTCGTCACGGATCGAATGCTGGCGATGTTCAGCCGTAAGCCCGCACGCAAGGAGAACCGCTGATGACTGACTATCTCAAGTACGCGATTGATCTTGTCGCCGTTCTGTTGTTGGCCCTAGGTATCAAGGGCCTGTCGAAAGTGCGGTCCGCCCGAGGGGCGAACCAATTGGCGGCGGTGGCGATGGGCTTGGCGGTCGTTGGCCTACTGGTGAATTACGTCGGGGTTCCAACCTTTAACACCCAAGCTTGGTCTTGGATCGTTGGCGGAAGCATCGTCGGTGGTGTTCTCGGGGTGATCACGGCCCAGCGGGTTCCGATGACGTCGATGCCCGAGACCGTCGCCCTGTTCAACGGGTGTGGTGGCATGTCGTCATTACTTGTGGCCTTGGCTGCAGCTTTGGAACCGATTGCTCTCGATGCAACCGGACCCGTTGCGCTGGTGTCGATTGTTGTGTCGGTCTTCGTGGGCTCGATCACCTTCACCGGTTCGATTGTGGCGATGGCGAAGTTGCAGGGCTGGCTTTCGACGCCCCCCTGGATGCAAAGCCGGCTGCGCCATGCCGTGAATATCGCCTTGGCCGTCGCGGCATTGGTGGGTGCCATCGAAATGGTGAGAACCACCGGTGGTGCTACGGGCCTGTGGCTATTGGTGGTGGCCTCCAGTTTGTTGGGCATTGGCGTCACGCTGCCGATCGGTGGCGCTGATATGCCCGTGGTGATCTCTCTGCTGAACAGCTACTCCGGTGTTGCAGCAGCAGCAGCAGGTTTTGTTGTCGGCAGTCAGTTGCTGGTTGTGGCGGGAGCGATGGTGGGAGCTGCCGGTTTGATCCTCACCCAGGTGATGTGCAACGGCATGAACCGTTCCCTGGTGTCCGTGTTGTTTGGTGGAGCGCTTGGAGCAAGCTCCAGCTCGAGTGCGGGTGGTGGTGAATACACCAACATCACGAGCTGCAGTGTTGAAGAGTGCGCCCTCACGCTTGAGGCTGCCGAGCGGGTGATCATTGTTCCTGGCTACGGACTCGCCGTGGCCCAAGCCCAGCACACGCTCCGTGAGGTCACCCGTTCCCTTGAGGCCGCGGGGATTGATGTCACCTACGCGATCCATCCCGTTGCTGGCCGTATGCCAGGCCATATGAATGTGCTGCTCGCAGAGGCCGATGTGCCCTACGAGCAGCTCAAGGAGATGGATGTGATTAATCCTGAGTTCCCCGCCACCGATGTGGTGTTGGTGTTGGGAGCCAATGACGTGGTGAATCCCCAGGCCAAGACCGATCCCAATTCACCGTTGTACGGCATGCCTGTGCTCGATGTGCAGCAAGCCCGCACGGTTTTTGTGGTGAAGCGGGGCATGAGTGCCGGCTATTCCGGAATCAAAAACGATCTGTTTGATCTGGCGAATACCTCGATGGTGTTTGGCGATGCCAAAAAGGTTCTGGGGGATCTGCTCGTTGAGCTCAAGGATCTCGGCGTTGGCAAGTAGTGACTGACCATCCCGCTCGGATGGCGAATGACCCTCAGCTGTTGAAGCAGCTGGGGGTTTCGTCGTTTCAGCAGCGTTTTCCTTGGTTTGGGGGTGATCTCCAAACGCTGCGCGACACCTTTCGCACCGTGGATCTTCCCGATGAGACGGGTCGTCGGGTGTTGGTGGATGTGCCTGCGCTGCCAACGGGGGCGGCGCAATCCGGACAACTCTTGGCCCTTCTTGATCAACCGAATCGGGAGCCCCGTGGCCTGGTGTTGTTGCTGCATGGCTTGGGAGGGTCCAGTGCCCGGGAAGGCCTAAGGCGGATGGGGCTTCGTTTGCAGTCGGCTGGATTTGCCGTGCTGCGTCTCAATCTCAGGGGAGCGGATCCTGGTCGTGAATTGGCCGGTGGCACCTATGCGGCCCGCTGCAACAGTGACCTCCTGCCGGTGATTGCCCATGCCCGTCAGCTGGCCGGTGATCGACCGTTGTTGGGTGCTGGCATTTCCCTGGGGGGAACGATGTTGCTCAATGCCTGCCTCAGTTTTCCTGGGGTTTTGGATGGGCTTTTTTGTGCGAGCAGTCCGCTGGATCTCGCCGATTGCAGTGCCTCGATCGAGCGTCCCCGGAATCGGGTGTATCAACGTTGGCTGCTCAAGCGGTTGGTGCGTCAGACCCTTGCGGATCCCTTCGGCGTCAGCGCTACAGAGCTGGAGGAGCTCAGCGGTGATGCAGCACCGCGCACGATTCGCGCCTTCGATGCTGCTGTGACGGCACCGCGGTGGGGGTTTGACGATGTGGAGGCCTACTACCGGGAAGCTTCTCCGTTGCTGCATCTCATCGCGGGACCAGACAAACTCCCGCCCACCTTGTTGCTTCAGGCGTTGGATGATCCATGGGTGCCAGCGTCAGCTGCTCTCCACTTGGCTGATGCGGTGAAAACAAGCAGCACCATTGGGTTGCAGTTCACCAAGAAGGGTGGTCACAACGGGTTTCATGGTCGAGGGGGCTGCTGGGGTGATCAGCTCGCCGCCGCCTGGTTGGGGTCCATCGTCGACCGTTGAATCAGCCATTCTTCGATCGGTTCTCCGCCGATTACGTGTTCGGTGAGAATCCGTTCGATGCGGTCGGGAGTGACCTCTCCATACCAAGTGCCATCGGGCCAAATCAGCAGCACGGGCCCGCGATCGCAGATCCGTAAACAATCCACTTTGCTGCGCAACACCATGCCTTCAGGCCGTGATGTGGCCTCGAGCCCAAGGCGTTTGACACCCTGTTTCAGAGCATCCCAAGTGGCTGCTCCCTTCACTGGATCACAGCATTTGGCCTTGCTTGGGGTGGCGCAGAGCAGAAGGTGATGACTGATTTTGGCTGGAGTCATACCGCGACGGCAGGGCCTGGCATCCGCGTGGTGCCTCGACTCACTTGTTCACGCACCGCCACTCGCGCCCACTGGTCCACCGCAAGCACATCATCGAGTTGGGGATGGTCCATGAGATCGGGTTTGTGGCGCTCGCAGGCCGCTTCGATCACTTCAGGAATATCGAGGAAGTGGATGCGCTCCTCAAGGAACTGGGCCACGGCTTCTTCGTTGGCGGCATTCATCACGGCAGGCATCGTTCCCCCTGCGCGGCCCGCGGCATAGGCCAATTCCATGCATGGATATTTCTTGGGATCGGGGGCACGGAAGCTGAGTTCTCCCACTTCTGTGAGATCAAGGCGCCGCCAGGGTGTCTCCAAGCGAGACGGCCAGCTGAGGCAATACAGGATGGGTAGTTTCATATCGGGCCAGCCCAGTTGCGCCAATACCGAGGAATCGGCCATCTCCACCATCGAGTGGATGATGCTCTGGGGATGAATCACGATTTCGATGTGGTCGTAATCCAGCCCGAATAAGTAATGGGCTTCGATCACCTCGAGCCCCTTGTTCATCAAAGAGGCGGAATCGACCGTGATTTTGCGTCCCATGCTCCAGTTGGGATGGCTGGTGGCATCAGCCACCGTGGCCTTCTCAAGGTCTGTGGCGTTCCAATCCCGGAATGCACCGCCTGATGCGGTGAGTTGGATGCGACGCAGTCCAGGGGTGGGGATGCCTGTGGATAGGCGAGCGGTGTCAGCCCAAGGGGTGCCTTGTAGGCATTGAAAAATGGCGGAGTGTTCTGAATCCGCTGGCAACAAGCGGCTGCCGCTTTTTTTCAGCTCGGGCAGAACAACGGGGCCGGCCGCAATCAATGTTTCTTTGTTGGCCAGAGCCAGATCCTTGCCAGCCCGCACAGCAGCCAGGGTGGGTAGGAGGCCGGCGCAGCCCACGATGCCCGTCACCACAAGTTCGGCACTACCCCAAGAAGCAGCCACCTCTAGGCCATCAGCTCCCCCCACCATTTGGGGGAATTGATCGGGCCTGTCGGAGGGATCAAGGGCCTCCAAACGCTGCTTCAATTCTGGAAGTAAGGCTGCATCGGCCAATGCCACCAGCTCCGGCTGGTGCCGCTGGATCTGCTCCACCAACAAGGCCAAATTGCGGCCCGCCGTGAGCGCCACAACGCGGAACTGGTCGGGGAAGTCGTCAACGATTTGCAGGGTCTGTGTACCGATCGACCCTGTGGAACCCAGCACGCTGATGGCTTTCATGCGGTTCCAGTCGTTTTGACCAGTCTCCCACCAGGTTGCTCAATCGCTGGCAAGCTGATCAACAGCTTTGGAACATCACCGCGCAATGGCGATCAAGGAGCACTGGCGGTCTGGCTTCGGATTTGTTCTGGCGGCGGCTGGCAGTGCCGTTGGTTTGGGAAATCTCTGGGGGTTTGCCTACCGCGCCTCCCAGGGTGGCGGTGGAGCGTTTTTATTCCTATATCTCCTGATTGTTTTGGTGGTCTGCCTCCCGGTGTTGGTGGCGGAAATGGTGTTGGGCCGCAGTACGGGCCATAGCCCGTTGCTGGCTCCGGTTACGGCTGCTGGCAAACGTTGGCAACCGATGGGCTGGCTGTTTGTGCTGGCGTCCTGCGGGATTTTGGCGTTTTACGCCGTGTTGATGGGCTGGACCGGGGTGACCTTGATTCAGGTGGTAAGCCAGGGCCTTCCTGCCGATATCGGCGAGGCCGAAGCCTTTTTTGCAGGCTTGAGTGGTGGCCGTGCCGCCCTGCTGGGTCAATTGGTGAGCCTTGTGCTTACGGCAGTTGTGGTGGCGGCAGGTGTGCGCGGTGGCATCGAGCGGTTATCCCGTTGGGGTTTACCGCTGTTGTTTGCCCTCTTAATCGGCTTGGCCATCTGGGCCGCTGGCCTGGATGGTGCGGGGGAGGGATACCGGACCTTCTTGCTGCGTTGGGATGGAGCGGAACTCACGAATCTCACCACGATTCGCAATGCCTTTACGCAGGCCTTTTTCTCGATTGGCACGGGTATTGGCTGCATTTTGGCCTACTCCGCCTATCTCGATCGTGACGCCCACCTGCCCAGGGAGGCCGTGGCCGTGGTGGGTATGGATACCGCGGTGGGGCTCTTGGCAGGGATGGTGACGTTCCCCGTGGTGATGAGTTTTGGACTTCAGGATGTGATCAGCGGATCGACGCTGGGCACGATCTTTATTGCCTTGCCTACAGGTTTGGCTTCCCTGGGATCAACGGGAAAACTCGTGGCGTTGTTGTTTTTCGGATTGGCTTTTCTGGCTGCGATTACCTCCGCCGTTTCGCTGCTGGAGGTGCCTGTGGCGTGTCTGATGGATCGCTTGAATTGGACCCGTTCCCGTGCGGTGTGGGTCTCCACCGCTGTGATCTTTGTGCTCGGGTTGCCCGCAGCAACATCCCTGGGCGTTTTGGGATGGATGGACTCGGTGTTTGGCGGTTTGCTGCTGATCCTTGGGGGGTTGCTACTGGCTCTTTTGCTTGGCTGGGTGGTGCCCCGACGCTTCTCAGACGATTTGGAACAGTCGTCCACTCCACCTGCGCTGCGCCGTTTCCTCCTGGTGTTGTTGCGCTGGGTGTCACCACCGATCGTTGCTACGGGCCTGGTGATCAGCGTGATCGACCTGGTGCAGGGCTGAGCTGAAGCCTGGTTTCAGGACTTGGGATCGTTGGGTTGATTCAGCATCGATTCCATTTTGCGGATGCGCACCAGCATTTTTTGCCACACCTCGAGTTTCCAGGCCTGTTCTGCATCTTTGGTTTGTTCCACCAACCGCTGTTGATCGTTCACCTTGGTTTCGATATTTTCGCCGGCATCAAGAGCCTTCATCAGCTCCATCTCCAGCTTTGCTGTCTCCATGAAGTTCAGCTTCTTAAGCCAGAGCATGCCGTTGAGATGCGATCAGTTCAGGCAGTTTGACGGGCCTAGCGGCGAATCCACTCCGTGATGCCCCCTGGTTTGTCGATGAGTTCGATGCCTTGCGCTTTGAGCTCCTCCCGGATCCGATCCGCTTCGGCGTAATTCTTGGCGGATTTGGCTGCGATTCGGGCATCGATCGCGGCCTGAATTTCATCCTGGTTTGTGGAGTCATCACCAGGGCCCGAGGTCTCGGAGTCGGCTTCGCAGCGAAGGCCGAGAACGGCAGCGAGATCACGCAGCAATCGCCAGCGCAGGGCTAGGGCAGCCAACTCGTCAGCGGGTCGATCGGCACGATCACCACGCTCGAGGCGGTTAGCTAACGCACGCAGGGGCTTCGCTAAATCAAACAGCACTGCTAGGGCTCCGGAGCTGTTGAGGTCGTCGTCCATCGCATCAATGAACCGTTGTTGGAGCGGTTCCAAGGGTTCGGATGGATGGTTGCTTGGTCCCACCAGGGCCACTGGCGCTAGGGCCGGAGTTGCTGGCCATTCCAGCGATTGGCCATGGCGCTCACCCAAGCCCAACGCTGCATTGAGGCCTTTCCAGCCGGTGGCTGCGGCCTCCAGGGCTTCCGCGGTGAAATCCAAGGGCTTGCGGTAGTGGGCCTGGAGCACAAACAACCGCAGGGTCATGGGTGAAACACCGCTCTCGAGCAGGGCTCGGATGGTGGTGAAGTTGCCGAGCGACTTGCTCATCTTTTGGCCCCCTACATTCACCATCCCGTTGTGCATCCACACCTGGGCGAGCTCCTGTCCCGTAGCGGCTTCGGATTGCGCTATTTCGTTCTCATGGTGCGGGAAGACCAAATCGGCGCCGCCGAGATGAATATCAATCGTGTCGCCGAGTTCAGCTCGCACCATGGCTGAACATTCGATGTGCCAACCGGGTCGGCCGGCGCCCCATGGGGAGGGGAAGCTGGGTTCACCCTCTTTGGCAGCCTTCCAGAGGGCGAAGTCGAAGGGGTGTTGTTTACGCGCGCCCTCAGCATCGGCGACGCGACCGCCGGCGTTCTCCTGTTGTTCACTCAAATCTCGGCCACTCAGCTTTCCGTACCCGGCGTGCTTCATTACCGCGAAATACACATCTCCTTCGGCGCTGTAGGCAGCGCCTTTCGCTTCAAGTTCGCGGATGAGGGCACGAATTCCATCCAGGCATTGGGTTGCCCTAGGCATGCTGTCGGGTCGCAGGATTCCGAGGGAATCCATGTCTGCATGAAATGCATCAATGTTCCGCTCGCTCACGGCTGTCATCGATGAGTTTTCGTCCGAGGCCCGTTTGAGGATTTTGTCGTCGATGTCGGTGAAGTTCTGAACGAATCTCACCTCCAGCCCGCTCCAGATCAGATAGCGACGCAGAACATCCCAGTTGATGTAGCTGCGAGCGTGACCGAGATGGCAAAGGTCATAGACCGTGACGCCGCAGCAGTAAATGCTTGCTTTGCCAGGCCGGAGTGGAGTGAACGGTTCCGTGCGGCGGGTCAGGGTATTGGTGAGCCGCAGGGTCAAAACAGCCGATCAAGCGCTGGATCTGAGGTTACGGCCTGCTGGGGACGAATTATTTCGCTTCCATCCAGTCGCGACCAACGCCGGTTTCCACCACGAGAGGCACGCTGAGCTTGATGGCGTTTTCCATGGTGTTCACCACAAGGTTTCGCGTGGTGTCCAATGCGTCTGGCGCCACTTCGAGGACCAGTTCGTCATGCACCTGCAGGAGCAGGCGGGCGGGGATCCCTTGGCTGAGAAGCATCGCTTGTAACTGCACCATCGCCACCTTGATGATGTCGGCGCTGGAGCCCTGAATGGGGGCGTTGGCGGCGGCGCGCAGTTGTTGTGCTTCCATCCCACCGCGCCGTGCCACATCGAGATCAATCTCGAGGGGATCTTTTCCCAATAAGCGGCCGAGGCCGTTGCGATCGAAATGGAATGGGCGGCGACGACCCAAGATTGTCTCCACATAGCCGCGGCTGAGGGCGAGCCGTTCCTGTAGCTCAAGGAAGGCAAACACCTTGGGGTAGCGCTGTTTGTACTTGGTGAGGAACTCCTTCGCTTCGGCCGAGCTCACCCCTGTTTCCCGCGCAAAGCGTTGGGCGCCCATGCCGTAAATCACCCCGAAGTTGATCGTTTTTCCGAGGCGACGTTGATCGGCGCTCACCTCGTCTTTATCGAGTAGCAAGCGTGCGGTGAGTGCGTGCACGTCGTCGCCCGTGCGGTAGGCCTCCTGCAGCACTTCTTCCCCGGAGAGGTGGGTAAGAATTCGGAGTTCGATTTGGGAGTAGTCGGCGCTGAGCAGTGTCCAGCCCTCTTGGGGGAGGAACGCTTTGCGGATGCGACGGCTGTATTCCGTGCGAACGGGAATGTTTTGCAGGTTGGGGTTGCTGCTGCTCAAGCGGCCTGTCGCCGTTACGGCTTGGTTGAAGTCGGTGTGGACGCGGCCGGTTTCCGCTTCGACGAGTTGGGGCAGAGCATCGACGTAGGTGCTCTTGAGCTTGCTCAAGACGCGGTGCTCCAGCACGAGGGGAACGACGGGATGGTCGTGCTCGAGTTTTTCGAGAACGGTGGCATCCGTGCTGAATCCGGTTTTCGTGCGCCGCGACTTCTTGCGATCCAGTCCGAGCGTGTCGAACAACAATTCCCCGAGTTGCTTTGGAGAGGCGAGGTTGAAGTCCACCTCAGCGACCTGTTTGGCTTCGGTCTCTAACCGGTTCAGGGTGCTGCCTAATTCGTCCGACAGTGTTTTGAGATAAGGCACATCGATGCGGATGCCGGTGGCCTCCATTTGGGCCAGAACGGGTTCCAACGGTTGTTCAACGCCCTCCAGCAGAGGCAGTAACTGGGGCCCCATCGCTTGCAAGGTTTGGCGGAGCTGCAGGGCCAATCGCCTGGTGACGTGTACGTCCATGCCGCAATAGAGGCTGGCAGGTTCGATCTCCACATCGGCGAAGGTTTGTTTCTTGCCAACAAGATCGCCGTAGGTGGTGGGGCGGAAGCCAAACTCCCGTTCGCTCATCACGTCCAAACCGTGCTTGGCCGCGGCATCCCGCAGGTAATCCGCCAGCAGCGTGTCGATCACGACGCCGTTGAGCGTGAGCCCATGGCGCAGCAGGATGAGTCGGTCGTATTTGGCGTTCTGTAGGGCTTTGGGGTGCTGCGGACTCGCCAGCCAGGGCGACAGCGCCATCAGCACCGTTTCCAGCGGCAGCTGCTGGGGTGGTGTTGCTTCGGTGAGTTCGCTCGGGGGCTTGTGGCCGATGGGGATATAAGCGAGGGCATCGTTGGCCTCGCCCCAGCACACCCCTACCCCCACGAGTTCGGCCTTGAATGGGTTGAGATCTGTGGTTTCGGTGTCGATGGCAATCGGCGCTTCGGGATCGGTGCAGTCCATCAGCCGTTGCACAAGGGCTTGCAGGGCTTCGTTGCTCTCGATCAGCTGCGGTTGGAGGCAAGGGATTGCTCCAGCCTCCGCTTCCACTGAACCTTGCTGCGGAGCGGCTGCACTCTCGGTTGAACTGGCGGAATCAGGTTTCGTTTTCGCTGGGGAGCGTTTAGGGGTCTTCTCAGCCTCGCTATTGGCATTGGCGCCATACCCACCGGTGGAAAAGGTCGCCACGAATCCACCAACTTGACGGACGAGGCTGTTGAGCTCGAGATCTTCGAGGCGATCGCTCAACCCTTCAGCATCAACCTGCTGTAAGCCGAGTTCTGGGTCCTTCGGGAGGGGAATGTCCACGAGGATTTCCGCCAGCATCCTCGACAGGTAGGCGTTGTCACGATCACTGCGCAGCTTGCCGATCAGGGCCCCTTTAATCGCACCGCGACTGGCCTTCGGACCTTCCGCTTCCACCTCCGCCAAGGTCGCGTACACCGCGTCCAGGTCGATGTTGTCTTTCAGCAGGTTGATGGCGGTTTTGGGACCAACGCCCCGCACCCCTGGGATGTTGTCGGAGCTGTCTCCCGTGAGGGCCTTGAGGTCCACCACCTTGTCGGGCATGACCCCCAACTTGCTCACCACGCCGTCTTCTTGAATCAGCGTTGGCCCGCTTCCCTTGGCGTAGGGGCCGCCACCCATGTAAAGCACCGCGATATCCCGGCTGTTGTCGACGAGCTGAAAAAGATCACGGTCTCCCGAGAGAATCCGAACACCCCAGCCGGCGTCGGCGGCACGGTTGGCAAGGGTGCCGAGCACGTCATCGGCTTCGTATCCCGGTGCGATGCATAGGGGCAACCTCATTTGATCGCTAAGGATCTGCTGCAGCTGTTCGAGGTCTTGGAAGAACACCTCTGGTGCCACGTCCCGGTGGGCTTTGTAATTCGTGTCCGCTTTGTGGCGGAATGTGGGTTCGGCCGTGTCGAAGGCAATCGCGACACCCTGGGGCTTGAACGTTTTGCCGGTGTCCAGGAGCGACTTCAAAAAGCCGTAGGTCACACTTGTTGGCCGTCCATCTTTTGTGGCCAGCCCCCCTTCGCCGCCCTTGCTGAAGGCGTAAAAACTGCGAAAAGCCAGTGAGTGGCCATCCACAAGCAGGAGGAGGGGCTTGGTGACGGCCTCAGGCATGGCGGGAACGGATGGATAGAGGGGGGTTAATCGCGGTTTCGATTGGCCCAGGGGGGCAGGTCGATGAACAAGCGCGTTCCCTCATCAAGCCCCTCCAGAATTGCAGTCTGTGCATCACTGCTGCTGCCGAGTTCCACCTCCTGGAAGACCGGCTGTTGCTGTTGATCCACCACAAGTACCCCGGTTTTGCCGCCTTCCGTCACGATCGCCACGGTGGGGACGAGGGTCTTGATGGCGCTGCGGCCTGTTTGAAAGTCCACGTCGGTGGTCATCCCAATCAGCAATTTCTTGGGGGGATTCATGAGCGCAAGTTGCACCTCGAAGGAGATCACGTTCTCCTGTTTCACAGCCCTCGGAGCGATCTCGCTTACCCGGGCTTGGAAGCGCTCATCAGGAAAGGCGTCCACGCGGATTTGTGCCGCCTGGCCGATGGCGATCCGTCCGATGTCGCTTTCCGGAACTCGAGCCGAAACCTCTAATCCCTGGGAGAGCTCCACGATCGATGAACTGGTGGCACCAGCGGTGGCTGAAGCTGCGGTGGTGGGGGTGACAAACGCCCCCGGTTCTGCATATCGGGCCGTGATCGTTCCGGCGAAGGGAGCGCGAATATCCAGCTCTCGTTTTGTTTGCTCGAGCTGTTCGACCCGCTCTTGTGCTGCCGTCATCGCCGCCTGACGGGCAAGCATTTCGTTTTGAACGGTGCTGAAGTCGTCAGCGCTGATCACCGCCATCTCAAACAGTTTGTTCCGGCGCTCATATTCCTGTTTTTTGATTCTGTATTGGGCTTTTGCTTGTTGAAGCAGGGCCTCACGTTCTTGAAGACGGTCATTGAGATCACCGCGATCCATCACCGCCAAAATCTGGTTCGCCTTCACCACATCGCCTTCATCCACCAGCAATGTCTGGAGAAGCCCCTGCTGGCGGGGGCTCACGTTCACCTTTTGGATGGCTTGTAGTTCGCCGCTGGCGGTGACGACACCGGACAGGGACCCCCGCTCCGCAGTTGTTGTGTAAGGCGTGAGGTCTCGTTTTGGATTCCAAGGGGCAAACCTCGCCAGCAGCAACCCCCCGCCGAGAAGGGCAAGAAGGGCAATCGCGATGGTTTTTTGGCTCGGACGCCAGCGAGCAGCTGACGCTCTGGACATCTCGTCAGGAGAGCTGGTCGGCGCCGACGAGGAAGAGGGGGTGGGCAAGGTTGTGCGGGGTCGTCGCTGGGACTGCGGCATGAGCGCACAAAAGTTAACAACAGTCTCGTCGTCGGCCGGTAGATTCCGCCTCATGCTCAAAGCCGGAATTGTTGGATTGCCCAATGTGGGCAAGTCCACGTTGTTCAACGCACTGGTGGCCAACGCTCAGGCGCAAGCTGCCAATTTCCCGTTCTGCACGATCGAGCCGAATGTGGGCACGGTGTCGGTTCCGGATGATCGTCTCCAGCTGCTCACAGACCTCAGCAAGAGTCAAAACACCGTTCCAACGCGAATGGAGTTTGTTGATATCGCTGGCTTGGTGAAGGGGGCAAGCCAGGGCGAAGGCCTGGGCAACAAATTTTTGTCCAATATCCGCGAAGTCGACGCCATCGTGCATGTGGTGCGCTGTTTTGAAGACGACGATGTGATTCACGTCTCCGGCACTGTGGGGCCAGCGCGGGATGCCGAGGTGATCAATCTGGAGTTGGGTCTTGCCGACTTATCGCAAATCGAGAAGCGCCGTGAACGTCTGAAAAAGCAAATGCGCACCAGTACGGAGGCGCAAGTGGAAGATGCGGCCCTGGCGCGGATCCAGGCGGTGCTGGAGCAGGGCGGTGCAGCGCGCAGTGTGGAGATCACTGCAGAAGAGGAGGGCATGATCAAACCTCTGGGTCTGCTGACGGCGAAGCCGATCATCTACGCCACGAATGTGAGTGAAGACGATTTGGCAGATGGCAACGCCTACTGCTCTGAAGTGACTGCTCTTGCGGAGCAAGAAGGGGCTGAAACGGTGCGAATTTCAGCGCAAGTGGAAGCGGAACTTGTGGAACTTGGCGACGAAGAACGGGCCGACTATCTCGAAGGCTTAGGGGTGAGTGAAGGGGGGCTTCGCAGTTTGATTCGGGCGACCTATCGACTTCTTGGGCTGCGGACGTATTTCACGACAGGCGAAAAAGAAACTCGCGCTTGGACATTTAAATCAGGGATGACAGCTCCGCAAACGGCCGGTGTGATTCATACCGACTTTGAGCGTGGGTTCATTCGAGCTCAGACGATTGGTTGGGAAAAACTGCTGGATGCTGGTTCGTTAGTCGAAGCCCGAAACAAAGGCTGGTTGCGTAGTGAAGGGAAGGATTATGTGGTGGCGGAAGGAGATGTTATGGAGTTTCTGTTCAACGTTTAAAGATCAAATTGAAATCGATTGGCTGATCTTGATCTTTTTTGTCAGCCATATTCAGAGGCCATTATTATGCCTGACCTTTAAGCAGATCGAGGTCGTGGATGATGTATTTGGAGATCATTAAATAGAGAATAAATATTTATTTTATCTATAGCTTGGGTGATGTCTGGTTGGGCTATATGGCTTAAGTTTTGTTCAATTTGTACTTAAATATTTTGTCCGAAGATTGATAGCAAGATAATGCACATATCCTGCCTTTCCCGTACGGGTTTTGTAAGAATTTTCTGGTGAATGGCATGAATCAATCAAACTCGTGACTCACTTGCCCAAACGTCAGTTTGGTTGTCAGCGTTGGAGCAAGATCACTTCGCCATAGAAAATTGCCATCACACCGACAGCAGCAGCGGAAATTGCAAGAACAGTGAAGATCATTGGATACCACCTAACTACAGCGGTCTAGGAGGCCTTGAGCGCTGACTGTCACGGAGAACCGCCCTAGTCGTTGCCGGGTCAAAGGATTGGTCTCCATTTGGCTTGGTCATCGCTTGACGCTTCCGCCAGTGGAGTAATCGACCACCGGTTTCGTGTATATTAATTCTTGTAAAGCAAGGTAAACGAATATGAACGGTTGGTTCGCAGCCCTCTACTTTCTCTTCTTCGCAGTGATAGCAGGCGGTGCTTTCGCGATGATGTGGGGAAATATTCGAAATACGACTTGGGATAAACCTATCAAAAGGCATCCAGAAGCACCTGAATCAGGCGAAGAAGTTCTTTACGCCAACTTCAGTCGCGAACAACTTGAGGAGCTCTATCAAAAATGATGAAATCCATCTTCTCTCTTATGTTTGCTGCCCTGATGTGGGTTCAAGTTCCCCAGTGGCAGGACGATTGGAGTAAGTGCGCTGTTGATGTTCCCGACACGGCATGCCACTGGTACATCACTGCTCCAGATTCCACAATGGGGGAAGGCTTCAGTTGGGAAAACTCTCCTTGGTTCTCTGTTGAGGGATTAAGAGATATCGGTGAACTGCACAACACCGTTGAGTCTCTTCAATCAAGTTGATTTCTCGTTTACAACATGAGCGTTGTAGTTGCTTGGGCAGCCCTTGAAGTCAGAGGACTAATACCTATCGCTACGGTCTCAGGAATCGTTGCTGACTGCTCGCTTTCCTATTTGAGGTTCTTCAGATGTGTTGTCGAGCTTTGATGAATGACCCCAAGAAAGTCTTTATTCAATATGTCCACTACTTAGGGGAGAGAGGATCCCCAAAATGCAATTCTTCAATAATTTGAATGTTAAGTAATCTAGGGCCTATTCGGGTCGTCGCCGATCTTTGAAACTGGCTGCAATGTATATTCAACGGATGCGTCTATTCCGCCGATAGGCAGCCATTGATACAGGAAATCGGCAGATAAGTATGGATTGACTGATAAGCGATCTGCGCAAGAGCGATTCCTCTTATGGTTGTGTATCTGCTGTGAAAGGGGTGGCTCGCTACTTGCTGCGTAATGGCTCTTTGCTCAGTATTGAAGTTGAGCCGAAGCTTATAGATGTGCTTGTTTTTAGAAGCTTTAGTGGCGAATACATCTACGCCACTCTTTCAGAGAGTGCTGAGCATCGATTGCTCAAGGCTTGGGATTTATCTTGATCGCCTTCGTATAAAAAGTGGTACGGTAAAGCGAACAAACAAATCTTATTTCAGGCTTTTAAAATTAATTAGAAACATTAAATCTATGGCCCGTTATCTTCTTCGAAGCGGTAAATATGCTGACGTCGACGCTCATCCAAACCATCTAGATGTGGTGACCTTTAGGAATCAGAGTGGGGAATGTATTTATGCTCTGCTATCTGAAGATGCTGAGCGAAATTTGTTGAGTCTGCAATGAAGAGTGCAAGCTTTTTTGGCGATCTGTTGACGATCGTTCAGGTATAAAGACTGGCCAGATTGGAGGTAATTGATGGAGCTTGTCGGGTTGTGCTTGTTTCAAAATTCAGAAACGTCGATTGCTTTAGGTTCATTTGTGTCAAATCCAATAGATGGGTTGATATGAATTTATGTGTAATTTAATTCTGATCTAAAAATCCCTACTGCTTGCGCCACGATTTGATGCGTCGGATTGTCTGAAGGGTGATCGATGGTGATAAGAAGCTTGTGATTCGCTCTAAGGGGTCTGCAACTTGAGAAGCAAAGTTAGGATTGATTTGGTGGCGAATTCGGCGTAAAAGATGGATGGCAATAGCATGCATTGTCTCTTCTTCTTCAATGGATTGGGGCTGATAAATTTGTTTCTTTCGCAGTTTCAGTTGGCTATCATCTGGAAATGATGATGACCAGCTCGTTCCCCAAGCGGCCTTGGCGAACTTTTTGTTGTCGGCTTTGAAGTGTTTCACCACTTGGTTCTTTAGTCGTCTGGAATAACCCCAAAAGGCCGGATCTTTCCAGCCTCGTTGTTGCTCTTCTCGAAGAATGATCTGTGAAGAGTTGTCGATGGATTTATTGGTGATTTTATGCTCCTTGAGCTTTTGACTCAGCAGGCGTGCCATCCATACACCGCGTGTGCCAGGGCTTCGGTTGAAGTGTCGGCTCGTGCAGTTTCTCCAGGGTTGGTTTTGGGATACTCCAATGGTCGTCATCAGATCTTGAAAGGGGTCGCTGCCGCCTTGTTTGAACGGGATGAAACTCACCTTGAGTCCAGATTTCTTGGCTTTTAAGAGTGGTTTGAAGTACGTCCAAAAATTAAAAACATCTTGACGACGTGTAATGCGTCCCCGTTGTTGCCGTTCACTATGCATCTCACCTTCAAGGGCGTCGGATACAAACTCTTCGAAGGTTTGGCTGTGATAAAACCGTCGTAGCGAGTAGATGTAGCGGGAATTGATGTAGTCGAGCTGGCTTCGAATGAAGATCACAATGTGCAGCTTGAGGCCAAAGCTATTGGCAAGCTCTTCCAGGTTTTGAATGCATTTTTGATTGGTTAATGGAACAGAAAATTGTTCTGCGCTTAATAGAAGGTGCTCGCCTTGTTTGTGATTGGAGAGCATTCTTCTCCAGCGCTTTTCGCGGTATTTACATAATTCACCAGCAAGTTTTTTGGCCTTTGGTCGATCGAAGCAAGGATCCTGATAGGTGATTGATTGCTGGCTCAGCAAGTCGCGGTTGAGATGCAACCGCTCTTGGATGTATGTCGAGGCTGTCTTATGGGTTCCGGCATGCACGATTAGCAGGGGTTGGAACCTGGCATTAGTCGTACTGTTTTGAAATCCTGCGTCTGACGTCATGGGTGATCTCGGTCGGACTTGGTGGCTGTGGGGTGTCTTGCTTGGTCTGGGTTCCCCGGACGCCCATGCCGTGACCTACACGTTGCATCGCTCATCCATTCTGACTTCACGGCCCAGCTTTGAAATGCGCTACCGGGTGGAACTTGACCCGTTAGAGGTCACCGTAAGGGGACCGGCGCTGGAACAAAGTGGCCAGTTTTGTCGCTACACGTTGATGAATCGACGACTGCAGCCGATTCAACCCAAGGTGGCGTGGACACCTTGTTACAGCATCGATAAGGTTTTTTCCACACCTTGAACCTCAGCCTTGGGGTTCTGTTCGGAGGATGATCCATCCGCTGTAAAGCGGGGGCGCAAGTTGCGCAGTGCCGGAAGCATCGCCAGACAAGCACCTCCCATCAAGAGCCAGAGCAGCAATCCATTGTTGAGCTGATCCAGCATGGCTCCCCCGAGGAGGGGGGCAACGATTGCACTCACCGTGAAGCACTGGGAGAAGAGGGCCATCGCGAGCCCACGATGTTCTGGAGGTGTCTCTTCGATCACGGCTTCAGTGGCTGTTGGAAGGAAAGCCGCTTGGGCGAAGGCCATCGGCAGAAGGCTCACCAACACAAGCGCTGTGCCGGCCGTAAACAGCGACGACAAAGCAATCAAGACGCATCCCAAGCTGAAGCTGGCCAGGCTGATGCTTAAACCGAAGCCAACACTGCGGTTCGAGAGCCATCGACCAACTGGCCACTGCAAGCTGACGAGAAGGATGAGTTGCAGGGCAATCAAAGCGCTGCTGTGGCTTTCGCTCAGGCTGGGTCGCTGAAGGCTGCCCTGCACAAGATCCAGGGGTAAAGCACTTTGTTGCAGGGCCAGGATGCCCGTGGCTACAACGCTGGTGCCGAGCACAGGCAACAACGGCAATAGCCAGGTTGGTGTTGCAGGAACCCGGCGGGATGCGGACTTGTCAGCAAAGTTGCTTGAACCATGGGCAGGGCGGTCGTCTTGCAGTGGCCAAAGGCTGATCAAAATCAGCACAGCACCCATGCAAAGCGCTTCAACGCTGTAAACGATCCGTAAGGCCCCCTGGGTGGACGCCAGGGTTCCGATCAAGGCTCCACATCCGATGCCGAGGGCATCAGCACTGCGGACGAGGGCATAGCCACGCCCGGAGGGCACTTGGGCGCAGCTCAGGGGAACGGCGAGCTCAATTGCTGGCCAGTAAAGGCCTGCAGCGCAGCCCAGCAGAACTTGGCCAAACAGAAAGTGGGAGTAATCGTTCGCTTGCACCAAAATCACATCGCCAACGATGGCCAGGAGGGTGGTCATCCGGATTGGCCATGAGCAGCGCAAGCCACGGTCGATCAGCACACCACTGATCAAACGCACCACAGTGCCAATCAGAGCGGCTAGAGCCAGTCCGCTTCCGACCTGGCTGGCGGAGAAATTGATCGCATGAAAAATAAGCGGAGTCATGAAAATGACTCCACCGGCCCCGATCGATGCCAGGAGTCGGATGCGGGTGACATTTCTCAGCGCTAGTGGAAACTGGTTCCACCACCGCAGAGGGTCTGGCATTGCTGCGCGGACGCTTAACAGGACGATGCCTCGCAATGGGCTTGACCGGCAGTCTGCTGCTCTTGTCGGTCGGATCGTGGCCTGCGCGTGCGACTGAACGACTGGAAGTGGAAATTGACGGCATCGTTTTGCCAGTGTCGGTGGAGGATCTCAGGTCGTTTGGGCGTCTTGGAGATCGCAGCCGAAGTGAGTTAGCCACTTGGCTGCGACTCTTGGATCCGGATAGCCGTGAGGGGTTGGTGCGTTTGCTCAATGCGCCAGTGCTGACCCGTCGCAGCCTTGGGCAACAGCTTCTGAGTAGTTGGGGGGCCGCAGCTTTGATTGATGCCTTAGGGGCGTTGGTTCGTGTGGAAGGTGGTGGATCAATCAGCAGTTCTGAGGTGCTTCCAACCCTTGAGCGGTTGTTGGATCAACAGGAGCGGGTGTCCACGCTCGATGTTTTGCATGCCTTGCCCACGGACCAGCTGCGGTTGGATCTCAATGCTCTGCTGAAGGCGGCTAACCATTGGCAACAGCAGCTTGAGCGCCACACCGGCTTGATGGAGGTTCTCGCCGCTGAACCGAGTACGCGGCAGGACACTCCCCGTCCGTCTAAAACTGCCCGATCGGAGTTGTCACGAGCCAACGGCCCCGCGACGATCGATTTATTGGTGCGCCATCGTGCTGCGCCAATCCAAGTTCAAGCGTGGTCGTCGATGGTGTCGTCAACGTCATCTGAAGCGCCAGTTGACCGGCCTTGGCTGCTGATCATGCCCGGGTTGGGTGGAGATCCCGAGCATTTCCATTGGTTGGCTGAAGCCCTCAGTGAGGCGGGGTGGCCCGTGGTGATTGTTGAACATCCAGGCAGTGATGCTGAAGCTGTTCAAGCGCTGTTGGATGGGCGTCAATCCTTTGACGGGGCTAGTGCTCTGCGTCAAAGACTTTTGGATCTTGATGCAGTGCTGGCGTCTCAGCGCAAGGGCCGGCTTCCTGTGAAGGGGACGAATGTGGTGCTGGTAGGCCACTCGCTTGGAGCCCTCACCGCTTTATTGGCGGCGGGGGCTGATCCTGCTTCTGGCATCGACCGCCGTTGTCGCGCGTCACTGGCTGCAATTCCGCTCACCAATCTGTCTGAGCTGTTGCAATGCGAATTAGCCGACAGTCGCGCTCTCAAAACAGTTCCGCTTGATCCAGCACCCCTCGCGGTGGTGGGTTTAAACAGTTTTGGTGGGTTGATTTGGCCGAGTGGCAATCCAACACAACCGTTGGTGATGCCGTTGCTGCTCTTTGGTGGAACCCTCGACTTGATTACGCCACCGTTGGATGAACAAATCCCGTTGCTGCGAAGGCTTGGTCAGCATCCATTAAGTCGGGTGGTGGTGGTTGAGGGTGCCAGTCACTTTTCGCCGATTCGCGTGGAGAGCCAAGCGGGTTCGGTTCAGGGAGATGACCTTTTTCAACTGGGAGAAGAGTTGGTGGGGGTGAATCCACTGACGGTTCAAACGGTGATCGCCCAAGAGATGATTCAATTTCTCGAGCAGCTCGAATCGAATTCTCCACCGGCGGCAGCGCGGCATTTCGATGGGGGAACAACCCGTTGGCATCGTTTAAACCGCAATGAGGCCGATCGCCTCATCGGCGATCTCTAATAGCGAACGCGCGGATCAAGGGCGGCCACCAAAAGATCTACGGCAACGCTCACCAGCACGACGAGTGCAGCAATCACAACGACGATGCCCTGCACCACGGGGTAGTCCCGTTGGTTGATCGCTTCTTGGAGACGTAAAGCGATGCCGGGCCATGAAAACGTCACTTCGATCAGGAGTGCGCCGCCAATCAGTGAGGCCACCGTGATGCCGGCAATGGTGAGCACGGGAAGCAGAGCATTCGGCAAGGCGTGATGCAAGATCACCTGCCGTTCGCTTAGTCCTCGACTGCGGGCGGCTTCGACGTAGTCCCCTCGCAATGTGCGACGCAGGTTGAGCCGTAGGGCGGTGGTGAATGTTCCACTCAGTAGGAGCGCCAGCGTTGCGGCTGGGAGCACGAGGTGTCGGATGCTCCCAAGCAAGGCCGGCCAATTCCCTGAAACAACACTGTCGAATAAAAAGAAGCCGCTGCCCTCTGGTGGGAGAAGGCTGGGGGGGAAGCGGCCCCCCACAGGAAACCAACCCAAGCTCACAGCGAAAATCAACTGCACCATCATGGCGACCCAGAACGGGGGGAGCGCATAGGTGCCCAGGCCGTAGAGCCGCCCGCTTAAATCAATGGATCCCTCCGGCCGGGCAATGCCGCTGAACCCGACACTCAGGCCAATAATGGCTGCGGCGATCAGGGCGATCACGCTCAATTCGAGGCTTGCGGGCAGGGTGTTCCCGATGATTTTGCTCACCGGTTCCTGGTTGATCAGGGCCTGGCCAAGGTCTCCATGGATCAGACCATTGAGGTAACTCAAATATTGATCAAAGAGTGATTGATCCAAACCGAGCCGAGCGCGCATGGCGGCCTTGGCTGCAGCGGGGGCTCGGCTGCCAAGAACGGCATCCACTGGATCGCCGGGAGCAACCCGCAGGAGCAGAAACACCAGGGTGGCGATTAGCCAGAGCATCAAGGGTGCAAGCCCAAGGCGGGTGGCGCTGTAGCGGAATAGATCGCGAGCGCGTCCCATCAATTGTTCTCCTGCTTGTGGGAGACCCGTTGCAGTTCAGCCAGGCGTAGGAAGCCGCTGCGGTTGTATTGCGGTGGCTTCAAGCTGCGTTGACTCCAGGACCTGGGGGATTCGAGCCATACGGGGATGTACGCCGCCCCCTCAACAGTGAGCTTTTCAATGGTGTTCAAAACCGCGACGCGCGGCGCGCCACGAACGGAGTCGCTGTCCTGCAGCGCGGTTTGAAGTCCTGGTGCGCTCCAGAAGCTTCCGCTGATCGCGGCTTCTCCATCGAGGCAAATATGGCCTTCGGCGTTGGAACAACTCAGCAAAGGATTGAGATATGCCTCGGGGTCGGGATAGCTCCCGAGCCAATCGAGAATCACGGCCTTGAACGCCCCTTCCCCCAGTTGGCGGTACACGGTGGTTGATTCCACGCCATCCAGCTTGAGCACCATGCACTCAGCAAGATCCCGCTGCACTTGGGCTTGCCAAGTCAGCGCCAAAAGTTTGTCGGCGGGAACATTGGAGCGGAAGGTAAGGGGAACTTCCAGTTGGGTTCCTTGGCAGTATCCCGACTGCATCAGCAGTGTTTTCGCTTGTTTGGGATTGTGCTTCGGCCATGGGGTCACGCCTCCTCCGGGGAGGCTGGGTGGAATCAAGGCGCGCAACGGTCGGCGTAATCCATAGCTCACACGCTCGCTCACTTCGTCGCGATCCAGGCTTAATGCAATGGCTTGCCGCAGGCGTTGGTCGCTCAGCGGTGCGGAGTTGCTCAACAGGGTGATGTAGCCGATTTCCATCGCTGGCCCAACTGTTTCATGTAAGTCCCCTCGCTTCGCTTGCTGGTTCAGGGCATGGCGTTGGTCTTCATCAATGGAGGCTGAGAGCAGCACATCCACTTCGCCGCTGCGAAGCGCACCAAAGAGAGCGGTGGAGTTGCTGAGGCTGATTAGATCAAGGCCAGGATTTTTGGGTGCTTCTCCCCAGTACTGCTCAAAGGGTTCAAGGCGTTGCTGTTTTTCGTTGAATTTGGTGAGGCGGTAAGCACCTGTGCCAACAAAGTTGTCATGCAGAAAGCTGTCCTTGTGTTCGGCGTAGGCGCGTGGAGAAAGAGGCGTGAGATTGATGGATGTGAGTAGTCCCTCAAGTGAGGTAGAGCGTCGGTTCAGCGTGAGCCTCAGGACGTAGGGGGCTGCAACTTCGACAGCTTTGATCCGATCTCCCACCACATAACTCAGTGTTCCGATTCGGAGAAACCGGCGCAAACTGAAGGCCATGGCTTCCGCATCAAAGCGGGTTCCATCGTGAAAACGAACATCTGTTCTCAACGGGATCGTGACGAGCCGACCATCGGCGCTGATCGTTGGCTTTGATGCTGCTAATCGGGGTTGCAGGCTCCCGTCATCGTTGAGGCTGTAGAGGGGATCCCCAAGGGCGCTCAACAACTGCAAGCTATGAACCGTGCTCACTTGGGCTGGGTCCAACGAGCTGATGGAACCAGCAGATGCAACGGTGATGCGCTGACTCGTTGAGGTGACCTGACAACCGGTTTGTGTCAAAGCTGCCATCACGAGGGCAGCGGTAAAAGATATGGACGACCTGAGGGTTTGATTGGCTCGCTTCAACGCGATGCTCAGGGAAAGACGCCCCTATTGAACATCCCGTCAGCCCAAGTTGCGGATTTGATTGAGGGAGATTTCAAAAACGGGAGATCCACCCTGCGGTTCAATCGGCCAGCGGCGCACCCAGCACCGGTCGTGATCCCCATCCACACCAATCACTTGGTAGGTGTTCTCGTCGCGGTTGAGATTGACGCAATCACCTTGATGAATACTCATCACGTTGGGGGCATCTTGGATAAGACAGCCTTGATGAAGTGACGTTTGGGTGAGGTTCGGCATGAACCGTTAGATGCATGGATCAGCGTTTGCCGATCACTGCAGCGAAACATATTTATATTTTGACGCATCAACGGGCCCGTCGTCGTGGGGCGTCTGGCGTTGGTGGGGAGTTAGAGGCAACCCAGGTGGGCGGTAAGACCTGAAACTTCGGGCAAGGCTTGGATTGATTTGAGTGCGTCGTCCATCTTTGTTTGGCTCACTTCGTGGGTGATCACAACAATTTCAGCACCGGCTTTGCTGGCGTTGAATTGAACGATCGATTGGATCGATACCCCACCATCGCCGAAGCAGCCCCCAATCCGGCCAATTACGCCGGGAGCATCTTGTGTGTGGAAGCGCACGTAATGGCGCTGACGGATTTCGCCTTGATCCACCAACACGCAACGACGCCAGCTGTTCGCTGCGAGAAGAGGGTCCAAGCGATCGTCGATTTGGGTGGCCTGGCTGATTCCAGCGATGTTGAGGATGTCCGCCACCACGGCTGAGGCGGTGGGTCCAGCCCCGGCCCCTGGTCCGTAAAACATCACGCGACCGATGGGATCGCCTTCCACAAGGATGGCGTTGTTAACGCCATTCACACCCGCTAATGGGTGATCATTTGGCACCAGGGTGGGTTGTACACGAAGCGAGAGGGGTAGGGGCTCCCCAGACGGCTTCATCCGTTCCGCCACAGCGAGCAATTTCACGCCATAGCCCAGCTGTTTGGCGTAATCCACATCACGCCCTTGCAATTGACTGATGCCAGCCGTGGGTATGGCACTGCGTTCGACGCTGCCCCCAAAGGCCAAATTCGCCAAAATCGCGATTTTGTCGGCGGCATCGAGTCCATCCACATCGGCCGCGGGGTCTGCCTCGGCGTATCCCAATTCCTGGGCGTCTTTTAAAACACTCTCGTAAGCAGCGCCTTCATCGGCCATCCGCGTGAGGATGTAATTCGTGGTGCCATTGATGATTCCGCTCACCCGGTTAATCCGGTTCCCCCCCAGGGATTGCTTGAGCGGTTCAATGATCGGGATGCCACCACCAACGGCGGCTTCGATGAGCACATACACCCCAGCTTTGGCGGCGGCGTCAGCAATTTCTTCGCCGTGACGTGCAATCACCGCCTTGTTCGCGGTAACGACGGATTTTCCGGCGGCGATGGCCTGCAAGATCAAGCTTCGTGCTGGCTCGATCCCACCGATCACTTCCACCACCACATCGACTGCCGGGTCGTTGATCACGACGGCTGGATCGGTTGTCAGGATTTCATTGGGGAGTTCGACAGACCGTGGTCGGTTCAGGTCTCGCACCGCCACGCGCACAAGTTTCAGATCCGCGACAAGGGGATGACGTTCACTCGGGCTTTGCAGGATCGAAGCCACACCGCCGCCAACTGTTCCCAGCCCGAGCAGACCAATTCCGATCCCTGAACCCATTCCCCTTTTAACCCTTAATGACGCGACATTTCATAACTCTATGAATCGGCGGGCGCGATGTTGGGTTGAAGCTGGCGCGCTTGCTCTTGCATGGCGCGCAAAATATTGAGGAAACCGTTGGCGCGGGATGGGGTCAAGCTGGCTTGGAGGCCCGTGGCTGCGATGAATGCAGGGTCGACGGCTTGGACGACTTGTGGACTGAGGCCATTCAGCCCCTGAATCAAGAGAGCCAACAATCCTTTGGTGATCAGTGCGTCGGAATCCCCTTGCCAATGCATCACCCCATCGGCGAGGGTGCCACGCACATACACCTGCGATACGCAGCCCTTCACTTTGATGTCGTCGGTTTGTTGATCGGCCGGAAAGGGCTCCAGCTTTTTTGCCAGCCAGAGCACATATTCATAGCGGCGTTTGGGATCCGTTGTGCCGCCCAAACGTTCCACCATCCGGTCGAGGGTTTCACTGCCGGTGCTGGTGGCCATCCCGTTCGTCAGTCCTTACGACGTTGCACGCTAACCAGAAGCCCGACGAGCACAAGGCTCAACGGCAGGGACACCACCTCATCGAGCTTGACCTGTCCGGCCTGGACTGGCATTTCAAGGTAATCACGATGACCAGGGCCACCGTCGATTTGTAGATCGACGATTCCGTCTTCCACCGTGTCGAGGTCGAGGGTGAGGCGACCAGCTTGATCGGTGCGACCCAACTTTTGGCCTGCGCTGCCATCGGCATTCAGCAGACGGACCACGGCACCTTGCGTTGGTTGTCCATTGGAGTAGCTGCTGCTGAGCTCGAGTTCTCCGTTGAGATAGTTGAGGGCACTTTCGATTTGATGGGCCTGGACTGGGATCCCCCCAAGGCCACCAAACAGCAGGAGAGACGCCAAGACACGAAGCATGGTCTGCGCGATCAGATGACGCTCATGATGCGCTGGGTCTCAACAGCTGACCAGGCCCCTGTTCCGTAATCCAACCGTTAAAGGGCACATCCCAGGAATCCCGCGGCAATGGGGAGAATTGAACACACTGCGACGGCAGCACCACCCAGGCGGGAACGTCCGCCCAGAGAGGGTCTGAGCGCAATCGGTCGTAGTAGCCCCCGCCATACCCGAGGCGGATCCCGGATGAATCCACGGCAAGGGCTGGCACGAGCAACAGGCTGATCTCCTCTGGGCGAAGGTTGCTGCTGTTGGTGGGCGCGGGAATACCGCAGCCATCCTTTTTAAGAACTTGGCCACTCCAACGCCCATACCGCAAACACCCTTTGCCGTCGGCCTGGGGCAGGGCCACGGGATTGGGCAGTTGCGTGCGCAGGGGGCGAAGGTCAACCTCGTTGTCGAGGGGCCAATACAAACCCACCACGGACGTTTCTTTGGTTGTACGACGAACGAAGCTCAGTGCCGCACCACAGATCGCTTCGTGGGCGGTTGGGATTGTTCGCCGAAGCTGCCGATAGTGGCGACGAAGGCTGGCTTTATCGCGCATGTTTTCAGCCTTGGAGCTCTTCGGCAACAGTGAACGTCGGGTGTATTAAAAAAAGTGGACGCCCACGTCCACTGCTTCGTTATAGAAACAAACGGGGGTGAAGCTTGCACACTTTTCCCCACGTTTTGGCTTAAGAGGAGGATCCGACCCGGCGAATTATTGATAAACCTTCATGGTGATGTCTTCGTTGATGTGTTGGTGAGATGTCGTTGCACCAGTTCCGAATTTGTCGTTGAACAATCGTGCACTCATGGTTGTTACCGAATCCATGTTGCGCTGAATGCTTGTGGTTGATCCGGTGGACGACGTTCCCGCAAGCTGTGCTGCGTGAATGACGACCTCAGGGATGCGGTTGCGCGTAAAGAGCGTTTTTGATCAGTGCGAATGTGTTGGTCAAGGCCCATAAAAAAAGCCCTGTCTTGCAGACAGGGCAGCCTTATTTGATGGTTCGGCTATGCCGACTCAATCACTCTTCAACGCCTTCAGCGCCTTCGCTGTGGGTTGCAGCAGCACCAGTGGGGAGCAGACGAATTGCCTTTTTGCCCAGTTTGATTTCAAACTCATCACCGGGTTCCAGGTTCAGCATGGCGGTGTAAGCCTTGCCGATCAGCAAATTGCCGTTGCCTTGAACTTTTGCGATGTAGCTCAGTTTGCGACCACCTTTGCCAATTGCAGCTCCACCGCCGGTGAGATTTACCCCTTTAGCGTCGAGAAGAGCCTCGTAAAACGCAGTGAAGTTAAGGCGTTCGCTGCCATCCTTCTTTGTAGATACATAACCGCAAGCCCTTACCAAATCAGACTTTGAAACGTCGCCGAGATCTTTGACTTTTGTGAGAAGGTCTGAACCCGTAAGCATTGGATTGCTGTTGATTGATTCCCAAAATATATTTGAATCGCTCGACACCTGTCAACAAATAGGCGGGAAAAAGCATTGCTTGAACCGTATGCCCAAATCGTTTTCTATGGCTTTTCTACATTTGGTAAGCCGTTTTTGAAGTGGTGCATTGCTCTGCTCATCTTGCGTCGTAGCCATTCAGTTTTTGAAAGCCGTTGATTTTGTTGTTGATCGCTGCTCGATCGCCGTGGAAATGGGATTGCTGATCTTTGATTTGGTTTGGCTAATCAAGGATTTTGGCGGTGGTGAACTCGATGAACACCCCATCTTTTTGGGCCGTAAAGCCCATCGCCGAGATTGGATCCGTTGTCTGATGCAATCGAGCGTCCCATGGCGTTTGAGCGTTAGTGCCGGCAGCAGAGTGACTTCTGGCGTGTGGATGCCACGAATGTCGTTTCACTGAACTGTCCGACGGACGCTTCATCGAGGACATCCTTGTTCTCAAGATTTGGCCGTGTGGAATTCCAGTGTCGTTAGGTTCTGAAGACGACTAACCGATTGAGGGCAACCGAGGGAGATGAGTTACAACCAAGACGTGGTTTTTTTGTGCACCATCAAGGGCACCCTCAACGGACTTCTGAAACAAGCCACGCGAGAAGACTTGAACGAGTTGCTGTCGACGGATGCGGGTCGAGAGCATTTCCTCAACAGACTTGAGATCAAAGAAATGAATGAAATCGATGTCGTGGAAGCTGTTCAAGAGGCAATCCCTATCGACTGAAGCGGCTTCATCGGGCAGCTTCAGTCGATAGGGTCGAAAAGCCAAAGGCGACGAACAGCCAAAGGCGACGAAAAGTGCTAGTACAGATGTACTTAAAATCGTCGCATGAGCGAAGACCGTTCTGCGCCTGTGCCCGTTAAGGCGGGGGATCCCATCTTTTTATCGGTGACGGCTGGTATGACTGTGATTGTTCAGCATCTCCCTGAGGTGGGTTTTGTGTCGGCCGACGACCGCTGGTGGATGGCGGACGTGATCTATGTGGAGGGGGGCGCGAGGAATCCGCAGGTGCCGACCCTGTTTCAAGTCGCCGATGTCGATTCAGGCGAGGTGTTTTGGGTCAATGCAGACCTGGTGACGCATATCGTTCCCAGGCTCTAAAGCTGGCTGGGTCTTGCTGTGGGAGCCTCTGCGTAACGCTCAGTTAAGGCCGGTTGGAGGCTCGTCTACCTGTTGTTCATAGTGAACGAGTGGGACTGGCAGCAGGAGCGGCCGCCACAGGGGGATTGAGACCAATGAGGACTCTCCCCCACACCATTCACAACAGAACATCCATCGCCAGGCTCTCGGAGTAGCCCCGCTTTGGACGCAAGGGTTCATCGGAATTAACAGAAATCGGCTGGGTGCGTATCGGGTCGATACACAGAAAGTGAAGAAAAAATAAATACTCACTCACGTCGATACATGTCCTGTTGCGCCAGCGGTGAACTCAAGCGATTCTCTGGCGGACGCAATCCCCATTTCTCATGCTTACTTGTACATACCGTGGCGTTAGCTATCAAATTCCTGCTCGCCAAAGCAAAATACAAGAGCTTGGATACGACCGTGGTAATTACATTAACCGTGTCAATGAGGCTCAAAAACAGATGACCTATCGTGGCATCAATCATTCATTCGTTTCAAATTAATCTCACCAGAGATCACGCTTGAAGCCACACAAAAAGCCCTCTGCCAGCAATGGTGGAGGGCTTTGATCTGATCGGTCGGTCGTCGGATCTATCGTCGATTGCCGAATAAATCAATATGTCTTGATAGAAACTTAGCGCTGAAACCAACCGGTTAACGCAACCGCAAGAGCATCAGCCGCGTCGTCCGGCCTTGGTGGATCGGTGAGATTGAGTTCTCTCATCACCGCTTCAAGAACTTCATCCTTTTCGGCGTGGCCGAATCCAGCAAGGGCAAGCTTGATTTGCATCGGTGGAAATTCCACCACGGGTACTTTGAAGCGCGCCAATGTCATCATCACCACCCCTCGGGCCTGCACAACGCTGATCGTGGTGCTCGATCGGTAAAAGAAGAATTTTTCAACCGCGGCTAATTCCGGTCGCCAGGCACGGATGAGTTGGCGGAGGTCCGAGGCGATCACCACCATGCGATCCCCTTCCGAATACCCCGGCTCGGTGCGAATAATTCCGCAATCAAGCATGCGTTGTTGGCCGCCACTGGTGTCGATGACGCCGTAGCCCACCCGAGCCAGACCAGGGTCGATGCCGAGGATTCTCAAGTGGCTTTAGGCCGCGAGGGCAAGTTCGAAATCAGCGCGATCGGTGCCCTCACTGCGTTCAAACACCTTGCAGAACACCTTTACAACCCGATCACCGGAGTCCACCTGTTCCAGGGGATCTTTGCGGAGGCGGTGGCGGAGGCAACAGGAGGCAACCCGGGCCACATCCTCTTCGCTCACTTCTGTTCGTCCCTCAAAGGCGGCCAGGGCACGGGCGGCGCGGTTGGTCACGATGTCTCCCCGTAAACCATCCACGTCTAACTCTCCACAAACGGCCGAAATGCGCAGGCGGAGATCGTCGTCGATACTCACTTGGTCAAGCCGTTGTTGGGCGTCGACGACCCGTTGCTGGAGCGCATCTTGATTGGCTTCAACAGCCGTGCTGAAGCTGTCGGGGTCGCTATCAAAGGCGGTGCGTTGATCCACCACCTGCACGCGAAGTTCTGGGTTGCGCACGGTGCGCACCTCCACGCTCATGCCAAAGCGATCCAGCAGTTGGGGGCGCAGTTCTCCTTCCTCAGGGTTGCCGGAGCCAATCAGCACGAAACGGGCCGGGTGGCGCACTGAAATGCCTTCGCGCTCCACGGTGTTCCAGCCCGAAGCGGCGGAATCCAGCAACACATCCACAAGGTGATCGTCGAGGAGGTTCACCTCATCGACGTAGAGCAAACCGCGGTTGGCCTTGGCCAAGAGGCCTGGCTCAAAGGCCCGTACACCCTCGCTCAGGGCTTTTTCAATATCAATCGTTCCGCAGAGTCGATCTTCTGTGGCGCCGAGGGGAAGGTCCACCATCGGCACCTGCCGCGGTTCTGTGGCCACGCTTTCGTTGCGGGTCAACCGTTCACGCACCTCACTGCTTTGCAGATCTGGGTCTGTAGCGGAGCTGTTGTAGGGGTCTCCAGCCACGACATCAATGTCGGGGAGAAGGTCCGCCAGCGCACGGATCGTGGTGGATTTTCCCGTCCCACGGTCGCCCATGATCATCACGCCGCCGATGCGTGGGTCGATCACGTTGAGGAGAAGCGCCAGCTTCATCTCCTCCTGACCGATCACCGCAGTAAACGGGAAAACCCTGCGCTTCCGTGGTGCCGTCACAGTGATCTCTTCTCTCGAGAGAATTGTTTCACAGGCTGCACAGTCAGCACCTGGGGTGGGGTGGCATCGGCGGGATAGACCAATCGCAGCTGAACCTGCTGTTGTTCGCCGGGTTTGAGGGTCACCTGGCCGAGGGACGGGCCCTGTTGCCCTTGGCGCAAGACCAGATGCACGGTTTGGCGTCCCAGCGGCTGACCGTCAGCCCCGTTGAGCCCTCGGATCTGCAGCGGGCCGCGGAACATCACGGGGCCATTGCGATCGCTGCGAAACCGGAGTGAATCGGTGGTTTTGTTGCCCTTTAGGGGGGAATCGAGGGACACCTGCAGCGTTACCGGTTTGGTGCTGTTGTTCCGCAAGGGCAGGCGGAGGTCGTATTCCACTCCGTAGTTGCCGTGGGCGGCCCAGGCTGTGCCGGGATAAAAAGCCTTGAGTTCGGCGGTTTGTACTTGGCCGGTGGCCAGGGTGCCGCGTTCCAGGCTGCTAATCGGCCAGGAGAGAGGCCCTTGGGGGACATCGAGCACCCGGCTTCCGGGATCGGTGATCTCGGCGTCCCAGCGGCTTCCCAATTGGACGCCACTCACCCGCGAATAAATCAACTTGCCGCGGCTGCCGCGGGGGCTGGGCCGGTGTTCTTTTGTACTAAGGATTCCCTGGCTGAGCATGGTGCGCCACGTCTGGTCGCTGGGGGGCTTCGCGTCTTGGCCATGGCCCGCCAGGGTGGCGATAGCGACAGGGGCGGAGCTGTGGAGGCGCAACTGCACATTCCGGCCATTGAGCAGGGGATCGAGGCCCGCGACGGGCATCGGCAAACGAAGCAAGCGCGTGGGTTCTCCTGGCTTCAGTGTCCAGGTTTGATGGCTCAGTTCCGGTGCGGTTCGGCCAGCGAGAAGATCCCCAGCAACACGGCTACCAGGGCCAGACGCAACCACGGCTGTGGTTTCTCGCATGCGGCTGGGAAGCGGCAGGAAAGGCGCCTCGGTTTGGCCCGGTTGGGTGGCCTGGGATAAGGAGGTGCTCCCCTCGAGCAGGGTGAGGGTGACGGGTTGATCGCCGAGGGGTGCGGCTAGAAGCGCGAACCAGAGGGTGGATTCCGGACTGGCCTCGGCATCGCCGGCATAGACGTGATGGCTGAACAGATCAAAACGGCCATTCAGCGCAACGGGTAAGGACGCGTCGCCGCCTTCGGGGAAGGTGGACAGCAGGATGCCATCGCTCGCAATCAGCTCTGGATTGTTGTCGTTCACCATCAGCACGGCATCGAGCTCACCGGGGAGAGGGCGCACGGTTTGCTGACGCACCACCACCTCTGCCATGGCTTGCAAGGTGAGCCCGAGGAGAGCGATTGGCGCCAGGGTGGCTGTGAACAAGCGGTGCAACGTCATGGCTTGGCTGGCGCTGGTTTTGGCTTGAGATGGGGAGCCATGGCTGCGGCCAGTTGGCGGATCATTTCGGTGGAGCGGGGGTCATTGAAAGGACCCTTCACCAAAAAACCCGCCACCGCTCTGCGGCCATCCGGGAGTTCAATGAGGCCGGCATCGGCGTAGGCGGTGCCGATGTCTCCTGTTTTGTTGAAGACCCGATATCCCTTACGAGCAAGGGCGGAGTCGGGGGCTCCTTGGGCGCCTCCGAGGCCTCGCATCAAGCCCGTGGGCAAAAGGGTGTTGGTCACGGAGGTGGCCATCACCTCGCGGAAGAGATCGCGGCTGCGGGGACCAAGACTTTCACCGCTATCCACCAGGGCAATGGCGCGGCTGAGATCACGGGCGCTGGTGGTGTTGGTTCCATCAAGGTCTGGGAGCCAGTTGTTCACCACCGTGGACGGCAGGTCGAGCGCTTGGAAGCGAGCGTTGATGGCGTCTTGGCCGCCGGCCCTCGCAATCATCAAATTGGTGGCGGAGTTGTCGCTCACCCGAATCATTTCAGTGGCCACCTCGTAGGTGGGAAAGCGCGACCCCAGGGGGCGTGAGGCCATCCATCCGGCTCCACCACCCACCAGTTCTTTCGTGAGCGTTAGCGGTTCATTCCACTGCAGGGTGCCTTGGTCGATCCGCTCGAGAACCGCCAGCAGTATGGGCGTTTTGATGGAGCTTGCGGCCGGCATCGGCCGGTGCGCGTTCATCTGGGCAAAGCGACCGTCATCGAGAATGAGCATGTAGGCGCTCACCTGCAGATCAGGTTGGGTTGCGGCCTGCTGGATCCAGCGTTGGGAGAGCGCCGGGATTTCTTGACGCGGTGCAAAGGGGTGTTGGGGGAGCCCTGTGTTGCGGAGAAGGGCGAGAGGAGCCTTTGCAGCTGTGCTGTCGGATTGCGTCGCAGCCTTGGGAGTGATGCTTTCGATCCAGGGCTGCTTCGCGAGCCACTCCGGCAGGGCTAATTGCTGCTGACGCACCTGGGGAGCGAGCAATTTCAGGGCAGAACCACTGATCACCCCCAGCCCAATCCCAAGCAGGATCAAGCGGGTGATCAGGCGTGCGGGCCGTCCCCAGCCTGGGATGCGTCGAGATGGTCGGCTGCTAGTCAACCTGGCTGATGCCTATCGCTCGGCTGAGGTTAGGGGCGGTGTGCGCGGATGGCCCAGCGCAGCTGACGAACCATGCCGCGGATCAAAGCCACTTCTTCCGTTCGAATGGTGGCGCGTTGCAATAGATCTCGCACCTTGCCCATGCGTGCATGGGCCGTGTGTTGCAACAAGAAACCGGCTTCCAGTAATAAATCGGTCGCATCGTCGAGGAGAGCGGCCAGGGCTGGTGCAGCCGCAGGATCCGGCGTAGCCCTAGGGGCTTGCAGAGCGGTTGGGTCCGTGGTTGGGGGGGTGTGGAGGTTGGTGCTGAGGCGTGCCAAGTCATGCAACACGATTCCCACGGAATGGGAGAGGTTGAGCGAGGGGTAGTCGGACCCGCTGTGAAGGGTCAAGACCCTCTGGCACAGCCGCAGCTCATCGTTCGACAGTCCCCGATCTTCGCGGCCAAACACCACCGCAATCGGACCGGGTTGGGGCTGGGCTGGGGTTGGCTTCGCGAGCAACCAAGTGAGCGCCTCGGTGGGGGGATGCAAAGGAATAGCGCCATGATCGATGCGCCCGCAACTGGCGACGCTGCGGCGACAGTCTCCAATGGCCGACAGCAGGGTGGGGTAGAGCTTGGCGGTGTGAAGCATCTCTCGGCCATGGACGGCCATCTGGAGGGATGGTTCGCTGAGGTGATCACAGCGGGGAGCCACAAGCCGCAGCTCCTCAACGTTGAAGTTGGCGCAAAGGCGGGCAACGCTGCCGATGTTGAGGGGGCCTGCCGGCTCCACCAGCACCACCACCACATTGTTCACAGCGTTGATGTCAACGGAGGACGCTCAAAAGGGAATGCTCGTTGGAACTGGCAACGGTGAAGGCTCAAGAGAGGTCGTGCAGGTAGGCCAGCAGATCGGCCATCGACTGAGGTTCCATTTGAAAGCTCGGCATGGGTGGCGTTTCACCGCTGATGATTTGGTGCACGAGCACGGGATCGTTGCGTTGCTCAGTAATCCCAACAAGTTTTGGACCAACAAGCCCTTGGCCGGCGAGGCCATGGCAACCGGCGCAGTTGATGCGGAATAACTGCCCGCCATGCTCGGTGGAGCCTTGAAGATCGAGGCTGGCACGCACGTAGGGATCCTGGCGGGCGTTGCCCCACACCCATAGAACGAGAACAACGCAAGCTGCTGCAGCCAACACAACGAGGGCTGTGATGAGACCACGACCTTGTTCCGGCTGTTCAGCTGCAGTTGATGACGGCTCGATCACAATCCAGGGGTGTCGATGACAGAATTCTGCTCAATCTTGATAGGTGATGCGACGTCATGATCGAACCTCTGCTGTGCGGCATCGTTCTGGGTCTGATTCCCGTAACGCTTTTGGGTCTGTTTGTGGCGGCATGGAACCAGTATCGACGGGGCGGCAGCGCTCTGGGGGGCTGAGCATAAGCAGGCTGCTGATGCCGTATTTGCGCTGATCTTGCACCGTCCAGCCTGGCTCTGTGACGGGGGTTCGGCGGGAACGGTGTTCACAAATCACCAGACTGTCGTTGTGCAGCCATCCGCCGCAACTGAGTTGGTGGATCACCTGGCTGTAGAGATCAGCGTCGTAGGGGGGATCGAAGTACACCAGGTCGAAAGCTGGTTCGGTCCAATCCCGTTGGAGCCAATGCACCACGTCTTGACGGATCACTTTGATTTGAGGTTCGTCGGCGAGGCTGTCGCGCACGGTTTGCACGTTTTTGCTGCAAATGCGAGCGGTGGCGGGGTGGTTTTCGACGGCAACAACCATCTCTGCACCGTGTTGCAGGGCTTCGCAGGCCATCACACCGCTGCCGCTACAGAGATCCAACCAGCGGCATCCGTCGAGGCGAGGCCCGAGGATATTCATGACCGCTTCGCGAACACGGGCCGTGGTGGGCCGTGTGTCATGGCCTGGGGGGCTCAATAGGCGGCGGCCACCGGTGAGGCGTAGGCGTAGTTGGGCTGGTCCCTTCAATGGACGGGTTCTGCACCTTGGTGCAACCAATGGAGCCAGCGCTTGAGCATCGCTTCCCCGGCGGAGGATGATTTTTCAGGATGAAATTGGCAGGCGCCGATCCGTCCGCTCCACACCATCGCTGTGACGGGGGAGTTGCCGTAGGCGGCGGTGGATGCCAACGCCGAACTGTCTAACGGAACGGCGGCATAACTATGCACGAAATACACCCAGGGAATGGGGTCGTCGCTATGCAGCAGCGGGCAATTGCGTTCGACTTTCAGGGGAGCCCAACCCATGTGAGGAATTCGCTCGTTGGGATGGCTCTGCAGCCGTTCAACCGAACCTTGGAACAATCCCAGGCCATCCTTGCTTCCCTCATCACTGCGTTCGAACAGCAACTGCAGCCCGAGGCAAATACCCAATAGGGGGCGGTTGTTCTCGCCCCATGCTTTGAGATGGGGGACCAACCCTGTGGCGTGGAGGTTTTCGATCGCTGGATCGAAGGAACCAACCCCCGGAAGAATTAAGGCATCAATCGAATTGAGGTCCTCTGGACCTTGCACGGAAACTGCTTTTTCACCAAGCCGTTCCAGGGCTTTCCCCACCGAGTGGAGATTGCCCATGCCGTAATCGATCACACCGAGATTTAGGCTCAATCGATCAACCCTGCCGACGAGGCAGAGGCCTCAGAGATACTTCGAGATTGTGCCTGAGAGGGTGGCTTTAGGAACGGCGCCAACAACGGTGTCAACCTTTTGGCCGCCCTTAAACACCATCAGTGTTGGGATGCTGCGAATCCCGTATTGGCTGGCCACGTTGGGGTTTTCATCGGTGTTGAGCTTGAACACCTTGATTTGGCCTTCGAATTCTTTTGCTATTTCTTCGACGATGGGAGCCACCATCCGGCAAGGACCGCACCAAGGGGCCCAGAAGTCGACCAAAACCGGCACGTCGCTCTGGAGAACGTCCTGTTCGAAAGAAGCGTCGGTGACAGCGGCAGCGCTCGACATATAGCTCGAAAAGTGTGATTTGAATTTAGCAACGTTTTCACTCTCGTCAGCCAAAAATGGTTGGAGCGAAGAGATCTGTGATGGTTGCCTGAAGAAAAGAATGAAAGCTCGAACGCGTCGAGCCGGGGGTGTGAGGAGTGTGTGGGCGCTAGCCCGCACACAAGCTCAGATTAGCTCTCCTCTACTTACCCATTCCTAGATTTTGAGCTTTCTGGTACACCTTGCCCTCCGTGAGCAGGGACGGTGCCACTACTACTTCGACGGTTTGCATCTCTGCAATGGTGCGGGCGCCCAGGGTGCCCATCGAGGTTTTGAGGCAACCCAGCAGGTTGTGGGTGCCGTCATCGAGCTTCGCGGGGCCGCGAAGAATGCGCTCAATACTTCCCGTACTCCCCACATTGATGCGGGTGCCGCGGGGCAAAACAGGGCTTGGCGTGGCCATGCCCCAGTGGAAACCGCGGCCTGGTGCTTCCTCGGCCCGAGCAATGGGGGATCCAATCATCACGGCATCAGCTCCGCAGGCAATGCACTTGCAAATGTCGCCGCCGGTGACGATGCCGCCGTCGGCAACGATCGGCACGTAACGGCCACTTTCTTTTTGGAAATCGGCGCGTGCTGCGGCACAGTCGGCAACCGCCGTGGCTTGGGGAATGCCTACTCCCAATACGCCCCTTGATGTGCAGGCGGCGCCCGGGCCAATGCCCACCATCACCCCGGCAGCACCCGCTCGCATCAGTTGCAAGGCCACCTCGTAGGTGACGCAGTTGCCGATCACCACGGGCAAGCCCATGCCTTGGCACAGCTCTTCGAGATCCAAGGTGTCCTGACCTTCAGGACCGATGTGGTTGGTCGAGACCACCGTGGCTTGAACAAAAAAGAGATCCGCGCCTGCTTCAGCGATGGCCTTGCGAAATCGCATCGCAGCCACTGGCGTACCGCTCACAGCAGCGATGCCGCCTTGGGCCTTGATGTCTTGAATCCGTTTACGGATCAATTGCTCCTGGACGGGCTGGCTGTAGATCTCTTGCATTAACGGAACGAATTCCGTTTTGCCGACGGCGGCAATGCGGTCCAAAACCGCATTGGGATCCTCATAACGGGTTTGAACCCCCTCCAGGTTCAAAACCCCGAGAGCACCAAGCTCTGAAAGCCGTACGGCCATATCCACATCCACCACGCCGTCCATGGCACTGGCGATGATCGGAATCTCCCGCGTGATCCCCCCGAGGCTCCAGCTGGTGTTGGTGACCTCGGGATCCACCGTGCGCCCCCCTGGCACAAGGGCGATCTCATCAATTCCGTAGGCGCGGCGAACAGTTTTGGAGCGTCCAAGCTGAATGTCCACCGAGCGACTTTTCGTGAAGTCGACTCAAACTACCAATTGGGATGGACCGGTTTGTGGTTAACGCCCCACAACTTTGTTCCAGGTGGAAGCCACCGCATCGATCACTTGCTTGCGATCGCTACTCCGAACGAGGTTGCAGCGGGCGTAATTCAACAGCCAGATCAAACCAGTGAGTTCTAGGAGCCCTGGGGCGAGGGGCACCTTGTTGATCGTGCCGAGAATGCCGCTGTAGACGGTGCTCACGATCACAAAGAGGATCAAGCCGCCAATGAGACGAAGTGGCAGTTGAGCCTGGTCCCACAGCGATCCAAGTTGTTTGGAATCAATCCAGGCTTTGACTTTTTCAACAAGCAAATCCCACTCGCCACCCTCATCGGTGGAAGTTTCTTGGGCAGGGATGGTCACCGTCGAGGTGATGACGGGATCAGACGTCGTTTCGACGGTAGGGGGAACGGTCGCGATCTCTGGTGCGGCTGCGCTTTCTAAGGGCGATGCCGGGGCTGGTTCAGGCTCAGGTACAGGCTCCCCTTCTAGGTCTGTCGCTGGGGGTGTTGGTGGAACGGGGACAGCCGACTGGCTTGCAGTGGTGTCAGCTGATTCGGCGGCCTGAAGCGGCTCGTCGGTCGGTTCCATCACACCGGCAAAAAACTAACCTGCACCTTATCGGTGTTTTTTAAGCAAAAAACCAGGCGCGCGATAAAATTTAGGTAAGGCGAACGGGTGATTTATGGCGGATTCTGTGGGACCAGGAGGCGGCGGTCCCGGCGATTCCGACGAACGAATTATCCAAACAGATCTTCGCAACGAGATGTCGCGCTCCTACATGGAGTATGCGATGAGTGTGATCGTGGGTCGGGCCTTGCCCGATGCCCGCGATGGATTGAAGCCGGTGCATCGGCGCATCCTGTATGCGATGTACGAGTTGGGGCTCACCAGCGACCGGCCCTATCGGAAATGTGCCCGTGTGGTGGGCGAGGTGTTGGGCAAGTACCACCCCCACGGCGATACGGCTGTGTACGACGCCCTGGTCCGGATGGCCCAGGACTTTTCAATGTCGATGCCCCTGATCGACGGGCACGGCAACTTTGGCTCGGTGGACAACGACCCACCGGCGGCCATGCGATACACCGAATCGCGGTTGCAGGCACTCACCACCGACAGCCTGCTCGAAGACATCGAAGCCGAAACGGTCGATTACGCCGATAACTTTGATGGCTCCCAGCAGGAGCCAACGGTGCTTCCGGCTCGGATCCCTCAGTTGTTGCTGAATGGATCGGCGGGCATCGCCGTGGGGATGGCCACCAACATTCCACCCCACAACCTCAATGAATTGATCGACGGCCTGATGGCTTTGATCAACAACCCTGAAATTTCGGATCAGGAGTTGATGACTCTGATCCCTGGCCCCGACTTTCCAACCGGTGGCCAGATTCTGGGCCGCACCGGGATCCGTGAAACCTATTTAAGTGGTCGCGGCTCGGTGACGATGCGCGGCGTGGCTGAGGTCGAAACGATCGAAGCCCCCGGTCGGCCTGATCGGGATGCCGTGATCATTACGGCCTTGCCTTACCAAACCAACAAAGCGGCGTTGATTGAACGCATCGCTGAGATGGTGAACGACAAGAAACTGGAGGGGATTTCCGACATCCGCGACGAAAGCGACCGCGATGGCATGCGGATCGTTGTCGAGTTGCGTCGGGATGCCTACCCGCAGGTGGTGTTGAACAACCTGTTCAAGCTCACACCGCTGCAGAGCAACTTCAGTGCCCACATGTTGGCGCTAGTGAATGGCGAGCCGATCCTGCTCACTCTGCGCAAGATGCTCGAGGTGTTCCTCGACTTCCGCATCGAGACGATCGAGCGGCGCACCCGTTATTTGCTGCGCAAGGCGGAAGAGCGCGACCACATTTTGCTGGGCTTGCTGCTGGCCCTGGATCAGCTCGATCCGATCATTGCCTTGATCCGTGCCGCACCCGACACCGCAACGGCGCGAACGCAATTGCAAGACCGTCATGGGCTGTCTGCGGTGCAGGCGGATGCGATTTTGCAGATGCAACTGAGGCGGCTCACCGCGCTTGAAGCGGACAAGATCCGCCTGGAGCACGAAGATCTCGTCACCAAGATTGCCGACTACAAAGACATCCTCGGCCGTCGGGAAAGGGTGCTGGGCATCATCCAAGAGGAGCTTGGCCAGCTGCGTGAGCGCCATAGCGTGCCCCGCCGCACCGAGATTTTGGATCTGGCTGGTGGCCTGGAAGACATCGACCTGATCGCGAATGAGCGCTCGGTGGTGTTGCTCACGGAAACCGGCTATCTGAAGCGGATGCCGGTGAGTGAATTCGAAGCCACAAGCCGCGGCACCCGCGGCAAGGCCGGCACCCGCAGCCAGGGTGAAGAAGCGGTGAAGCTGTTCATCGGCTGCAACGACCACGACACGTTGCTGTTGTTTAGCGATCGGGGCGTGGCCTATGCGCTTCCGGCCTATCGGGTGCCGCAGTGCAGCCGTACCGCCAAAGGCACGCCGGTGGTGCAGCTGTTGCCCATTCCTCGGGAAGAGGCGATCACCTCGTTGTTAGCCGTTTCGGAATTCAACGACGACACCGATTTGTTGATGCTCACCCAGGGTGGCTTCATCAAGCGCACGCGGCTTTCAGCGTTTAGCAACATCCGTTCGAATGGCTTGATTGCTATTGGTTTGGAAGATGGCGACGCGCTCACCTGGGTGCGGTTGTCGATCCCAGGCGACAGCGTGCTGATCGGCTCGAAGGCCGGGATGACGATCCACTTCCGCTTGGCCGATGGTGAATTGCGACCCCTGGGTCGCACCGCCCGCGGCGTGCGTTCAATGAACCTGCGCAAGGGCGACAGTTTGGTGAGCATGGATGTGCTGCCAGCGGAGTTGGCCGATCAAATCGCCGCCAGTGCCGATGACGTCGGGGATGGCGACGACGCAGGAGACGTAGCTGAAACGGCTGTGGCTGCCGAAGGCCCTTGGGTGTTGGTGGCGTCGGCATCTGGGCTTGGCAAGCGGGTTCCCGTTACCCAATTCCGTTTGCAGAAACGGGCTGGCATGGGGCTGCGCGCGATGAAGTTCCGCACCGATGCCGATGAACTCGTGGGCTTGCGGGTGTTGGGGGCTGGAGAAGAGCTGTTGTTGGTGAGTGAAAAGGGTGTGATTGTGCGCACCAGCGCTGATGCCATTCCTCAGCAATCTCGAGCCGCCACCGGCGTTCGCTTGCAGCGTCTCGATAAGGGCGATCGCTTGGCGGATGTGGTGCTGGTGCCGCCCGAGGCGGAAACGGACGACGACAACGAAGCCAGTGCAGAGGAGTCGTCTGAACCATCAGCTGAGGGCTGACCTTGGCTGATGTCGCTGATGTGTTGGTGATCGGGGGCGGTCCGGCCGCCCTTTGCATCGCTTCTGAATTGCATCAGCGTGGAGTGTTGGTGGAGGGCATTGCACCGAATCCGGTGGATGCCCCTTGGCCGAACACCTACGGGATTTGGGCGAAGGAGCTCGAGCTGTTGGGCCTCGAGGATTTGCTGGAGCACCGCTGGAGCCAAACGGTGAGTTTTTACGGCGCAGGGGGCTCGGACTTAGACGATCAACCCACGCCGCATGGGATGGATTACGGATTGTTTGATCGGCAAAAACTTCAGCAGTACTGGTTGGGCCGTGGCGAGGGAATCACCTGGTATCAAGACAGCGTCGATCGCATCGAAGTGAAGGCTGATCGCACCCAGGTGCATTGCGCTTCCGGCGAACCACGCCTGGCCCGGGTGGTGATCGATGCCTCAGGCCAT
Organism: Synechococcus sp. BL107; assembly: GCF_000153805.1. Taxonomy (NCBI): domain Bacteria; kingdom Bacillati; phylum Cyanobacteriota; class Cyanophyceae; order Synechococcales; family Synechococcaceae; genus Synechococcus; species Synechococcus sp. BL107. The sequence goes on along the minus strand of NZ_DS022298.1, from coordinate 1,928,066 downwards.
CGAACACCGCATATCCGTCGTCCGGATCAGGGGCCCGTGGCTGGGCAAGCCGCCTATGGCGTGGTGGGTCGCTTTGAAAAAGCTCCGGTGGAGCCAGGCCAATTTGTGCTGATGGATTTTCGCTGCGATCACCTCAGCCCAGAACAGCGAAAGCAGCCCCCCACCTTTTTGTATGCGATGGATTTTGGTGATGGGGTGTTTTTTTTGGAGGAAACATCGTTGGCCTTAGCGCCCGCAGTTCCTGAAGCTGAGTTGAAGCAACGTCTAGAGCAACGTTTGGCCAAGGCGGGGAACGCAATCACCGAAGTGATGGATGTTGAACATTGCCTGTTCCCGATGAATTTGCCGTTGCCGGATTTCCATCAGCCGGTGTTGGCTTTTGGCGGCGCGGCGAGCATGGTGCACCCAGCTTCGGGCTACATGGTGGGAGCGCTATTAAGGCGCGGACCGGGTTTGGCGGCCGCCTTGGCTGCGGTTTTAAAAGAGCAACCAGCGATGGGATCTGCAGCCCTGGCGCGTGTGGGTTGGCAAGCGCTGTGGCCAACGGAATTGGTGTTGCGCCATCGCCTGTTTCAGTTTGGTTTAGGCCGTTTGATGGGCTTCGATGAACGGCTGTTGCGCCGCCACTTCACGAGCTTTTTTCAGCTATCCCAAGCGGATTGGAGTGGCTTCCTCACCAACACGTTGCCGTTGCCGCAGCTGATGGCTGTGATGCTGCGCCTGTTTGCGATTTCACCGTGGGATGTGCGGAGAGGGTTGGTGTTGGGTGCACCGCGCTAAGACAAAGCATGGGCTTCTGCTCACGCTGAAGCGACAACGTGGCTGAGAATTGTTGGTATAAATTTTTAGCAGTGAAAGCAAGACACCGAGCAAGGCAAGTCTTGGCTTGATACTTGCAATTCTTACTCGATTTGTACCTTCTCTCTCGTGAGAAGAGCGTACCTTTTGAAAAGCAGTAAAAAAACGTGTGGCGAAGCATTCCGCTGGAAATTTGATATTCCTATTGGTATTTGCACTACTTTGTGGTGATTGGGCTGAGCCTGCTAAAGCAAGTGCCGCGGTTGTTGGACATAAGGCATTGAGCAAGCTTTTGCCGGCTAGTTCGAATGCTTTTACAACAGATATATTGCTGGCCCAGGCTGCTAAACCCAACAACTTTCCTGACGATCAACAAATACCTCTGCCAGGGCCAGATACAAAAGATTCGGTTACTCTTTGGCAATTGCCAGAAGACTTTAAATCAGTAATTGAAACTGATAGCGATGGTATTTATGGGATATACTACTCGGCATGGAATAGAAATAAACCCGAGGTTAAATTGCCTGGGGTTTATGGGGCTGGATGGATAGGTGGTGGTAAAAATAATAACTATCAACCGTGGAAGGATAATGCTGTTTTGGCAGAAGAGCTATCAGTAAAATATCTGGCTCAAAAACAATCATTTATGGCTGAATGTGATTCTTCTGAAGATAATGGACCAGGTTGTGTTAACGAAATCAATGGCAAGAAAGTTAAAAATCTCAATCTCTATGGCTTCTGGAACGGGGGCGGATTTGCCTATGGAGCGAACAAATCAGATCAATCTGTTTCACGCCCGTCAGGGGGCAGTAATCCTCAAATAGGCTATTACTGGAATGGTGAGCTTTATCGTACTAATAACGGTGATAATTATAAAATACAGTTTTTTGCCGGTTGCAAGCTAAATACCATTAATACATCTGTTTCTGTCTCTGGTCTATCTTCGCCCGAGGATTGCAATAATGGTACTGCTCCTGTTCTTGATGGAGGCAGTCTTAACTTTGATACAAAGTATTCAATCCCGCTTTACGTCACTAGTAAAGGTGGAACGATTGATAACAATAGTGAAAATATTATTTTAGAGGGGACAATTCAATCGATTGGAGGTACATTTGATTCGCCTAGTTCACTATTTTTTAAGGGGTCAGGATCGACGTCTCTTCGGGGCAATAATTCTTACATCAACCCAACGATAGTCAAAGAGGGTGTTCTTGAAATCACCAACGTCAATGGCTTGGGGTCTACTGATGCAGGAACCAGAGTTGAAGAGAGTGCCGTTCTGAGAATTTCCCTCAGTGGAAAGCCAACGTCTCAGGGTTCACCAAGTAACGACGCACAGATCAATGAAAAAATCACCTTGACTGGTGGTGAGCTGGATCTGAATGGAAACTACATCGACCTAAGAAAAGGTGTTGTCTTAGAAGGTAAAGGTGTTAATTCAACTATTAGGGTTAAAGATAGTAGTACTGAAGTCTTCGTGAGAAGTACCATTTCTGGCGATGGTGGCCTAATCAAGGATGGGAAAGGCTTTCTTCGTCTTGGAGGTGGAAAACCGCAAACCTATGAGGGAGAAACGATTATTGAGGCGGGTGAACTGCGTTTTGCAGAAACGACCTCAACTCCCGAAACAACCGACGTCTCGGTAAATCAAGATGCAACACTGCGCTTGATGGGCGGCCTAGACACTTCTGGAGGACTTAATACCGTTGGCTCGATCCAAGGAAAAGGGCGCATTGTTTTAAATACAGATCAGGCACACCTTTCTGTCAATGCTCCTAGTAGTAAAAAAAATCATGAGTTTGAGGGTTCCATTCTTGGCGGGCCTGGAGCCAATGCCTTGCAAGGAACCTTCATCAAGGATGGTGATGCAAAATTAACTCTCTCGGGGAAGAATGCGTATGGATCTTTGATTGTTGAAAAGGGTCAGTTAGATATCAAAGATGAGGCTATTAATACTAAGGGTATGGAGCCATCTGAGGCTTCAGTATCTCTCAGACTTGGACATGACCTATCCGTAAAGGCTGGTAGTGCTTTAAGGGTTACTGGCCGTGACTTGGATCCCATGTATGGCCCAAGGACACCTGGTGAGGAAACCTCATCAGAAGGCACGATAGCTAAAATCGCAAACCACGCTTCACCAATTATTGAATTCGATGATTCAATCAATGAATTAACTGTCGAGAATGGCAGCCTATTGGTGGCCAGTTTTACCGGTGCATTGCCGACCGAATATGACGCCTACAAAGACAACTGCAAGAAAGGAGCGGATCCAAAAACTTGCTACAGCATTCGTCCGCAAATTTCATTTGAGGGTGGCGACGATACGCTAACCAATAATGGGTTAATTGTTGGACCTGGAGAAGCAGATACGGGGAATCATTTGCAGCTCCGTTTTCAAGGTGGTGATGACACTCTTGTGAACGGCTTAAGTGAGGGCAAGGACCGTAGATCTGGCAGCTGGCTTGGATGTGTGACGGCTGGCGCCGATGATCAGGGATTTAATGGATATAAGTTTGGTAACACTTGCGACGTAGCGAATGAAGAAACAGGTGGCAATTTATCTGATGCAGATAGCAAGGATGCCAAGAGGAATTATACGGTTAATGTCTTTATGGGGGCTGGAAATGATGCATTTACTAATCATCAAGGAAGTTATCTAAGAGGTAACTTTTATGGTGAAGGTGGTGATGATATTTTGGGGAACCAGGGTGTGATTCGCGGCAATATTGTCATGGGTAAGGGAAGTGATACGGTTACTTTTCAAGGAGGTGGTGCAAGCAATAATGGTAAATCGCGTGGAATTGGTGTTCTTGATGATCGGCTTGTCCTAGGTACGTCAAGCAAGATCGAAAACGATAATTCTCTAGACACTGATGTCAATAAGCTCAATTTGTTTGGAAATGTGGTGGTCGCGTACCGCAATTCTTTGGGTTGGGGGGTCAAAGAAGACTTAGAGAATTGTGGTGGTAGAAAGTCAACAACAGGCCGCAGTGATTATGGCTGTCGTTGGGATGACGGTGGATATGGTTATGCCGCCATTGTCGGTAGTAAAGGCAAAGATAGTATTTGGGTGAAAAAGAAGAGCGATGGTACGCAGCCCGTCGCGATTTGGGGTTCCGTTGAATTAGGCGCTTCTAATGATGCGCTGCGACTTGGGAACACACAGGATAAATTTGGTGGAGATCTCCATCTCATAGGCGATTTGGATCTGGGATCGGGTAATTCTCAAATTATTTCGATCGATAAGAATTCTGATTTTTCTGTCAGAGCCATTCGTGGCGACAATATTGATTTTCAGATCTATGGCCTAGCCACCCTGGGTGGTGACTCTGAGCTGGGTGTGTTTGCAGCTGATCGTGATGTTGATTTAAAACAAGGAAATACCCTTAGCTCTTATACGGGCACAACCACGATTAATGAAGGCGGCACGTTGCGTGCTGGACAGGCTTGGAGTTTGAGTTCTGAATCCATCCATCAAGTGGATGGCAAATTGATCTTAGGCGACAATGATAATAGGCGAGAAGATCAAGAGATTGGCGAACTCACAGGCAAAGGCCTAGTAAGTTTGCAAAACCAATCTTATCTTTTTTATGGTGGATTGAACGGAGATGTTGAATTCTCAGGTACATCTAAGGGTGACGGCGCTCTTGTTAAAAAAGGATCTGGAACAACGACCTTCTCTGGCACATTTGGTCACACTGGATTTACCAAGGTGCATGATGGGACATTATTGCTGCAAGAAGATGAAAGCCTTAGTGAAAAATCAACAGTTTTAATCTCATCCTCTACAAAACAACCAACCCTTGATCTTGGTGATACCACGCAACGTGCGCCTAAATATAACCTTCATGGAGGCACCCTGAAAAATGGAACATTAGGTGGCGCGCAAATTAATGTAGAAAGGCGTACGAATAACGCTATCGATAGTATCGAAGGCGAACTTGTCAGCGTCAATGTCTCATCTCGCAATGATTTTGATGAAGAGGTTGGGTTAACATTCTCTGGATCAAATCAATTCCAGAGTCTCAAGATTGATCGTGCCACTGTTTTGATTGATGAGTCAGCCAGTGTTGAGTTGTCAGGCGATATTCTTGGTGGCGATTTTGTTTCAAGAGGGGCTGCTTTTGAGCTATCCGATAAGTTAGATATTCAGGGATCGTTAACGGTTGGTGGCTCGATTGATCTGGATGCAGGCAATGATCTGATTCGGATTGGTAACCAGGCTTCAGTTTCCAGTGGCGTTATTGATGGTGGGTCTGGTGATTTTGATGTTTTCTGGAATCAAAATGGATCCCTTGATTTTGATACATCTAATGTAAAAGGCTTTGAAATTATTTCTTATAAGGGTGAGGGTCTTGCCTATCTTGGTGATAAAGCGAGTCTGATTGTTACTGCTGCTGATCGTGATATCGATGATTCTTTGTATACAGAGTATGGATTGATTGCATCGACACCTTCGAATAACACTCTTAATTTTAGTTCCAACTCTAATGCCAAAAATATCGAGTCTGGTCTCACCGTTGGTCTGCTCCAGCTTGATGGTGATTCAACGATTCATCTGAGGCAAGGATCACTTGATATTGCTGCTCTCCAGTCAAATTCCAAGGGTAAAACAAACAAATTTATTCTTGGTGAACCACTCGAGGTATCTGCTGAGGCGCCTCTTCAATCTTTGCGCGAATCACTCGTCAGGCCTGGTAGTGGTGTTGATTTAGATCAAGTGGCATCGGGCCGCTTATCCGTTGGTGCGTCTGATCAATCCATTGCAACGATTCAACAGCGGGGTGGTCTGTGGAGTTATGAAGGTGATTTTTCCTCCACTGACCTCTCAGGCCAAGGTGTTGTTGTTGCGGGTAATGGCAGTAATGAGCCTGATTCACAATCATCGGCAACGTTTGAATCCATCACAGCTGATGGATCACGTCGGCTGCTTGTTGGTGCAAGAAAGGATGGTGTTCTAAGCGTCACGAATGGCATTCATGATTCCTGGTCACCGGTTTCAAAATCTGATGGTGCAAAAAAGGCGTCCTTGATTTCTAATGGTGAGGTGGTGCTGGGAGTCTCTGGTGGCAATAACCCGAGTACCTACAAGGGCCTTACTGTTGCAATGAAAGGTGGCTCGATAACGACCCTTGAAGATGATGCGATTGGTCCACAATCACCCACCTTGGTTCGAGGTCTGCTCCAGATTGGTGAATCGGAAGGCAGTGGAGTTAGCCAGAATTTTGCCCGGCGTTTGATCGTTGGACAAACAGGTTCAATTCAGAATGGTGATCTCTCAATCACAAGTCTTGCCAATGCTGGTGAGGTTCATATTGATTCGCTCACGATCAACAACGGGATGAAGCGCTTGTTGGATGTTCTTGCTGACCGTAAACAACTTGATGAGGATGCGCCAATACGCAAAGTTAAAGCCCAAGGATCTCTCAAAAACTTGGGTGGCAATATTGAGATCGCTGGTGAACTCAAGTATCAAGACAATGACGATTCAACCGATGGTCATGCATTGATCAACAGTCGCAACCTGAGGGACGTTATCAGTTACGAAAAAAATGAACGTAACGGTGCTGTCCCTCAGCCTGGAACCTTGACGGCTCAGAAGATTACTATGGGTAAGAATAGAGATATCATCTCAAATAGTGGAATCATCGCAACCACAACAAGGGATGCGGATGAGACTTCGATCAACCTTGGTGGTGGTAATGACCTTATCCTCAACCGCGGCAGCTTTGATATTGGTCAATCGATCATTGATGGCGGTGAGCCACTGGAAATTACGGATTCAATTCTTAACCGGGATACTCGTACCGTCAAGGGCCTTAATATCTTTAGACAAGGGTATGATCGCCTCTCCATTTTTTCTAAAAACCCTACTTCCAATTCATCGGGTTTAGTAGAGTCTCAACTAGTCAATTTTGCTGCTATTAAGTTAGAAGCTGGAGGTGATTGGATCTTCCCGCAGGGCAATGACTGCCGTGTGACTGGTGTTGGTCGCATATTCAGTGCTGATAAGACGGATTGTGTTGGTATTGTTGGGCAACGCAATGCTGATCAGTTTTTAAAGATAACAAATGGCGCCAATGTTGAAACTGGCGTGATGGAGCTGGGACGCTCTAGTAGTAACAGTATTGAAGTGCTTGATGGATCACTTGAGGTTGGATTGATTGATGGTGTTGTGGGCAGTGAGCGAATCAATGTCAATTCTGGAGATATCATTTTTGATCGTACTGTTAACAACTCTTTCAACTCTTTGGTTGTTGGCGATAATTCTTCTTCCGCATCTGTGAATGCAAAAGCGATTCAGAATATTGCTTCGATACATGTTGTGAATGGATCTCTGGATGTTGATCTCTTGCATGCGACGGATCTGGAGGATCTAGGCCAGGATCCGGAGCTTCGGATTGGTGCTTCTATCGATCCTTCCTCTTTCACACTTGATGGACCAACCTCTTTGGTCGAACAGATCTCCAGCAATGTGGTGAAAGGCTCTCTCAGGGTTGATGAAACGGAGGGCTATTCCAAGGCGCTGCAACTCGGAGGCATGTGGGGCTATGAAGGTGATTTTGGTGATATTGATCTTGATGCCCAGGGCATCGTGACAACAACACGATCTGCTGATGATGTTTCAATCCAAGATGATGACGAACAGGATGACATTGATGCGGTGACGTTTAAATCGATTACTGCTGCTGGTGATCGTCGTCTCCTGGTTGGTGCACGGCAGGATGGCAAGCTCACCATCCTCGAGGGATTGCACGACAGTTCGCTCACGGAAATATCGAATAAAGCAGCCATCCTCAATAATGGTGAAATGGTTTTGGGTGATCTGAAGGGGGAAAGTGATCAAACAGCGAGCACCTACCGAGGAGCCACGGTGGTTCTGAAAGATGGCAGTCTTCAAACTCTTTATGCCGATGCGATCAGCCCTGAATCCCCTACCTTTGTTCGTGGCCTTTTAAGTATTGGCGCTACAGGTGAAATTAAGCAGAATTTTGCGAAACGATTGCTTGTTGGTAATACGGGCAGAATCGAGAATGGTGCTTTATCAGTAACCAGCCTCACCAACGCCGGTGATGTTCAGATTGATTCGCTCACGGTCAACAATGGCATGAAGCGCTTGTTGGATGTTCTGGATGATCGTGGAGTTCTTGATGAAGATTCACCTCTACGCAAAATCAAGGCCCAAGGTTCTTTGAAGAACTTAGGTGGCAATTTTGAGATTGCTGGTGACCTGATCTATCAAGATAATGCAGACGCCACAGCAGGGCATGCGCTGATCAATACTCGCAACCTGAGGGATGTTATCAATTACGAAAAAAATGAACGTAACGGTGCTGTCCCTCGGCCAGGAACGTTTGCGGCCAGCCGAATCATGATGGGCTCGAATAATGATGTGATCCTCAACAGTGGAATTATCTCTACTACAACAAGGGATAAAGGTAAGACTTCAATCACCCTGCGTGGTGGCAATGATCTCATCTTGAACCGTGGCACCTTTGATATTGGTAAATCCATCATTGATGGTGGTGAGGCGTTAATTCTTGAACGTACTAAGCCGGTGCAAGGCCTCAACGTCTTTAGGCAGGGCTTTGATCCACGATCTGATTCTTCTAACAATTCTTCTGGATTAGAGGAGTCTCAGTTGGTCAATTTTGCTGCAATTAAGTTAGATGCTGGTGGTGATTGGATTTTCCCGCAGGGGCAGGATTGTCAGGTACGGGGTGACCAAAAGGTGTTTAGTGCTGAATTGACGCCATGTGTTGGCATTACTGGTGGAAAAGAAAAAGACCAAGAAATTGTTATTACCGATGGAGCACGAGTTGAGGCAGGTGTTGTCGCGTTGGGGCGTGATAGCACCAACACCATTCGTGTTGAGGAAGGATCTCTGCGTGCTGTTTTGATCGAAGGGGGCAATGAGCTGCGTCAGCGTTTCCGAGACAGCCGTGGCTTGGCTTCGAATGATCTTCCAGTGCAAAAGGAAACAATTGTGTTGGGAGAGAACAACTCCGATGCCGACGGTGAGTTGATTGTTGGTGGCATCGTTGATGTCGAAGCGATTCATCAGTTGGGCGGAACCTGGTCGTATGCCGTTAATGCCTCATCAGACGACTTTGGCGTATTTCCTGACACCACGGCAGCAGGCACGATCAAAGTTAAGACGACTGACCTCAACCACGATTTGAAGGGCACAACCTCTGTAAGTCGTGCAACGTTCCAGCGGATCGACGGTGAAAGTAACGACTTAAGCATTGAGGTTGATTCCAATGCATTCCTTGGTGTGATTGATGGAATTCATGGTGCCAAGACATCACTCACTACCAAGGGCGAAGTTAGTCTCTCGGGAGAGAGTAGCTATGGCGGGGTTACAAACATTCAGGATGGTGCCATTCTCTATGCTGAAAATAATTCAGCCCTATCTGAAAAGTCGTCTGTTGTGATTGAAAAGGATGGTCTTTTGGATCTTCAGGGATTCGATAATACAATTTTGTCCATTTCTGGTAGTGGTGATCTTGTTTTAAATCCTCGTACATCCACGATGCAAAACTCAGATGATGAGGTGAAGGGGGCTGATTTAGTGATTAAGGCTGGAGATTTTGCTGGCACAATTGATGACGGTAGCCTGTCTGGCCTTGGCTCCGTTACGAAAATATCTGATGCCGACCTCACTCTTTCTGGCGTCAATACCTATTCCTCGCCCACCTTTGTTGAAGGGGGGACGTTGATTGCGGCCAGCTCAACTGCTCTTAGTCCAAATTCAGACTTTGTGTTGTCTAATAATGGTGTTTTAGATCTCAGCATTTACCCAAGACAAGCTCGATTTAAAGCAGAAGATGATAACGGCTATAGCGCTTATCTTAAGAGTTTAACTGTTAATGATGAATCACAATTGCGCGTATCTTCTCTCGCACCATTGCGGGTGAAGGAAAAACTTGAATTTGATCAGGGAGAGATTGCTGCCTTCCTCGATTCTGGGGCGAATTCCACGGCTCCGATCCAGATCGATGAGGCCGGAAAATTCGTGTTCCGAAAAGGTCGAAAGCTTGGTCCGGCCAGTCTTTACATGGTTGTTTCCAATGAAGAAGCGCGTCAACAAGAAGGCACTTGGAATGTGATCGATGGTGAGGTCGAGAATGCGGATGAGCTGGCAAAAAATACGTATTTACTTATTCCGGCTCTTCCGAGTGAGAAGAATCGCGAAAATCAAGCTGATTTTGTTGAAATTGATGGTGTCGACTATCGCATTGCTCAGTTTGATGGTGTTGATCAACCGCTTGCAGATGCGGCTTTGTCTGACGTTCGTTTAGAAGAAGGCTCGCTGAAACTGGTTGTTGAACAGAAATCCTTCGCTGAGATCCAAGAGGATCTCAATGGTGATGACGGCGATGTTGATGAGCTTCCAGGTTGTGAGGATGATGATGAGTTGTGTGATGTGATTAGTGATATTGATGGTGAGGAGGATGAAGCTTCGAATGTGGAAGAAGATTCCGCTGTTGAAATTATTGAAGCTGTAATGGATGGATTGAAGGACCAAGAGATTGAAATCTCCTTTGGTTTCGACTACGGCCAACTCGCAAAGCTTGTAACGAGCGGCCTCGCGCCAAGAAATGTTGACGCTGCTGGCCGTGGCATGGCGCTATTTAATAATCAGCTCGTTGCTTCGGTTTTCGATCGACAGCCCATGCGCCAGTTCGAAGAGCTGATTCATGAATCGTCTGTTTCCCGGCTTGATGCCGACCTTTCGTCTGATATCGCAGCTGTTGAATCTGATTCGGTTGAAGACCTTTCGTCTGATATCGGGATTGTTGAGATGGACGGTGTGGCGTATGTGGATCGTGACGATGATGAGTTAGATCTTGCGAACCGTGATGGTGTGAGTGCCTGGATGAAGGGGTTTGGCGGCAACAGTCGAGCTGATGATTCGAGCATTCTTTATAACGACTACGACCTGAGCAGCTACGGCACGAGCTTTGGTGTTGATATCGCCTTGAGCGAATCATTCCAGATTGGTGCTTATGCCAACTATGGCGACGTACGGATTCAGCACAGCAGCGATGATACCGGTGGTGGAAGCTGGGACTCCGACGGCTATGGCGGTGGCCTGACGGCGCAGTATTCAACCCGTAACTTCTACATTCAGGGTCTTGTTGGCGCCAGTGAATTCAGTGGGGAGCAGACCCGCAATATTCTTCAGATCAATCAAGACTTTGGTGCGAATACTGCCAAGGGCGATAAGAAAGTCACGAGTTACCTGGGGGCACTAAGGATGGGTGCGCCGTTCAAAGCGGGTGGTGTTGTTCTTGAACCTCAGGCCCAGGCTGTATGGACTCAAAACCGTGAAGATGGTTTTTCAGAAACGAGTGGAACGGAGAAGAATCTGAGGCTTAAGTACAAAGATCGCACCACCAACTTCCTTGAAACGGAACTGGGGATGAAGCTGTCGGTGCCAATTCGAACCGGAGAACGTTCCTTGTTAGTTCCGAGTGTGCGAGCTGCATGGCTTGCTGATTGGAACCAAAACAATGAAGCGCAGCGGATTGGTTACAAGTTCACCAATCAAACCGTCGATTTTGATTCGCAGTTGGAAACGCAGAACGGCGCCTTAATTGAAGCCGGCCTGGATTACACGATTCAAAACTTCAACCGCACATCGGTGAAGGTATACGCGCGCGGTGGAGCCGAGGTGTGGGGTGGTGACCGCGGCACCACTTGGCGTGGCAGCGGCGGCGTCACCTTCCAGTTCTGATCAGCGCAGTTCTTTGACGACTCGTGCCCCTAGGGCTGAGGCAGTTTCGCCCAGTCCAAGGGTTGCACCAACGGGAAGATGCTGTCGTCGTTGCGCACATCCTTCAGCCAGCCCTCGGGTAGTGGTTCGTACCCATCTAGGGCAGCCATTAATTGCCAAAAACGACCGAGGTGCTGCTCGATCCGTTCCTTGGCCAGGCCTGTGGTGGTCCCCGACCGCAAGATGAAACTCCAATCCGATGATTGGGCCAGCAGCAGCTCCCGGGCCGCCTGCTCCAGCAAGGCCAGATCGCCCTCATGGGCAACGCCTCGGCTGCAACGCTTCACCATCACTGCGGCCGCTTTTTCCCACTCCGGAATCACCCAGGCGTTGGTGTCGTTCAGCCAGTAATCGTGATACCCGCCTTGGCCCCAGCTCGATGGACTGGGATCGCACAGTTGCAGCTGGCTGCTCTGACTCAACACATCTCTAAGGCGGGTAAACGTCACCCCTTGCTCGTTGGCCTGTTGGAACAGTTCAGCCAGAAAAGCTGGGCCTTCGAACCACCAATGGCCAAAGAGTTCCGCATCGAAGGGGGCGACGAGCAGTGGAGCCACGCCCATCGCCGTTTCCAGTTGATCGAGTTGCTGGCGGCGTCCTTGCAGGTAGTCGCGCGCGTGCTCTTTCACCCGTTCGGCCGCCACCGCTGGCCGGTAGGGCTCTTTTTGATTCAGGGGTGAACTGTGGTTGGTCACCCGGTGCAGTTTCAAACTCAGCGGACGAGGCTCGCTCAGCCCCAAGGGGGCGAGTTGTTCCACTGGTAAATCCCAGCCCAGGTCCCGGTGAAATTCCCGATAGTCCGGATTGCCTGGGTAGCCGTCTTTGGCCGACCACACCGGCAGGGTGGCTTCGCTGTCGCGACCAAAAAATGCCACCCCATTGCGGCTGCAAATCGGGGCATACACCCCATAACGCGGTCGAGGCCGACCATGCAGAAGTCCGTGGGCATCCAGCACCGCGTAGCGCAACCCGGCATCCCGCATCCAATGGTCGAGCCCTTCGTAGTAGGCGCACTCCGGCAGCCAGATGCCGAGGGGACGTTCACCGATTAATCGCTGATGTTCCCGAACGGCGGTTCGCAATTGACCGCGCACGGCCTCGGGGTGATGGCGCAGGAGTGGGAGGTATCCATGGGTGGCGCCGCAGGTGAGCAGATCCACCACCCCTTGGCGTTGCAGTGCCGCAAAGCGTTCAATTAAGTCGCCGTCGCAGGCCTGCCACGCGGCTAGATGCCGCTCAAATGTTGCGTTGAGGTGATCACCTGCCTCCCGAAGCGACTGATCTGCTTGGGGCAAAAGCTGTTGTCGTTGCTCCAGCCATGTGGGAAAACGCTGCTTGAGGTCGGCCGCATCGAGCAGAGTGAGCAGGGTGGGCGACAGGCCCATCGTCAGCTTCGGCTGGCAATCGGGATGCTGGGCTGCCCGCTCGAGCGTTTCAAGCAGGGGGAGATAACACTCAACCAGTGCCTGGAAAAACCAGTCTTCCTCCAGAGACCCTGGTTCTGCCGAACGGACGTAAGGCAGATGGGCGTGCAGAACAAGGGCGACAGCGCCTTTGGTCAAAGATCGGCCCAAATGGTGCCTGAATTTAGTCTGCTTCTGTTGATGGAATGGATTTTTGAGAACTGTTGAAGTGACTCAACTACAATCGTTAACTCATACCCACTTCGACTAAGACCGTCGACGGAGCGTCGTCATGGCCAAAGACCCAGGTCGCGTCCTGATTTTTGACACCACCCTTCGGGATGGTGAACAGTCTCCAGGCGCCAGTCTCAATCTTGAGGAGAAGCTGGCGATCGCTCAGCAGTTGGCCCGCCTGGGCGTCGATGTGATCGAGGCCGGTTTCCCGTTTGCGAGTGCCGGTGACTTCGCGGCCGTTCAGCGAATTGCCCAGCAGGTGGGTGGTGAAAACGGTCCGATCATTTGTGGATTGGCCCGTGCCTCGAAGGCCGATATCAAGGCTTGTGCCGATGCCGTGGCACCAGCACCCCGCGGCAGGATCCACACTTTTATTGCTACCAGCGACATTCATCTCGAGCACAAATTGCGCAAGAGCCGCAAGGACGTGCTCGCGATCGTGCCCGAGATGGTGAGCTATGCCCGCTCCCTGATCGAAGACGTCGAATTCTCCTGTGAAGACGCCGGACGGAGTGATCCCGAGTTTCTCTACGAGGTGATCGAAGCGGCGATTTCCGCCGGTGCCACCACCATCAACATTCCCGACACCGTCGGCTACACCACGCCATCGGAGTTTGGTGGCCTGATTGCCGGCATTAACCAGCACGTTCCAAACATTGACGAGGCTGTGATTTCAGTGCATGGTCACAACGATCTCGGACTGGCCGTCGCCAACTTCCTCGAGGCCGTTAAAAACGGCGCTCGACAGTTGGAATGCACCATCAACGGCATCGGAGAACGGGCCGGGAATGCCTCGTTAGAAGAGTTGGTGATGGCGATGCATGTGCGCCGCCGTTACTTCAATCCCTTCATGGGACGTGCGGAAGACAGCCCCACGCCGCTGACGGCCGTCCGCACCGAGGAGCTCACCAAAACCTCTCGCTTGGTGTCCAACCTCACCGGCATGGTGGTGCAGCCCAATAAGGCGATTGTTGGGGCGAACGCCTTTGCCCATGAGTCGGGCATTCATCAAGATGGCGTTTTAAAAAATCGGCTCACCTACGAGATCATCGATGCCCGTACCGTGGGCCTCAGCGATAACCGCATCTCGTTGGGCAAGCTCAGCGGCCGCAGTGCCGTGCGGGCTCGCTTAGAAGAGCTGGGCTACAACCTCACCCGGGACGACCTTGACGAGGCTTTCGCGCGGTTCAAAGATTTAGCGGATCGCAAACGCGAGATCACCGATCGGGATCTCGAAGCGATCGTGAGTGAACAGGTGCAACAACCGGAAGCTCGCTTTCAACTCAAGTTTGTTCAGGTGAGCTGTGGCAGCAGCTCTCGCCCCACCGCCACGGTCACCTTGATCGATGAGGAGGGTGGCGAAAGCACCGGGTCAGCGGTGGGTACCGGTCCGGTGGATGCGGTGTGCCGAGCCCTGAATGGCCTCGCTGATGTGCCCAACGACTTGATCGAGTTTTCCGTGAAGTCGGTGACCGAAGGGATTGATGCGATCGGTGAGGTCACCATTCGCCTGCGGCGTGATGGATCGTTGTATTCCGGCCACGCCGCCGACACCGATGTGGTGGTAGCGGCTGCGATGGCCTTTGTGAACGCCCTGAATCGGTTGGTTGCGGGCCAGGAACGTCAGTCCCTGCATCCGCAAAAGGATCCGGTGGTGCTCGACGCCAGGCCGACGCTCTGAGCCACCAACCCATGCGCCGTCTTCTCCCCAGGGCAGTGCAGTTGATGCTGCTCATCCTTTTGGCTCTGTTGGTGCTCACCCCCCTGCTTTGGTTGGTGAGCACCTCCCTAAAAGGCCCCGCTGAAGACATCTTCGTGAGTCCGCCGGCGCTCTTACCAGCGGAACCAAGCTTCGATGCCTACGTACGGCTGTTTCAAGACAACCCGCTCACGACGTATCTGATCAACAGCGCCGTGGTGAGTGCCCTGGCGGTGGTCGCCAATTTGCTCTTCTGTTCGTTGGCCGCATACCCCTTGGCGAGGCTGCGGTTTGCCGGTCGGGGCTTGGTGTTGGCCCTTGTGGTGGCCACGATTTTGATCCCGTTTCAGGTCGTGATGATCCCGCTTTACCTCCTGATGGTTCAGCTGGGGTTACGCAACACGTTGTTGGCGTTGGTGATCCCTCAGGCCGCCACTGCCTTCGGCTTGTACCTCTTGCGTCAAAGCTTCCTCGGCGTTCCAAAGGAGTTGGAGGAAGCCGCACGGATTGATGGCTGCTCGCGTCTGGGCGAGTGGTGGAACGTGATGATTCCTGCGGCGCGGGCTGATCTGATCACCCTGGCGATGTTTGTGTTCATCGGCACCTGGAGTGATTTCCTCTGGCCGTTGGTGATTTTGGACGACCCCAATCTCTACACCTTGCCCCTCGGTTTACAACAGTTGTCGAGCAGTTTTTCGCTCGATTGGCGGATTGTGGCGGCGGGATCTGTGGTGTCGATTCTTCCAGTGATGGCGTTGTTTCTGTTGCTTCAGCGCTTCATTCTTCCCAATGCCAGTGGCGATGCCGTGAAGGGTTGAGTCTGTAAATAAAAACGATCAGATCAGGGCACCTGATCTAGAACGATGGCAACTGCCCCGATCCATGGCCCTCGCCGATCTCGACCGTTTTCTGCTGATGCGAGAGACCGAGCCAGCCCTTCATGAGCGCTTGGCTCAACCCATGGATCTTGAGGGTTTTCTGGCGTTGGCCGCCGACTATGGATTCAGCCTGGATGAGTCGGATGTGTTCGCCGCTCAGCAGCGAGAAGCCCAGGCCAAACGGGCCCTTGCTCTCCAAAAGCAGCAAGCACAGGAGTCTCGGCCGCTTCGCACGTTCATTCATGGATAAGCCAGGCCTGGGCCTGGCTGCATTTACCGGGTGAGCTTCACCACATCGGGTGTTTCCCCATGCACTTCTCCGATCCAGCGGGCATGGGTGACGGCGCCATCGTGGGTGTGGAAGATCCAGGCATCCTCTGGAGAGGCTCTTCGTTCGATTTGCTGATCGACGGAATTCACCGACAGGTAGCCACCGATGGAGGAGGAGCGCAGGACGTATCGCTCGGCATAGTTGGTCAACATCACAGCGGCGAGGGGGATCTCTTCTTCAGCGGTAGCGGCGGACACAAAGCGCTTGGCTCTGAATACGGAATTATTTTTGTTTTTATTCCTTGAGCGTTAATAAGCTCTGCTGCTGGTAGGTCAGATCGGCCGGAGGGGTGAACCGGGTTTGATGCCCTCCATCGCGAAACCAAGGGCTGGTACAGGCCACTAAATCGAACTCATCAGCGTTGAGTTGCCATTCGTCTGCGAGGTAGCTCTTCAGAAGCGGCGGCTTGGGTGGACTGGTTTGTTGCCAGTGCACGATGGCGAGTTGGCCGGGGCGGCTGGTCAGCGTCACCAGCCGATGCCCGGGTTCTCCATCGGGTGCTGGCACCACGGTTTCGTCGATTTGTTCATCGCAAACGAACAAGCGCAGCGGGTGATTGGTGTTGCCTTGGGGCATACAGTATTTATTGAGATAAAGCTCCCGCGCCCGTCGGAAGGCAGCCCCCGGTGCTTTGTCCATGAGGGTGGTGTAAGCCAGCAGCAATCTCTCGCCCATGGCAGGGGTTCGTCGAGGTTGACTCCAGTGTCTCGAACTAGGTGTCTCGAATCAGAGTGTCTCGAATAACAAAGTTGGCCGCTTAAACCTCCAGCTGGCGTGGGAGCCTAGTGACGCTTTCGGGATTGGACCGCCATGGTTCTTCATCGCTCCCGCTACCGACTGGTTGGCCTGGATGGTCGCCCCCATCCTGTTTTAGATATTCCATACGACACCCTCGAGCACGCTTTGGCTGCGGCCAGCAACTGGTGCAACGGCCAAGGGTCTCGCTGCTCCCCAGGTCAGCGGGGGATTGCGGTGGAAGTTTGGACGGCCAATGGCGAGTGGCGCACGATCGATTACCCAATGAGTTGCCTAACGCCAGCCGCGATGGCACGGGCTTGATGTGGGTAAGTGTTGATCTCTGTGTGGTGCCGATTGGGGTGGGGGTGAGCCTGTCGCCCTACGTCGCCAGCTGTGAAAAAGTGATTCGCGCCACCGGTCTTACCCATCAACTGGGCCCCAATGGCACAGCAATTGAAGGCCCTTGGGATGCGGTGATGGATTGTGTTCGTGCCTGCCACGACGCCCTCCATGCCATGGGTGCTCCCAGGATTTACACCACCTTGAAGTTGAACACCCGCATCGACCGCGAGCAATCGTTTCTCGACAAAGTGGCGTCGGTTGAGCAACAACTTCAGGGTTGAAATCTAAAGAAGTTCCGAGGTTTTCAGGCTGCAGGGATCGACGGTTGAGACCAATGAATTAGGTGCTCTGGTTCGGCCTGATGCGTTGGTCTTTGGGATGGTCGGGCCTGCTGTTAGCTGCGTTCTTGAGCTCTGCTTGTGGAGCGCAGGCCACCACCTGGGATCGCATCAGTCGTTATCTAGATTTGCTCAAAGAAGCCGGCATCGAAGCGCTGGTGGCTCAGGACTGTCCCGCGGGACTGATGGGGGCTTTCCATCAAGGCAAGCAAGCACTGCTGATGTGCGGCAACAATCTTCAGGACGATCCAGCTCAGGTTTGGGTGGTGTTGGCCCATGAATCAGCCCATGTGATGCAGGATTGCAAGGGCGATTACCTGATGCCTCCTGGGATCCTCGCCGAAGAGATGGATCAAGCCCGCCGTACGCACCCTGCGGCTTTTCTGGAGCTTCAGCTCTACGACTCCAGCCAGCACCATGCTGAAGCGGAGGCCCGTTTGGTTCAGGTGCTTCCCCCCAATCAAGTGGAAGCGTTGTTTGTGAAGCACTGCAGTAACCGCCTATCGCCTTGACGGTCCAGGGAGTTCGAGTTCTGTATCGGGATCGTTGGCTCCTGGCGGTCGACAAGCCCTCGGGGCTGTTGTCGCAGCCAGGCTTGGGCCCGGATCAGGCCGATTCCTTGATCTCCAGGGTGCAGGCTCACGATCAGGCTCCTGATTGGCGTCTGGTGCATCGCTTGGATCGAGACACGTCCGGTGTGCTGGTGTTGGCGGCTGGCTTGGAGGCCCTGCGACGCACCAGTGCTTTGTTTTCCAATCGATGCGTCAACAAGCTTTATTTGGCCCATGTCCACGGTGTTCTGGCTGGCCGTGGATGCATCCACAACCGTTTGGCACGACTGCAGCGCCAGCCGCCCCGCTATGGCTCCCATCCCGAGGGACGTGAGGCATCCACGCTCTGGCGTGTGCGCAGCAGCGCCGCAGAGGTCACCCAGCTTTGGTTGCGCCCCATCACCGGCCGCTCCCATCAATTACGAAGCCATCTGGCGGAGATCGCTCACCCGATCATTGGTGATCCGATCTATGGCGATCCGATTGATGGAGATCAAGCGGCGGAGTCCCCTTTTTCACAGCGCCTTCGTTTGCACGCCATTGCGTTGAGCTTCTGCCATCCGTTCACAGGGCAGCGGTTGCGCCTGTTGTCCGCCGACCCTTGGTCTCGGCGTTAGGCCGGAAAGCCGCGCCGGGCCGGAATTGGGTAAGGGATGCGGCGGTGGCGCATCCGCCTCCACACCTGCACAAAGGCACGGATCACCAGCTCCACTTCGCTGCGACTCAAGCTGCTTTTGCGCAGCTGTCCATCCCGTTGACGGGCACCCACCAGGCGCCGCACCGTGTCGCGGGCCTGGTCATCGGACGTATCGGGGGGGAGTGACCGCAAGGCTGCTTCGCAGCCATCGGCCAACATCAACACAGCCGTTTCCCGGGATCGAGGCGCCGGTCCTCGATAGCGGAACAAACTCTCATCCACATTGGGATCCTTGGCCCGCGCTTCATGGAGGAAATAGCCCATCTTCAGGGTGCCTTGGTGTTCTGGGATGAAATCGGCAATGGGGCGCGGAAGCCGGTGACGACGGGCCAGTTTCAGGCCTTCATCCACATGGGCTTGCAGCACCGCTGCACTGGCAAACGGATCATTCAGGGAGTCGTGTGGGTTGGGTTCGTCCTTTTGATTCTCAATGAACCACCCCGGCGCATGCAGTTTGCCAACGTCGTGATACAGCGAGCCCGTGCGTATCAGATCCACATCGGCTCCGATTGCTCGGGCCCCCTCCTCGGCCAGGCTGCAGATCATCAAGGTGTGCTCAAACGTGCCGGGGGCTTCGCAGGAGAGTCGCCGCAGCAACGGACGCTCTTGGTCGGCAAGTTCCAGTAAGCGGGCGCGGGTGAGCAGGCCAAAGGAGCTCTCCAGTACTGGAATGGCGAGCAACGTGAGCATCAGCAAGAGGCCTAAGAGCAGCGACTCGGTGGCCAATTCATCAAGGGTTGGATTCAGGCTGCCCCAGGCCTTCCAGCCCGTCAGGGGCTGCAGCTGTAGGAGGAGCCACTGCCCCATCAAGGCTCCAACTGGAAGGAACACCGTGAGCTGCAGGAGTTGACCGCGGCTGCGTTGACGCCCTGCGATCAACGCAGCTGCGGCGGCCACGACGGCGGCGATCAACAAGCGTCCGTCGCTCAAGCCATTGACTGGCTCAGGCCATAAAAGAGCTGCCACGCTCATCCACACCAAGCCGCAGCCTGTGCCGAGCCCTTCGGCCAAGACGAGGGTGGGCGGAACCAAGACGGCGAGGGGGCTGACGCTGCCCTGAAACCACAGCTTCGCCAGCTGCACGAGAAACAAAATTCCCACCGCGAGGAGCGCATGGCGAACCTCGAGATAGGGGCGTTCTCGACGCATCACCAACACCATCACCCCGCAGGCGGCCAGGGCTTCAGTGAAATGCTGAAACCAAATCCCCGGTTGCGGTTCCCGTCGCACTCTGCCGAAGTAATCGAGCACGTCGTAGGCCTGGTTACTAATCGGTTCCCCCTTGCGGGTGATCAGATCGCCCTTTCGCACTTCGATGGTGGGGATCACTTGTTTGGTGAGCTGCTCCTCAATCAGCTGTTTGCTCAGATTGGGATCGGTGCGCAGGTTGCTACTGCCCCGCAGGGTGCTCGCTAAAACCTTGGTTGCCAGAGAGCGTGCAGTGGGATTGGTGATCTCTGCTTGCCCCAGCTGCACCTTGGCGGCTTGACGCAGTTGAGTCACGGCCAAGTTGCTCACCAAGCCTTGGCTGAGCATTCGAGTCGCCGCTTGGCGAACAGCGGAATCCCAGTCCAGCTGCTCCTGCGCTGTTCGTTGGCTGAGCCACTGCTGTTCCGCACGACTCATGTTCACCGGACCAACCCGCGCCGCGGATCCGCTCATGGCGACCTGTTGCAGTTGGATCAACTGCTGTTCCAAGCGTTGTCGCAGCAGCTTTGTTTGTGCTGGGTCGATGACCTGCACCACCGACTGCGCCACCAACGATGAGCGTTGTTGTTCAAGTGCCGTGCTGTCTTGCACCAAGACATCTTTTGGTGCAATCGCATCAAAGGGGGCGATCGCTCCAGGCTCTAGGTCGGGTTTGATTAACCACGGCAGGCTCGATGCCATGGCGACCGCAAGGCAAACGAGCAAAACAACAGCCGTCTGCAATCGCGTCCAGCGCAACAACCGTCGGGTTGGTGATTGAAGACGTCGCCAACGTCCCCAGAGGCTGCTACCGCGCGGAAAGCGAACCAAACACGACACATCAGTGCAATAACGCTAGCTCTCCTCGAGAGGCATGCTGGAGGAAGCAATGATCCAAGGCATGGCCCTGCGTCTGGATGGCAAGGCACTGGCGAAGGCCGTGGAGAGTCGTCTTCAAGCTCAAATCGAATCCCATCTCCCCCAGGTAGGGCGTCCGCCTGGGCTAGCTGTGCTTCGCGTCGGGGACGATCCCGCCAGTGCTGTGTACGTCGCGAATAAGGAGAAGGCTTGCGCTCGTATCGGTGTAGCTAGCTACGGCGCCCATCTCCCGAGCTCCACCCCCTTTGCGGAGGTGTTGAGCACGATTCAACAGCTCAATGCTGATCCTCGTGTGGATGGCATCCTGCTGCAGCTCCCATTGCCAGAGGGGTTGGATGAGGGGCCGTTGTTAATGGCGATTGACCCTGAAAAGGATGCCGATGGATTGCACACCCTCAACTTGGGGCGATTGCTCAAAGGAGAACAGGGACCGCGCAGTTGCACCCCGGCTGGCGTGATGGCCATGCTGCGCAGTCAGGGCATCGACCCGGCTGGTCAACGGGCTGTCGTGATTGGTCGGAGCATCCTTGTGGGGCAGCCGATGGCGTTGATGCTCCAAGCCGCCAATGCCACCGTCACGGTGGTTCATTCCCGCACGAAGGATCTGGCGGCTCACACCCGAGAGGCCGACATTGTGGTGGTGGCAGCAGGTCGCCCCGGGATGGTGGGGGCGGAGCACATCAAGCCTGGTGCTGCGGTGGTCGACGTGGGCATCCATCGCAAGCCTGAAGGAGGGCTCTGTGGCGACGTGCGTGCGGAAGAAGTGGAACCGATCGCAGCGGCGTTGTCCCCGGTGCCCGGCGGTGTTGGTCCGATGACCGTCACCATGCTGTTGGTGAACACCGTTGTGGCGTGGTGTCGCCGCCATGGTGTTGACCATGAACTCGCTGATCTCCTCAGCTAACGGGTCGATGCCACTCCATTGGTTGTTCCCCACCCCCGTGATGCAGGTGGATCTCACTCCTGATGACGGTATTGCTGCAGCGATGCACCAGCAGTTGGAAGTGTTTGATCGCGACGTGTTTGGTGATCCTCAGTTTTCCAATCGCAACAACCTCACCGGAGATCTTTTGGGGATTGCTGGCTTGGATCAGTTGCATCGGATGGAGGCTTTCGTCTGGCTCAATCACCAGATCGCAGAGCAGGTGTCGCTTTATTTGATCGATTTATTAGGCCCCGACCATGGCCTCGAGGTTCACATTCAAAAGGCATGGCCGGTGGTGTGTTCCCCCGATGGAGGAACGATTGAGTCCCACACCCATCGCAATGCCCAGCTGAGTGCTGTGTTTTATGTGTGCACCGAAGAGGATCCCGGTTCTGGAGAACTGGAGTTTCAAGCGCCCGACACCTACTTCAGCCATGTGATGGCCATTCCGTTTCGGGAAGCCACCGTGTCTGGTGGGGTGTTTGCTCCAAAACAGCACCGCTTGCTGCTCTTCCCTTCAGATCTGCGCCATCGCGTTTTGCCTTACGAGGGTGGGGTGCCGCGCTATTCGGTGTCGTACGACCTGGCGGTCACGACCGCCCCTGGACAGGGTCGAGAAATGCTCACGCCGCACCCAATGGATTGGGTTCCTTTGGGGGGCTTCTCCTCAACCTGAGAGAATCCGGCCAGCCAAGGTCCATCCATGACCGCCGAGTTCGATTTCAAGGCCTATCTCGGCAAGGCCAAGGAAACCGTTGAAGCGGCGCTTGACGACTCCCTCGGTCCTGAACGGCCCGAGTCGTTGCGGGATGCCATGCGTTATTCGCTGTTGGCAGGTGGCAAGCGTCTACGCCCGATTCTTTGCCTTGCGGCCTGTGAACTGGCTGGTGGCGACGCGAAGCATGCCGTGCCAACGGCTGTCGCCCTCGAGATGATTCACACCATGTCGCTGATCCACGACGATCTGCCGGCGATGGATGACGACGATGTGCGCCGGGGGCGTCCCACCAACCACAAGGTGTATGGGGAGGCCGTGGCGATCTTGGCCGGTGATGCGCTGCTCACCCGCGCCTTCGAGATGGTGGCGTTGCGAAGTCCCGGCGTTCCGGCGGACCAACTGCTCAAGGTGGTGGGTGAACTCTCACTGGTGGCCGGAGCACCGGGGCTGGTGGGTGGCCAGGTGGTGGATTTAGAGAGTGAAGGCAAGCAGGTGGATCTCGAGACACTCGAGTACATCCATCTCCATAAAACCGGCGCGCTGCTCAGTGCCTGTGTGATCACCGGTGCCTTGATTGGCAATGCAGACGACACCTTGATCACGGCGCTGCGCACCTATGCCCGAGGCATTGGCTTGGCATTCCAGATCATTGACGACATCCTCGATATCACCGCGAGCAGTGAGGTGCTCGGTAAAACCGCCGGCAAGGATCTGCTGGCCGATAAGACCACGTATCCCAAGCTCTTGGGTTTAGAGGAGTCGAGGAAGCGGGCGGATGATTTGGTGCGAGAGGCAAAGGAAGCTCTGCAACCCTGGTCAGATCAAGCGATGCCTCTGCTGGCCTTGGCCGACTTCATCACCAGCCGCGATCGATGATCGATCCCTCCCCCTCCCACGCGGTGTTGCGTGAATTGTTCGATAACAGTGCTTTGGCCTGGGGGCTGGTCGCCTGTGGGGTAGCTCAGCTCTCCAAATTGCTGATCGAATTAATCGTGCATCGCCGCTGGCGCCCAGCGGTTTTGGTGGAAACAGGGGGGATGCCTTCTAGTCACTCCGCTCTTGTAACCGGCACGGCTGCTTGCCTTGGCTGGACCCAGGGTTTTGACCACCCGACCTTTGCTCTGGCAACCGTGGTGGCCTTTGTGGTGATGTACGACGCCAGTGGCATTCGCCGCGCCGCCGGATACACCGCAGAGCGCGTCAATGCGTTACCAGCAGACCTCTGGCCACACCCCTATGAGAAGCCGTTGAAGGAAAGTCTTGGCCATAGCCGCCTTCAGGTGCTGGTGGGCAGCTTGGTGGGTCCTGCCATTGCCCTGCCAGGTCTTGTGCTGGTGGGGTCTCCGCTGCATCTTGCCGCTGTGATGAAAACTGTGATTGGGGCTGGGTTGGGGTGACCGCCACTGCGGAACTCACGGCGGATCAACAGGCGGCGGCGGATGCTTTTTCCACCTGGTTGGCAACTCCTGCCGATGGAACTCCCTTTGTTCTGAGTGGATTTGCAGGGAGTGGCAAGACGTTTTTGTCGATGCGCCTATTGCGTCAGGTGGAGGCCACTGGCTTGTGTTGGACCGTTGTTGCGCCCACCCATAAGGCCGTGGGTGTGCTGCGTCAGGCCTTAGATCTCGAAGGGTTGCAACCCACCTGGTATCCATCCACCATCCACCGCCTGCTGCGGTTGAAGCTCAAACGCTCGGGTGATGTCGAACTGTGTGAGCCCACAGAGCAAACGGGAATGGCTCTGGAGAACCTTGGCTTGGTGTTGATCGATGAAGCCTCGATGGTGGACAGCACCCTGCTGGGGATTGCCCTGCAATGCGCCCATCCCTTCAAAACCCGTTTGGTGTTTGTTGGGGATCCAGCGCAGCTTCCACCGGTTGGGGAGGAGAAAAGCCCAGTATTCGCCATGCAACGGCGCAGTGGAGCGGTGTTACAGCAGGTGGTTCGTCACCAGGGGCCGGTGCTGCAGCTCGCGAGCCGTCTGCGGGAGGGAGTGTTGCCTTGCTTATCTCCTCCGCTTCTGCAGCCGATCCGGAATGAGCAAGGGCAGGTGCGTTGCCTCTCCCAAAAGGAATGGTTGAACCAAGCCCGCCAATCGTTGAAGGCAGCCTCGCAACAGGACAATCCCGATGCCGCACGCATTCTTTGCTACACCAATCGCACCCTGGAGCGGCTGGTACCCCACGCGCGTCGGGCCATTCATGGCGACATGGCGGATCAGATGCCCGTCTTGCCTGGCGAAGTGTTGATTAGCCGCACTGCGGTGATGGCACCAGCCTCCCGGGACGGGGAAGAAGCCGGGGAAGAGCCCGACATGGTGTTGGGATCCAACCGAGAGGTGGTGGTGCTGGATGTGACGCCTGAATCGTGCGACTTGCTGGATTTTGGGTTGACGGAGATCAACGGAGGGGTGCCCATGATTGAAACCCTGTCGGCCAAAGTGAGCTCCGGGGATCTCGAGCTCACGCTTCGATTACAGCCCCCCGTTGGCAGTGCGGCGCGCCTGGAATTGGATGGTGTGATGCAGCGGTTGCGCCAACAGGCCAAAGACGCCGGTAAAAAAAATGGGCGCAGCATTTGGAGGCAGTATTTCCTTGTTCGAGATGCCTTTGCGTCCCTCGGACCCGCCGCTGTTTTAACGGTGCATCGCAGCCAGGGCAGCAGCTTTGGTGAGGTGTTTGTGGCGCCTGATGTGTTCCGAGCTGATCCGCGCATCCGACAACAGCTTTGCTATGTCGCAGTGTCGCGGGCGCGGACCGGCGTGTGGATGATCGGTGGGACGTCGTCGCCTGAGACCACGGCGGCATGGACTCAAGCCTTTTCAACGTTCTCAGAGTGAGGGTGCGAATCAGGCTTGGCTCAACGCAGGGCAAGCCCTGTGATGCCTTGCCAGCTCAAATAGCCACCCAGGCCCAAGCTCACGCTGCCCACCACCAATTCCCCACGGCTCAGCAGGGTGGTTTTTCCTTGCTGCAACATCGGCAAAACGCGTTCACCCCCAAGGACAACCGCCACGAAAGGCACCAGCAACAGCACGCTGGCTGACAGGCTGAACACCAGGCTCGACGCGACCTCCCCCTGCAGGCTGAGTCCTTGGGCAAGAATCACTCCGGCGGTTTTCGCGAAGAGCAGCAGGTCGTCTGGGCTGATGATTTCGGTGGCACTGCTGATCAATAGCAGGAGCGGCAGGGGCAGGGCGGCAAAGCGATCCACGCTTTGGGTCCAGCCTGGGGGGCCATCTTGATTGAGCCAACTGCGGATGAGCTCCCGTCCCCCGAGGGCAACTAACGCTCCGCCTGCGATCAGATCCAGCCCGGTGCGGTGTTTGGATCCATGGCTCATGTCCAGCAAAAGGCCGTGCCCCAGGGTGAGTAATCCGAGCACCACCAGGGCACTGGTGAGCCACCAACCCACCACAAACAACCCGCCGCGCCGCCGTGGTGCGTTCCCCAGCAACAGCAGTAGCAACAACACCAAATGAATCGGCGATAGGGCAACACCAATGCCATACGACACCAATTCCGTCCAGATTTTTGGATCAGTCATGCGGGTTGCTTTGCGTCGGGGCATTCCAACGGGCAAGAGTCCGGGTTTCCCGTTCCCAGCCCAAAAGGCTGATCATTCCAGTCCCCAGCTGGAGCAGTCGCCCTCCAGCGGCGCCCTCCCAGCCAGCTGCCGGCCAGGTCCGGAAGGCTGTGGCCATGGGCAAACAGGGCGATATCCCCTGGTTTCGGAATCATCAGCATCCTGTCGATGGTCTGTTCACTGCGCCGCTGTACCTGGTCCACCTGCTCCCCATTTGGACAACCATGGGTCCAGACGCTCCAAGTGGACTCCCGATGCCGGATCTCAGCCATGGGTGGGGTCAAGACGGAGTCATAGACGAAGAATGAGGGCGGCCAAGCCAATGCTGACGCCCAAGCTCACCACCCCAATGAGGCCTCTCCAAAAGGCTTTGTCTTTGGTGTTGAACGGGTTATTCACAGCGTTTTATTCACAACTTTTTATTCACAACATTGGGCTGGCAGACGTTGGCGACAGGTAAGGAAAGATGTGACTGATGGGGCGATGCAGTTGGTGCAATGGCTTGTCGGAATGCGACTCCGCCTGAACGCTGTATCGACGGCCAATGATCAAGGCCTTTTCGAGGTCGGCTTCACAACTGCGTAGCCCAGTTTGGATGCGGCGTGGCTTGGATGCAATTCGATGCATGGCAGGGATGAGGGCTGTAAATACTCCCTCTTGCTGACGCCAGGCCTGACATGCCGTCAGCGCCTCAATAGCACTGTCGTAGCTGCTTTGCGGTGTGGGCTGACGGGTGCTCATTGCCTCGATCCCGATCAACGGCAACGTTGAGAGCACCAAAACCATCGCGAAGCGAACCACAACCTTCAACCGCAGTGCTGTGTTCTTTCGCTAGCTAGGTCATCGCTGGAACTCCACCCGCCTTCCAATTGTTTTTCTATCCATGTTTCAGTTCGCGTTTTAGTAACGCACCTCAAACCAGTCGTCCCCCCGCACCGGCAACTGGCATGGTTTCACCCGTTGCACTTGAGCCCCAAGCGGACCCTTTTCGCACCAGGCCCTTAGCTCCGCAAGAGCAATGGGTGGGCCCTCTGCCTGCACTTCAACACTGCCGTCTTGCAGGTTACGAACCCATCCCTTGAGGCCCATATCCAAGGCACGACGGCTGCAGCTGGCTCGAAATCCAACGCCCTGCACATGGCCTTGAATGATCCAGCGCCAGCGCTCCACGAATGGTTGCATTCGTGTGGGCTGCTGTCGGCTCACAAATCGCCTGGCGATGATCTCGCTTCGGTTGCGAGTGCGGCGCGCCATCGGAAGCAAATCGTCGAACAACTGGCCCAATGCAGGTGTACCCAGCTCGCGTGCAACGTCCGTTTGTTCCATCCTTCCGGACGTTGGCTCACTCGCCAACCATTAATTTCCCACAGCACGGATCCGTCGTCGGCCCCTCGGGGGTCGTCCAGTTCCCAGCGGTGAAATTCATGGCCGGTGACCTCTTCCCCCTTCCTCACCAGCAACCCATCCTCCCGGGGCTTCAGGCGGCGATATCCCACTTGCAGTCGGCCGCGGCGAGCATCAAAGGGAAGGATGTTGGCCATGGGATGGGCCTTGCTATCGAGATCGCTGAGTTGCCGTCCCAGCAGCAGCATGCCGCCACATTCGGCATAGACAGGCCGCTGATGGCAAAACTGCCGCAAGGAGTTGAGGCTTTCCGTGGCCTGGCTGATCTGCTCGGCATGTTGTTCCGGGAATCCCCCGGGGAGAATTAAACCTTTGGCCTCCTTTGGAATGGCCGTATTGGCCAGAGGGCTCCAGGGCACAGCGGGCATCCCCAGGTGCTCCAGTAATTCGCCCGTTTCGGGATAGCGGAAATGGAAGGCGGCATCAGCCGCCACGGCCACAGGCAGGGATGGTCCATGGCCTGGTGGGATGTCTGCGAACACCGAAGGGCCCGCAGAAGGAGCCTGCATGAGTGGCGCCAGGGTGCCCAGGTCGAGATGCTGTTCAGCCAAGTCGGCCCAGGCTTGCCGCCGTTGCGTCGGATCGTCCAACTCATGGGCTGGCGCCAGCCCCAGGTGTCGACTGGGCAGCTGTAGGGCATCCGTTCGAGGCATGCAGCCGAGGAGAGGCACGCCAAGACGGTCGAGCACGTCCTGCAGCAAGGCGCGATGGCGAGCGCTGTTCACACGGTTGATCACAACGCCCGCGAGGTTGAGTGTTGGGTCGTGATCTCTGAACCCACGCACGAGGGCCCCAAGCGAGGCCGCTTGGCCTCCGGCATCCACAACTAAAACCACGGGGAGATGGAGAAGGCGAGCGATCGCGGCCGTACTGCCTTCCTCCGTACTGCCAATGCCATCGAAGAGCCCCATGACGCCTTCGATCAGGGCCATGGAGCACACCCCCCCGTAGCCATGGAAGGCTTTGCGCACCCATGGCTCCCCGCAAAGATTGAGATCGAGGTTGCGGCAGGAACGCCCCGCCGCCTCACTCAGCAGCTGCGGGTCGAGGTAGTCGGGCCCCACCTTGAACGGTTGAACCGACTCACCGCGTGCCCGTGCCCAGCTCAAGAGCGCAAGACTGACAAGGGTTTTGCCGCTGCCACTGGCCGGTGCGGCAATCACAACGGCCATGCTGTTCCCCTAAATCAACCCAGCAGCCTGGCAGCCAATGGTGCTGCTGCCGCCAGGAGCGGGTTGGTGCTGTCGTGGCCACCACCGAGCAGTCGGGCGACATCCATTTCTGGGGTGGCGTGTTGCACAGGAACGATGTCTTCGTGCAAGTCCAGGTTGGCCATACCGCCACCCTCTAAACGCATGCATCCGCCTGAATCAGCGCAAAGGATCACACAGACCCCTTTGCCGTTATCGGGTTGGCAGATCAGTCGCATGCCCACGATTCGCCCGGCATGAACATTGGGTTGCCCGACGGGCACGCCCATTAAGTGGACGGTTACAGCTGCTCCATCAGGGCGATGGAACTGGGCCATGGTTTCCTCCTCGATCGTGTTGGCCGAATCGAGCGTCCATCCCAGTCGGTCTGCGATCCAGGCTGCCAGCAGGAGCCCCTGCGCTGGATGGTGCCCTTCCACATCAATATCTAATTGGGTGACGTGACTGAGGGCATCACGGCGATCCGGTGGATCAAACATCATGGCCAAGGTTTCACGCCAGCTCCGCAGCCGTAGCCAGTTCAGATCATTCACGGCCTGGCCAGCCTCGACGCGCTGGCGCAGCACCTCGAGGCACTGGCGTGGTTGGCCGACGGCACTGTCGATGATGAGTCGACGGGACGTGCACGCGAGGCGTGCCATGAGCTCAGGAGCTTCATCGAGGAAGCCATTCCACCAAACCCAGGTCGGCATCGACGCTGGTAGGAGGGGCTCCAGGATTGTTAACCCGTCTTGGAGGGCCGCGTCGCCTCCCCTCAGCACCACCACATCGCCGCATGCAGTGGTTCCTCCACCCTCTTCCGGTAGGGGGCAGTAGGCCGCGACGAGGGTCTCAAGACTCTGGCTCGGTGCAATGGTGGGCGCCAAGGTGATCAGCCGGCGTGGCATCAGTGCGCTGAGCGCGGGATCGATGTACTGCCCCCGTAGGTCTTCTGCCGTGGCATCACCCTCGAATCGGGAGACGGCCTCGATCACAGCCCCATCAAGAGGGGGAGTGCTGATTGGGAGATCGGCCTCTGTGATTGCCTGACGCCCCGCAGCAATTAAATCACTGGTTTGTTGGCCAGTGATGGGGCCTCTTAGACGATCACTTCGCACCAAATGTTGTTCAGCCCAGGCGGGCTGCCAGATCAGCAAACAAAACGTTGATGCGCCGGTGCCAGTGCTGCCCTGCTGTTCTGGTGACCAGAGCTGTTCGAGGTAGGTGGGAACCTCCGAGGGAACCAGTTCCAGAGGGGTCTGCAGGGTGAGCTGGGGAGACATGGTGCCGAGGGTGCGTGAACAGGGGACAGGGAGAGAAGAAAACTGAAGAGGACTTATGGGCGTCGCCAGAGCAACCCGTCACGGGCGAGCAGGGCATCGGCGGCGGCGGGCCCCCAGGTGCGTGATTCGTAAGGGTGGATTGGTAGTTGCCAGGGGCTGTCTTCAATCAGCTCGAGCAATGGGGTGTAAAGGCGCCAGGCTGCTTCCACCTCGTCGGCACGGGTGAACAGGGTTGGATCGCTGAGCATGGCATCGGCCAGCAAGCGCACATAGCCCTCATCGGAGGGCTCTCCAAACGACTCGTCGTAAGAGAACTCCATGTCGATCGGCCGACTACGCATGCCAGAACCTGGCGACTTCACTTCGAAGCGGAATTCGGCACCTTCATCCGGCTGGATACGCAAAATCAGCTGGTTTGCGGTGGGTCCGCCCGTGGCGGCATCAAAAAGGTGCACCGGCGCTTCGCGGAAGGTGAGCACCACTTCACTGAGTCGCTTGGCGAGTCGTTTACCCGTGCGGACGTAGAAGGGCACACCTTGCCAACGCCAATTGTCGATGAAGAGTTTCATCGCCACATAGGTCTCGGTGGTGCTGTTTGCTTCGACCCCCGGTTCTTGGCGATAGCCAGCTAAGGGGTTGGCTTGGGTTCCTCCCGGACCGTATTGACCACGGACGCAGCAGTTCCACGGCTCGAGTTCGTCGGCGAGACGGGCAGCCTGCAGCACCTTGGCTTTTTCATTGCGGATCGCTTCGGGATCAAAGCGTCCTGGGGGCTCCATCGCTGTGATGGCCAACATTTGCGTGAGATGGTTTTGCACCATGTCCCGCAGGGCTCCTGAGGATTCGTAGTACCCAGCTCGTTCTTCCACGCCAACGGTTTCGGAGGCGGTGATTTGGACGCTCGAGATGTAATTGCGATTCCAGATTGGCTCAAAAATGGTGTTGGCAAACCGCAGCACCATGATGTTTTGGACGGTTTCCTTACCGAGGTAATGGTCGATGCGGAAGATCTGATTCTCTTGACCGCAGCCTTGAACCACCTTGTTCAAGGCTTGTGCACTGCCGTAATCCCGTCCAAAGGGCTTTTCGATCACAACGCGGCTGCGTTTGGGATCCTTGAGGAGCCCGGCATCGGAGAGGGCACGACAACCGCTGGCATAGAAATTGGGAGACACCGAGAGATAGAAGGTGCGATTGCTGCGGGTGGCGCACTGTTGATCAATCAATTCAAGGCGTCCACCGAGTCGCACGACATCGTCTGGTTTTTGCAGGTCAACGGGTTCGTAAAACAGCTTGCCAACGAATTGCTCCCACGCCGCTGGATTCTCTGCAATGCGGGGGGCGAGTGCTTCGGCCATTTTTCCCCGAAACACCTCATCGGTCCAAGGGCGACGAGCGCAGCCCAAAAGAGCGAATTCACTTGGGAGTCGGCGTTGTTTGAACAGTTCGAATAACGCCGGGACAAGTTTGCGGTGGGTGAGATCTCCGCTGGCACCAAAAATCACCAAACATTGCGGTGCAATGACCCGTTCCTGTCGAAGTCCAACGCGGAGCGGATTGGTGATCGTGGCGACCATGGAGCTCAGGCTTCTGTCGAAGGTTTAGACGCGGAAGCGCCGATGCACACTGCTCAGCAGAATCTCGTCTGGGTTTGATGTGGGTTTTGTGATCAACCCAAAAAAAAAGCCCATCCCGAGGGATGAGCAAAACGGCGTTTGAACCGGGATTCAATCAATAGGTTTCAACGTGCCAACGATCGGCTTTCTTGAGCTGCGGACGCAGTTCCTTCCAGTCCAATCCTTTGGCTGCAGCGGCTGCAGCCATCGCTTCGTCGATGCCTGGTTCCATGCCCCGAAGACCGCACATATAAACGTGGGTTTTTGGATCTTCGATCATGGCGAAGATTTCATCAGCATGTTCTGAAACACGGTCTTGGATGTACATCCGACCGCCCTTGCTGTTCTGCTCTTCCCGACTAATCGCTTTGGTGTAGCGGAAGTTGTCGGGATATTCCTTGAGGTAGTGGTTGAAATCGTCGTCGTAGAGGAGGTTGGCTGTTTTGGGGGCACCCATGAACAGCCAGGCTTTGCCTTTGAACGACCAACCGTTGGCATTGCGCTCCTTCGACTCGAACATGCGACGGAGGTAGGTGCGCATCGGAGCGATACCAGTACCAGTGGCCAACATGATGATGTTGGCGTCTTCGTCTTCAGGGAGGAGCATTTCCTTACCCACCGGGCCTGTGATTTTCACCTTGGTGCCTGGCTCGATGTCACACAGGTAGGTGGAGCAAACGCCGTAGATCTGTTCACCGGCTTCGTTTTTGTATTCGAGCTGACGAACACAGAGGGAAACGGTGTTGTCTTTGTAGTTGTCGCCGTGGCGTGTGCTGGCGATGGAATAAAGCCGAAGTTTGTGGGGTTTGCCATTGGCGTCGTTCCCTTCAGGAATGATGCCAATGCTCTGGCCTTCGACGTATTCCAGCTGAGGCTCGCCTCCAGCCAAATCAAAGGTGATGTGCTGAACCCGGCCGATGGCACCGTCGGTGAGCAGGGAATAGTTTTCGGTCACCGTGCCCATGAACGGAGTCTTGGGCTTGTAGGTGTTAACCGGAACGTTGGCGTGGGGCTTCTTCTTCGGGGCGCTAGACGTCACGGCTTTTTTAGAAGGTTTGGAAGTGGCTTTTTTGGCACGGGCGCTGGGGGCGGCCGCTGGGGCGGCAGGAACAGGATTGTCCTGACTTGCCGGAATCACTGACTGAATTGTGGCTCCGGACGCCGTAATTAGCTTAAAAGTTGTGGAAAGCTGGCGAAGCGGCACGGTGTAGCTCTGCACCACGGTCGGGCGGGAGCCAGCCTGACGACCACTGGCAACAACAGTGAACAGGCCTGAGGTGGTGTGACCTGACGCTGCTTGAGACACCCGCATTGCTTAACCCACTTTTAGGTGGCGCGACTATAGGCGTGGTCGATGTTTTTACACACTTTCATTGTTATTTTCCATAGATAACGGTGCTCACAAGAAGACCTCCTTAAGATCACCGGATCTGACCCTTCCATCGGCCTCGATATTGGTTCTTCCACAGGCGATGTTTCGACGCGATCCCCTCGCCACGTCCTCGCCCGAGAGCGAAGCGATTGAACAGACCATGGAACGCCTCCCCCAGGGGGTCCGTCGCCTTGCCGCTCAACTAAGAACTCCTCTAGCAATAGATGAGCTCTGGGCTGTCCTTACCGATTACGAAAACCTCTCCAACTTCATTCCAAACCTGAGCTCAAGCCAGTTGGTGCACCGCGAAGGACACACGGTCCGATTGCAGCAAGTGGGAAGCCAACAATTGCTGGGTCTTCGATTTTCAGCGCAGGTTCAACTCGAACTCACCGAATTCCGGCCTGAAGGATTGCTCAGTTTCAAGATGGTGAAGGGTGATTTTCGACGTTTTGAAGGCGCTTGGCGTGTGCATGAGCTTGCCGACGGTTGCTCCCTCGTTTACGAGCTCACCGTTCAAGGCTGTATCGGAATGCCAATCGCTTTGATTGAAGAACGGCTGCGTGACGACCTCTCGAGCAATCTGCATGCCGTGATGATGGAAGCGAAACGTCGTCGGGATTGACGCACCAGCCCTTCCCCGCCTTGAGCCATAAAAAAAACTCCCAAAAGGGAGTTTTTTTTATGGAATTGGATGAAAGTTTCGCCCAATTCTTCAGTAGCCCCAAGGGGATTCGAACCCCTGTCGCCTCCGTGAAAGGGAGGTGTCCTAGGCCTCTAGACGATGGGGCCATGAACGTGATCGGAAGGTCGTTTGAACTCCCACACCTTGTGAAATTACGGGTCAGCCTGACCCTCCGTCAAGACGGCTTGACCCCATTCCTGTCCTTGGCCCTGCCAGATCGGCACGGTGAAGGTGAAACAAGCCCCCTCCTCTGGTTCAGAGACCACCCAAATTCGTCCCCCGTGGACCTCCACAATCCGACGGCACACCGATAAACCCACTCCAAAGCCAGTGGTTCGGTCTGAGGTTTGCGGTAGGCGCACACGATCGAGAAAAATGCGCTGCTGCTCCTCGTTCGGAATGCCAGGTCCGCTGTCGCAGACGCTCACTTCAACCCACTGATTGGTTCTGTGAAGCATGGAGAGCGCGATATGGCCACCATTGCCCGTGTATTTCAGGGCGTTCTCCAACAAATTGAGCATCACCTGGCGCATGCGCCGTTGATCGGCAAAAACCTTGGGTAAGTCGCTCGGAATGTCGGTTCGTATCTCCACATTCCGACCGAGCCACAGTTTTTCTAATTCCAAAATCACCTCAGCCGAAACGCTGGCCAGGTCGAGTCGTTGGGGATTGAACAGCGTTTCCCAACGGGTGGTGCCAACTTCGAGGAGATCTTTTGACAGAGCTTCCATCTCTTCCAGGCGCCGGGTCACGACGTCTTGGAATCGATCCATGTCGATCTGCCCCAAGCGTTGGCTCTGCAGCGCTAATGCAGCAGCCGTTAAAGGTGTGCGCAGCTCATGGGCCACCATGCGCAACAGGCGTTCCTGAGCGTGAATCCTGTCGATCAGGGTTTCGTTTTCCTGGCGGAGAACCAGGAGCTGGTCCTCCAGTTGAAGTTCTTTTTGGGTGCGGCTGCCGTCCAATTCCGTTGGCCGCAAGCTGAGGCCAAGTCCGCTCACCACCCCATCTTGCTTCCAGCGTGGAACCCAGCCTTTGAGCTGTTGAAGGATGTTGCTACCCGCAAACACCTGTTTCGGTGAGGGCTGAAGCTTGATCAAGGCTGGTGTGACCACCAGTCGGTGTAGCTCTAGGAGTTCTGGTTGTTGGGTGGGGTCTGCAACTTGAAGCGTGACTTCGAAGCCGAGATCTTCGCGTTCGAGGTAATGCACCAGGCCGCGCAGATCCTGCCCGGAAAGTTGATGACGGGCGGCCACCAGCAGCAGCTTCAGCTGCTGGCGCCCTTTAGAACCGTCATCGACCACGGGGTATCCCGCCTCAAAACCGATGCTTACCTTATGGGTTTTTGACTGGACCGCCATCCCAGCTAAGACGTTGTTGAACACTCCGTTGCGTCAAGGTCGCGGTCCATGTCGCTTTTTTCCGCGCAAAACCGCGTCCCTTTGGTCGCCCCGACAGCTCATCAAGCGTCGAAGCCGATTCAGGTGGACACCAGTTTGCGTCGTTGGTTTGGACGCAATCTCGGCCTTTGGCGCTCGCGGCGTCAGTACACCTTTAGTGACGACCAGGTTCTTCATTTAGATATGAACCTGAAAATGGAAGCCTTCGCTGAGCCCGAGGTGGGTGAAAGCCGCTATCGCTTTAGTTGGTGGCCTGAGGGCCAAGTGTCGGAAGCATTTTTTGAGCGGAAGCCCTGGTACGAGCGAGAAGGGGTGATGGAGGCAACGCTTTGGGGGCATCAGCTTCAACGCAGCCGTGGTTACCTCAACGGCGACCCCGTGCGCACAACGCTTCGTCAGGTAGACGAGCACGAAACAATTCTCGAGTCGCACTATCAGCAGTGGGACATCCTTGAGCACATTCGTTTGCTCGATCAAGATCGTTATCGCTATCGGGCGATCTATACGTGGGATAGCGGTGTGCTCGCGATTGTTGAACATCACCATGAAATCCGCCAATCAGACGCTTTTCCTCCGATTGAAGAAGGTTGAAGTTAAAAGAACTTAAAGCCTTTGATGTATTGGTTTTAAAGACTATTTGCCGAGCCAAGCGTTGAATTTGGCCGCCATTTTTTAGTTGCAAGTTGAGGATTTTGAGGTTGAGAATTGGTTCCTTTACTTCGTTGTTCCGAACGGAAGCCGACTGATTTCTGGATGAGGCTGATATTGCGATCTCTTGAATCGAACAAAGCCGGCGCTTGGATCCATGGGCCTCGGTCTCGATTGCTGTTGTCCCAGTTCGTCAACCTGGACCATGCACTGGCATTCTTTGTGTTTGATGGGGGATGATTAAAAGAGATTAATGAGTCAATTGAAGAACTCAAAAAGGTTTGTTTGGCTCACGGCAGCTTCACTGCAAGCATCTGTCGTTCTTGGCGGTGCCGTAATGGTTCCATCGGCAGTCGCGCAATCCAAGGCCGCATCGCCTGTCACCAAAAGTGAGTTGTTGACATATTCGTCCATGTCCGTGGTGACCTTCTGCGAGGCCAGGTCGCTAGACGTGGAATTTGTGAAAGCGGTGCGGGTGAGTATCGCTGCTGAGGTATTTACGGTTTTCCAAAAGCACGGTGGCAAAGCAGCGGAACTGAAAACTCCGCTTGATGAGAAGCAATTCATTGCATCATCCCAATTCAGGTTGGTTGGCAATGCGCTTCGGGCATGTCCAAAGTTTGTTCCTGCCGAACAGAAGAAAAAGTTCGACACGATGCTTGAGCAAATCAAAAAAAATAACCAGTAAAGCAGATTCAAAATTATGATTGATTGAGATAATGAATTTGGTTATTCCTTAAGTAAAAACTTTTATACTCGTCTACAGCTAAAAACTCAATTTATATCCTGTTTCCTTTTTTTGTAATCGATTGCCCTTCGTCGATTCCTGATCGGACTGGTCATGATGGAAACGGTTTATTTCCAATCCATCAATGGCAGCTGTTGCTCCCATCCGTTTAGCGGATTACACGCCTTGGGCCTTCAGCCTCCCTGCCATTGAACTCGACGTTGATATCCAGCCAAATCATGTTGTTGTTTGCAGCCGGTTGGAGCTGAAGCCGCAAGCCGCTGGTGCTCCACTCCTTCTGCGGGGTGTTGATCTCACAATTGAGAGCTTGGCCATCAACGAGGTTCCGTTGGAACCGTCTGAGTGGTCCTATGAGGCGGGGCTCCTCACGATCATCAAAACTCCTGCGCTGCCGTTCGTGTTGTCGACGCGCTGTCGGATTGACCCTTACAACAACAGTTCCCTTGAGGGTCTTTACGCCAGTTGTGGATTGCTCAGTACCCAATGCGAGGCAGAGGGATTCCGCCGAATCAGCTTGCATCCCGATCGGCCTGATGTGTTGAGCCAATGGCGCGTGCGCATTGAAGCTCCGCGAAGCAGTTGCCCGGTTTTGCTGAGTAACGGCAACCCTGTCGCTACAGAAGCTGTGGGACCTGATCGCCATGCCGTTACTTGGGACGATCCCTTCCCAAAACCTTCGTATCTCTTTGCTCTCGTGGCTGGTGATCTCAGGGAGATTCGCGATCGCTACACCACCTCGTCGGGACGCGACGTGGCTTTACGGCTTCACGTTGAGGCCGGTGATGAGGCGTTCACGGCCCATGCCATGGCATCGCTGAAACGGTCGATGGCTTGGGATGAGTCGGTTTACAACCTGGAATACGACCTTGATGAGTACAACATTGTTGCTGTGCGTCATTTCAACATGGGCGCCATGGAAAATAAAAGCCTGAATATTTTCAATTCGAAGCTTGTATTGGCAGACGCAGAAACGGCGACAGATGCCGAATTGGAGCGGATCGAAAGTGTGATTGCCCATGAGTACTTTCACAATTGGAGTGGGAATCGGATCACGTGTCGAGATTGGTTTCAACTGTCTCTTAAAGAAGGCCTTACCGTTTTCCGTGATCAAAGTTTTACGGCAGATCTTCACTCAGAATCAGTAAAACGAATTGAGGATGTTTCGATGTTGCGGAATACTCAGTTTCGTGAAGATGCTGGCCCGACCGCACATCCGGTAAAGCCTGCTGAGTATCAAGCAATCGATAATTTCTATACAACAACGATCTACGAAAAGGGTGCGGAGTTGATCCGCATGTTGCACACGCTGTTAGGTGAAACCCGATTCATGCGCGGCATGGCCACCTATGTCAGTCGCTTTGATGGAACGGCAGCAACCACCGAAGATTTTGTCCAAGCCATCGCCGATGGGGCCTGCGCCGATGGTGAGCCCCTGGGCTTTGATTTGGCGAAGTTTCGTCAGTGGTATCACCAAGCAGGAACCCCACATTTAGAGGTGAAGCGTTCCTGGGACGCCGCCGTTGGGCAGATGACGGTGCAGATGAAGCAGACCACTTCTGCTACCCCCGGCCAGCCGGAGAAGCAACCATTGGTTTTGCCACTCGCGATGGCGTTGGTGGGACCCGAGGGGCGTCTTGGCGACGAGGCCTTGGTGGTGATGGAGGGCGACACGATGACCACCACTCTTCAAGGGCAGCCCAATTCCCCCGCGCCGGCACTGTCATTTTTGCGTCGTTTTTCGGCACCGCTGATCGTTCAAATGGATCAGTCGTTGCAGGAAAATTTGCAGTTGTTTTCGGCCGATGATGACCCCTTCTCGCGGTGGGATGCGGGCCAGCGCTTGGCGCGGCAAGTGCTGCTGGCGCGGGCCCAGGGTGGGCGAGATCAGGCGGTGGAAGCGGCGCTGATTGAGGCGATGCAGCAGCGCATCACAGCTGGCCAAGCCAAAGATCGAGCTGATCTAGCAGCGCTGTTGTCGTTGCCGGGTATGGCTGAACTGGAAGCTCTTCAGAGTCCTGTCGACCCACTAGCCCTGTACGACGCCATGCGTTCTTGGACCGAAGAGCTTGGTCGTCAGCTGCAAGCGCCGTTGCGCCAGGTGTTGTCTCTCGTGCGTCACGATTGGCCGCTGGCATGGCCCGCCGGCCAGGGCGGTCGGGCTTTGACTGGCTTGGCTTGGCGTTGGCTGGCAGCAGCGGGTGATGAGGACGTTCGCCGTGAGGCGCTTGAGGCGGTGTCTGGTTCGTCGATGACTCTGGCGCGATCTGCATTGAGGGCCCTGCAACCATTGGAGGTGGACGAGCGGGATCAGGCGTTGGCCTGTTTCTATGACCGCTGGCAAACCAAGCCGGTCATTCTTGATGCGTGGTTCGCCCTTGAAGCCTCCGCCCCAAGGCGCAATGGATTGGAGCGCGTGCAGCAACTGTTGGAGCATCCCCGTTTTGATCCGCTTGCGCCGAATTCATTGCGTGCCGTGTTGGGTGGT
Source organism: Synechococcus sp. BL107 (assembly GCF_000153805.1). NCBI lineage: Bacteria > Bacillati > Cyanobacteriota > Cyanophyceae > Synechococcales > Synechococcaceae > Synechococcus > Synechococcus sp. BL107. Next base: position 1,889,148 of record NZ_DS022298.1, on the reverse strand, counting down.
TTCACCGCCAATCTCACCACCTTCCATGCCGTTGATGGCAGTGGCTATCGGTTTATGGCAGAACAAGTGGCTGCCGTCGACGCCCGCAACCCGATTACGGCGTCTCGCATGGCCAAAGTGTTTAGCCGCTGTGGGAGTTATGGGCCTGAGCGCCAGCAGGTGATGCGGGAAGCAATCGACCTGTTGGCCTCCTATCCACTCTCCGCCAATACCGCTGAAGTGGTGCAGCTGCTCAACCCATGAGCACAGCAATCAGGATCACCACGATCACTAAACCCACCAGCCAGCGCCAGCGTTGTTGGCGAGATCGTCCCGATGGGCGGGCTGTTGAGCGGCTCGGCCGAGTCCCTGCGGCTAATCCGCAGGATTGGCAGACGAGTCGACCGGCCATCGAGCGATCGGCGCGAAAGCGACGACTTCCACAGTTCTGGCAAACACTGGTAGCCACGACCGCTGTTACAGCAACCCGTCCAGCATGCCCCTTAGCCTCAATCCTTCCTTCCGTTGCTGTGGAGGGGAGAAAGGTTCCCATGGTTTGGCAGGGAAAGCCACAAGCTCTGCCATCGGTTCTGGACATGCTTGCTTCAAAGGGATTCATCAAAAAAGTGTGCTCACCTATTTCGATGTAATCGAGGATATTCTTAAAAATATCGTTGCAGCTTATACGTACTCAATGTGCATTTACTGTTGGCTCTATTGAGGATAGTGCAAAGAAAGAGAGGAGTTTTGTCGTTGATTTAACTGACCTGATTTGCCTGCTTGGTTGTCGATTTTTAACTCTGAAATTGAAGAGTCGTGCTTCGAGACAAGTCGCCACCCATCGACAGCTTCTATGTCTCCTATCGATGGCTGAGTCGTTTCGCGTGTTCGGCTAAGGGACGGGTTTCACTGTCGCCATGAACCAAAGGTATTGGCGACAGTTTTGTCATGTTCATCGCACTCTCAAATGTCGACTGAAATTCGCAACTGGGCTGTCGTTGCTGAAGCAATGGAAGCAGCAGGAGCAACGTCAAGCCAGATGTATGTTCGCGCCAAAGCTTTAGCAGAAGGAAAACTCGATCCCATGCCCACAAGCTTTCCTGAGGCTCCCTACAGCATCTCAGCCGTCGCTGGCTAACCATTCAAAAGCCTCGCAAATGTGAGGCATTATTTTTTAAATCAATGAAACCTCAGAAATCTACCCATCAGCATTTAATCAGGTTCAAAGACCTCGAAGGGAATAGCTGTGAACAAAGCTTGTATGCCTCCAATCCAATGGAAGCACGTAACTTAGTGATGGATTGTAATTCTGGCTTGGGCCAGAGACCGAACCTAATTAATGCCATCCTAAAGACCGATTAAATTAACTTCTCTCATATCACTTGCTTGGCATTGATTAAGAAAATTTAGATTGAAGTTCTTATTCGCTAAGTGCCCCACCTCTCCACCTTTGAGGTGCATGACGCTCCTGCTTTTTTGTTGAAGCTTCAGCGTCTTTGGCCGACCGTTCGGGTGACGTTTTAACGACAGACTTGTGATCTGAGGATGGGTTGGCCATGAGTGAATTTGCCTATGGGCGTAGCTAAGAGCCCCTTCGGGAGTTCTTCAAGCAAAACGTTACCCAGCTTTATGTGAAGACGTTGCTGGGGGATGACATTTAAGCGTCATGCGTCATCCATCCAATGGCTTTGGTTTTTGGGTGTGGAAGACGGAGGTCGGCATCAATAGGTCGGCATCAATCGTGAACTTCTTGATTGCCTAACGGGGCTGAATTCCTCCTGGCGAAGCTCATCTTGAAGAAGCCTGCTCAGCTCGAATCTTCAGGTCTCCTCAGATTGCGCTTGCCGAGGACGCCCCTGCTGAAGTAGTACAGATGTATTAATCACGAGGTCCGGCGATGGAGGAATGGAGTTTTGTCGAAGAAAGAGAGTTGCAGGGTTGGAAGGGTGCCTGTCTTTGCATTACATGCCAGCACTTCGCCTATGGGGTGGACCAGCACTGCCGCACGATTCTCGGATGCAACGCGAGGCAGAAGCAGTTGCCCCAGGGCGACCATCTGACAAAGAAATGCAAGTTGTGGGCGCCGACTTGGCAGAAAGAAATGGGATGGGCGCCAGAGGCCGGTTGATCGGTCGGTCGTGATCCTTGTCGGGCGCGCGCCCGCTCTCGCTTCGCTTCGTCGTCCCTCAATCAGTGGATTGCCTCAGCGGTTGAGGCACAAAAAGTCCATGCTGGCGTTGGCAACAGCACTTGTTGTCAACGTTGTTGTCCAGAGGGTCATGAAAGCACCAGAAGCACTGTTAAGCCGTCTCGCTCTCACGCCAGGTACGGCAACAGGTTCAAGGCGGTTGGCGGTGGTGATGGGGCAATTAGGTGATTTTGATTCCTTGGAATACGCCCAGGCGCTCGTCCCCCGGTTGGATTCTTTGCGAAGCCAAGGCGTCACCGTTCAGGTGTTCGCCATTGGCGACGCTGCCGGGGCGGATCGCTTTTGTGGGTTTACAGGCTTTCCTCGCCAGCAACTCCAGGTTGACCCTGCTCCAACCCTGCATGGGCAATTGGGGCTTGAGGCCGGATTGACGCTGCCGGGAGGGCCTTGGCCCGGCTTTTTGTTGATGTGCGCTGGTGTTGGTTCTCCAGGAACACTGCAGGAGGTGTTCCGCGGTTACACGGGCGATCGTCAAGCCCCGCAACTGTTTGCTGACGATGATCTGGTGCAAGCCTCGCCACTTCCGTCCTTTCGCGGAAGGATGTTCCGTCGTGCCGGTGGTGATGGTTTTCAGAGACCGTTTGAGTTGGCGACTTGGCGACTGAGAAATATGAATGAAGTGCTCGGAAACTGGCGCACCTATGTGCCTTGCGATGACTACATCACCCAACGTGGGGCTACTTATTTATTAGATAGCGACGACACATTGTTGTATCAACACCGCGACAAAAGCCTGCTGGGTTACTCCGAGACGATGGCCCAACCATTGGCTTTCCTGGATCAATTCATCTAACGGTTCAGAAAGAATGGACCGTTCGCTCTGATTGACCTAAACCGCATCAGGATTTTCCTTCTTTTGGGCCCAAGCGGCGAGGAGGCCAGCGGCGAAGCCTCCAGCGTGGCCAACCCAGCTCACGCCCGCTGGCGAGACCCCTGGGATCAAGGCCATGAGTGCAGATCCATACAACCAAAATGCCACCAGGCTGAGCACGATCGGCAGAATTTTTTTCTCGAGCCAACCAATGACCAAGAGATAGCCGAGCAGCCCATAAATCACGCCAGACAGTCCATGGCTTCGAGCGGGCCATAACAGTGTGATTGGCACATTCACAAGCAGGACTGCCACCCAGACAGACACGTAATCCCTGACACCTCGTGTGAGCACCAGCCAACTCAGCACGAGGAAGATCACACTGTTGGACAGTAAATGTCCAAAGCCCGAGTGGCTAAACGGTGCGCTGACAACTCCCCACCACGGCAGACCTGGCCCCATCGGCAGATTCCAGGTTCCAGCGAAGAGCACTTGATCGATGACTTCCTGAGCCCAGGCCAGTCCCAGCAAGAGCACTGGAAGGAGAAATCGCCCGCGCATCAACAAGAAGAAGCGACCACAATGATGATTCCACCGCACAGAGATTGGTGAAGGACAGCGTCGATGTCCTCGTGATTGGAAGTGGCATCGGGGGGCTCTGCTGCGCGGGGCTCTGTGCCAAAGCGGGCCGAGATGTGTTGGTGCTTGAAGCCCATCACCAGCCAGGAGGGGCCGCCCATGGTTTTCAAAGACAGGGCTATCACCTTGAGTCCGGTCCATCCCTTTGGAGTGGCTTAGGGCGCTGGCCTAGCAATAACCCTCTGGCTCAAGTGCTACGGGCCCTGAACCAGTCGTTGGAGATTGTTCCCTACAGCACTTGGGACGTCCTGTTACCCGAAGGCGACCTGAGCGTTGCCGTTGGCAATGACGGTTTTGAGGCGGTGGTGGGTCAGCTGCGGGGTCCCGCCGTCGAGAAGGAGTGGCGGAGATTTATCGATGTGCTGCGTCCGATTGCAGCGGCGGCCGATGCATTGCCTCTCTTGTCAATGCGTCCGGGTGTGGACGGAATGGCCCAACTGTTGCAGCGCGGGGGGCAGTTGCTGCCCCACCTCGGGGCGATGCGACACCTCGCCGGCTCTTTTGGGCCATTGGTGGATCGACATCTTCAGGATCCGTTCCTTCGCCACTGGGTGGACTTGCTCTGCTTCCTGATCAGTGGGATGCCGATGGGCGACACCAATGCCGCAGCGATGGCCACGTTGTTTGGGGAGTGGTTTCAGCCTGAAGCCCATCTCGACTACCCCCTCGGAGGCAGTGCTGCGGTGGTAGATGCCCTGGTGAAGGGCCTTAAGGAGCATGGCGGCAGCCTTCGGACCGGCGTCGCCGTGCGATCTCTTCTGTTGGACGGTGATCGAGTTGTGGGCGTGGAGCTGCAAAACGGGGAGAAGATTTCTGCCCAGCGCGTTGTGAGCAACGCCGACATCTGGAGCACCCTGGCGATGCTCCCCGATCACGCCGCTAAGGCCTGGCAGCATCAACGCGCAGAGACGCCTCGTTGCAACAGCTTCTTGCATCTCCATTTGGGTTTTGATGCCAGCGGTCTGGAGCCCCTTCCCATTCATACGGTGTGGGTGGACGACTGGGAACGGGGAATTGCCGCTGAGCGCAATGTCGTGGTGCTGTCGGTTCCCTCCGTCCTGGATTCCTCGATGGCTCCAGCCGGTCGCCATGTCTTGCATGGCTACACCCCAGCCAGCGAGCCTTGGACGTTGTGGCGTGAGCACACCCGTGGCACGCCGGCCTATGAAGCGTTGAAACAGGAGCGCTGCGAGGTGTTTTGGCGTGTTTTAGAGCGCACGATTCCCGATATTCGTGACCGCTGTGATCTGGTGATGGAGGGCACACCCTTAACCCACAGCCATTTCCTAAACGTGAGTGAAGGTAGTTATGGGCCTGCTCTTTCTGCAGCGAATGGCTTGTTTCCGGGGGTGACGACTCCACTCGAAAATCTGTGGCTTTGTGGTGCCAGCACCTTTCCCGGGATTGGAATCCCACCCGTCGCAGCAAGTGGGGCTATGGCAGCCCACGCCATCTTGGGTGGCCAGGCTCAGACGCGGTTACTGAAGGAGTTGGGAATCTGAGCGGACGATTGCGTCATAACCTCGGTTCGCGAGCTAACGCCCAGCATGAACTCCAACGCCAGGATTGATTCTCTGCAGTTGATGTTGACGGATCTCCGTATGCGGAATGAACCAATTCGCCATAAAGCGGCATTTCGCGGATGCCAGCCAGAATTTCAGGATCTCGTCAGCCGTCTGATTGAGCAACTGGAAGGGGAACTTTTTGAGGAGAAGCAGCGCAACCGCCAAGCATCAAGGTCTGCGGCCCATTGAGTCCTGCTGCAGGCTCGCTTTGTAGGCGCTTGGCACAACGACTAAAAACAGTCCCCACCACAGGGCGACAGCGATCGCCATTGGCAGACTGATCCAAAGCCGATGCAGGATCAGCCAGGAGCCCAGCACTCCGATGATTCCGGTCGAAACAATCGACCAGGGCTGACACCACCAAGGTTTGAGCGACCAGAACGGTGGGAGTTCGGCAGGGTCGCTATCGGAGGGCTTCGAGTTCACCAGCAGCGTGGAGCGTGGTGAGATCGTCGTAGCCACCGATCACGGTGCCGTCGACGAACACCTGGGGGAATGTCCCCATCCCACTACGGCTCTGAACGCTCTTGAACGTGCTGTCGTCATTCACCGTGATCACCGTGTGGTGAACATCCAAGGTCCGCAGCAGGCGCAGCGCCCTGCTGCACCAGGGACATCCGGGCAGCACAGCAATCTCTAGACGCGGTGCTGTTGCGGTTGTCGCAGCCGCTGGTTTGTTCTGTTCAAGAACGCCAACCAGGACATCGGCCCCTTTTTGCACAATGGTGCCCGGCTCGAGGTGCCCTCCCCAAACCTGACATGCGCCATCGGACAGACTGAGATGGAGATGAACGGAATCGGGGCTCAGCGTTCCGTTCAAGGTGATCACTTCAAGATCACCTTCCAAGACGGTTGGCTCTGATTGGCCTGGGCACTGGAAAGCCGCGCGCGTGAGGTTGCCCACCACGCCGAGGACAAATCCATGGATGCCCTCGCGACGAGCCAAATCTTCCAGGCTGAGGCGCAGGTCACTGCCGGGTGCAAGCTTGAGCGGCAGGGGACGCATGGCACCTCAAAATTCCGCTCAAGATTACGCCGAAGTGGCAGCAGGGAGACAGGAGCCCGACTTGACACGATAATGTGTCAATATTGATAAGTTAATGAAACGAAATCGTGCCACTTCTTCAGGATCTAGTTCTTGAGTTGCAGCAGCGCCTTGGAGAGACCCCTCCAGCTCCTCCAACGGCAGCGGTTGCGGATGCTGCCAGCTCTGAGCGCATCAATGTGACCCTCCCCCGTGGCGTGATGGATGACTTAAAGCGCCATGCTCTTGAGGAAGGCCGTAGCTGTGGAAACCTCGCGGCATACCTGTTGGAGGAGGCGTTGCGTCGTCACCGTCCCCTGGGCTGATTAGTTCAACAGTTTGTTTGCGATGGATTTGATGTCGCCCAAGCGCTGGAGTCGCAGGATCGACACGTTCAGGGGATTCCGGAGGGGGTTCCCTGTTTTGAACACAAACCCGTAGGTTTCCTCCGCAAGGGTGAAGGGCGCCAGCTGAACGGCCAAGTGAGGATTCAGTTTGATGTGATGCCGAATGGCCGGCCGATCAAAAATCAGCGCTTCTGCTTGTTCCGACAACAACAACTCAATGCCGCTCGTCAGATTCTCTGTTTTGAGAACCCGCATGCTGCCTCGTTCAGCCAACTCCACCCCACTGGTCCCTTCAATGGTGGCCACTCGACGTTGTTGCAGTTGGGCGGGTGAACTGATCGTTGTCTCTCTCGTTCCGGAGAAAAACAACGTGAAGGCTGAGGCCAGGCTTGCCGTTAACGACGACACGGCAATCAGAGAGATCACCATCCATGTGGCCGTAATACCTCGGCCTGTTCGGCTGATGGGGGCTTTGTCTCCATAACCCACGGTGGTGAGGGTGACGACGGCAAACCACATTCCGCTGGCAATTCCTGGCAGCCAGCGTTTCGGAAACTGCTCACTATTCTCCCGACGTTCGGCGAGCCAAATCAAACTGCCCACCACCAGCAAGACGCTGATGAGAATCAACATCGAAGAGATCACGGCCCAGCCGAAGAACACCTTCACGCGGCTGAAGATCGTGGGTGAATCGAGGGGGAGCAAGACCCCGGACTTGGCGAGGTAGTAGGGCTGAGTGAAATCGACCCCTGGCATGGCCAATCTGCGGGGGGTGATGCTGATCGGCCCCACCAACACATCGATCTGTCCCTGATCGACCGCCGCGATGCCGACCTCCGGCGAGCTCTGCGGCACGAGGTCATAAACCAGCTCGTTGTCTTCAGCGACCTGCCGCCAAACATCAAGGCTGATGCCTTGAAAGGAATTGTTCTCCTGAATCACAAACGGTGGAGAACCGCTGATGCCTACTTTTAATTTGCGTGCCTGAGCGGGGAGTCCCACCAGCAGGAAGGCAACCAGCACAACGGCTGATTGTTGTCGGAACCTCCGCATGAGTGCGGCCCATCGTCTCGATTCAGGGTGCCACGACAACAGCGATGCGACCGAATGCTTTGGCGTGGTTTAACGCTGCTCAAGACGACGCACAATCACCGCCATGGCAGCCAAGGAGCCAGCCAGGGCAATCAGCAGAGCGATGGTCATGGGGGGCTCGTGTGGTGCGGGTGATGTCAGGTTGGCACCGATGCATCGTTCCCACCACTGGTCGTTTTAACGGGCCGACAAGGCTCCGCTTGTTGGAGTGGTTGAAGGCGGCACAATGCGAGGGCTGCGGCGGAGAAACGCGCTCTTTTTTACTGTTTGAGTGATGGCCTCTCAGATCTGGCGTTGGGGGAATGAATCTCTGCACTTCTTGCCAGAAAAAGCACTTTGGCGGGAAAGAGAACGTGTGCTGATGGTGGCTGATTTGCATCTTGGTAAAGCCGAGGTGTTTCAAGCCCATGGCGTGCCAATGCCGAGTGATGGTGATTCTGGAACCCTCAACCCGCTCCTTGATCTGTGCCATGCATGGCAACCCAAGCGGCTGATTCTTTTGGGAGATCTGATCCATGCCCGTCTTGGACTAACCGAGTCGTTGCGTGATGTTTTGAGGGCGTTGCCGGTTCTTTGTGGATGCGAGTTGGTGTTGATCGGTGGTAATCACGATCGCGATAGTTGGCTTGAGGGTTTGCCGCAACAACCTTCCCAGAGCCTTGGTGACCTCTGGTTAAGTCACATTCCTGAAACGCCCCCTGATCCCAATCAGCTCAATGTTTGCGGTCATCTTCATCCCGTGGCATCGGTACAAAGTCGGTCAGATCGGTTGCGCCTGCCCTGTTTTGCCTTTGATCCGAAGGGGCCACGGTTGGTGATCCCGGCCTTCGGACAGTTGACGGGAGGCCATGACTGCGGCGAGCGTTACCAGCAATGGCTTGTGGCCGACGACACCATCGTTCCTTGGCTCGCTTCATTCCCCAACAAACGAGGACGACAGACCGCGTGAAAAAACACGCTCCAAAAACCGCTCCTTCCTCTCTGCAGTGCTGGCTGCGAAAACGCTGGCTGCTGCTTGCTCTGCCGTTTGTGGTTTTTGCAGGTCTGATTGCTCTTGCCCCAACGGCCCCAGACCGGCCTGAGAATGAACGGATGGATCAGGACGGGGCTACGAACCGATCCAGAGACGGCAAACCTTTCAACTACATCCCAGACGAGGAGGTCTATGCCCTCGAGCTCGATCCCCGTCGGGTTCGTTTTGGCCTTCTCGAGGGATGGGATCGGGAAGACGATGCTTTTGAAGACATTTCTGCACTGGCCTACGTATCAGGTCCGATGTACGAACGTCATGTGGATGCTGCCGGTCAGGAACTCACCGTTCCGCTCGGGGATCTGAAGTTTGGCGCCAAGGTCTGGAAGGGACGTAACCGCAGTGCATCGCGTCAACGCGCGTTTATTGGCATTCAAAAAGACGGCAGTGTTGACTTTGGCTATGGGGAGCTCACCGACGCCCGCAGCAATCGATACGACACCTTCATTGGCGGACTGCACAGCCTCTACAACGATCTGGAAGATCCCCCTGATACCTACAAGGGTGCTTACAGCATCAGCATGGGTCAGCGCATTCGCTACTACCTGCCCCGGATTCGCATGGTGATGGGCATCCGGGAGGATGGCCATCTGGAGATCTTGATGAGTCGTGACGGACTCACCCTTGAACAAACAAAAGACTTGGCCCGACGTCGTCGCTATCTGGCGGCATATATGCCTGATCACGCCTCAAAAAGCCGTTTCATCATTCCTGGAACGAAAGGGTTCACCGAGGAAGATGCCAACTGGATCAGCGGTGGCGCTACGAGCTTCGTGCATGTGCCGTACATGCTGCGTCTCAGCCCTCGCCAGCGCTGGTTGCGGGGAGATTTGGTGGCAGGTCTTACCCCCAAGCTGATCGAACAACAATCCTGCGACGGGCTTGTGGATTGTGTTCAGTTGGTTGGTGGCCATCTGGCTGATCGGGCATTGGCCGGTTTGAACCGTGTGATGGAGCAGGGTGTTGAGCCCCTGGCCAGGATGATTTGGGCTCCATCCCCCCACAGCAAGCCAAGCAAGGATCGTGATGAGTCCGCAGCTCCGATGAATCCGGATCGCTCACCTTTGCGGGAGCCGCCTATTACTGCAGATCCCTTGGTCTTGCGCGAACAGCCGTCGATCGACCGCGATGCCCCCTCACCGGATCTCAGTGGGGATCAAATCTGGGATCGTTCTGATCCTTTCCTCCCCTTGCCGCCAGATTTGCCTCCTCCGATCGTGCTCGATGAGTCGATAGAAGCGGACATGTCCGACAAGGATGACCCCGTGCAGGGTGAGCCCCGCCTCGACTTCGATTTAGATGACGGTTTGGATGATGGCCTGAATGATGCACCTCCTCCGCCAGAACTTCCTCCCCTTGATTTAGCCCCGCTGCAACCCCTCCCGTCCATGGCGGAATGAGGGTTGCTCCAGCTTGGGAATGGATCGAAGAAACATCGTTTCGGTATCGCCCCCTCATTGGAGTGTTACCGGAATCACCCCAACGCGCGGCGCAAAATCAGGCGAGTGAGCAGCTCACGTTGCGTTTGTTCGGGGAAGCAGGCTTTGTGGTGCACCCTACGGAGCTGGGTCGCACGATTTACGGCAAACCGCAGCTCAGATGGCGTCGCGATTGCGCTTTCCATCACAGCATCTCCAATACGGGCCCGATCACGGTTGGCGTGCTGAGTGAGGGGGCGATTGGTATTGATGTGGAAGTGGAAAATCGCCGAATTGGGGTGTCTCCCCCGTTGTTAATGCGGCGGATGTTTTCAACAGAACAGGAGGCAGCCGAATGCTTAGAGCGTTGGTCGTTGCTTCAGCTTTGGACGATTAAGGAGGCCGTGCTTAAAGCCAGTGGCTTTGGCCTGACTGGAGGGCTTTCGAACGTTGCTCTTAATCGACAACGTGGTTCAGCGGAATGTTTCGGCCAGGTGTATGGCCTCACTCTGTTGCGGTGGCATCAGTACTTGATCACCATCGCTGCAAAGGAGAATGTTTGATGCCGTGTCTTCCCTTAGGGCAAACTGTGGGTGGCTTGGATCAACATTGGTATGGCAACTGCTGCAGAAAAGAAAACGATCACTAAAAAGCTCCTGCAGGAATTGCGAAATCGCTGCCGTGATCACTACAACGTCGTTGCCGACGGCACGATGCCTGAGGCTGTCGATGTTCGTGAAACCAATCAAAAATTGGAAGAGCTTGTTTTGCTGCTCGACGGCAAGGCCAAGTGGGACGATGCGAAATCCAGCGATTGATGTCGTTCTGAGAAGGCTTCCAATTTTTTTAAGTTACCAAGCGTGTGTGGCTGCCGCGTCTTCTAAGAAGAGCTGATTAGGTTCTTGTCCTCAAGCTCAATGCCAATGTCCGCTGTCGAACTCTCCAGCATCAAGTGGGAAGAGAACGGCGAGATGTCGGCCCAAGACGCACTAAATCTTGCTTGCCAGCTCACAAAAACTGAGGAGCACGACTTGGCCTCCTCCCAATTAAAGCTTGAAACCACGTCGTCTGATCCAAGTTAAAGCCTGAAAAACGCCTCGTAGAACCATTTTTGTGGAAAATTTGCGCTTGATTCTGAGTGATCAATGGCTGCTATTCGTTGGTGAAGATTTTATGTCCGCAGGCTTAATTGGAGTGTTTGATTTATGCGTCGGAGTGTTATTTTGAGCCTCCGGCAATAACTTTTTGGCTCAATAGTTTCAGGGAGAGTTATTGCTAGTGTGTTCTGATCTTAATTCCTTACCCCTTCAAAGACGCCATTGCAAGGGCCGGGAGGGGGTATGACAAAGCAATGTCTTTCAGGAGACCAGTACCCAAGTGCTGGAAGGTTCAAGCCTTGCGCATTTGCTTTGGCGTTAACACCAGAGACGCCATTACCCTGAACAGTGACATTCCCTTTGGCATCCACTAAATCAAGAAAATCCCCTTCATTCATTTCCTGGTTTGCATTCGCAGGGGCTAAAGATAGAGATGGCAGCAGGGCGGTTGCCGTAGAGATGAGGAGCAATCGAAGCAGCATGGGTTTTAAGCAGAAGTTAGTTTGTGGTAACGACGACTGGAGTTCCAACATCGACCCGGTTAAAAACCTGAATAACATCGTTGTTCAACATGCGAATGCAGCCAAGACTGACGGCTGCCCTTAAGTTCACCCAGCTCGGCCATGCGGTGCCATGAATGGCATATTCATCCCGCCCAATCCTCACATAGGGCATGTATCGAACGCCCACAGGGTTGTCGGGTCCTGGCGCAATAACCTTTCCTTTTTTGTGGTAAATAGGCGATGCATCTTTTCTCTGGATATCAAATTGCCCTGGAATCGTTGGAGATTCAGGGGCCCCAATGGCAATGGGATATTTGCCAATCACCTTTCCATTCTCAAAGAGTGTGAGATATCGATTCTTCAAACTCACTTCAATGGACATGTCCGCTTGAGCTGGTGCTATCGATGAAAACCCAATTGCAAGCAGGGCTGCTAACAACGATGGACGGACGGACATGGGGTTCCGCTTTAAGCAACCTCTCTCCATTCTGACCCATTCGAAAGGAGCTAGCGTCGGCGCAATGCCTGACTCGTTGTTGTTTGATGGTCCGAACTTCCGGTTTTCGTGCAGCTCTCATTACTGCTGCCGTTTCGGCTCTCACGTTCAACGTCCCTGCTCGAGCTGGTTTTTCGCTGGAAGAATTGGCAGGCTTTGAGGTCACACATTTGCGTGGTGTGGTGAATGTGGTCTCACCTGCCCAAAAGGTGATTGAGGTCGTCGATCCCGAAGGTCATAAGGAGATCATCACTGTCGGCATCGACTTGGCCCCGCTGGGGTTGCGGCGCGGGGATGACGTCGACGTCTCGGTGCTCGATGGCTTGGTGGTGGACTTGCAACGCAGCACGACCAAAGAGCTGAGCTTCAACCGGGAAGACATCATCATGCCCCTCGATATGGGGCCTTTAAAGAAGGGAATGCGACTTGCACTGGCATCTGGCACCGCTCGCATCATCAAGCTCTCCGAGGACGACCGCAGCATCAGCCTGAAGGGTCCGCTGGGAGGCATTCATAACCTCGATGTTCTTGCCGATTCCGGTGATGACCTTTTCCCGTTGTTGAACGCGGGAGATTTGGTGAATTTTCGCTTGATTCAACCTGTTGCGGTCCAAATCAAAAAAGCGCCCATGGCAAAGGTGCAACCCAATCCAACAGCGAAGTCGCAACCGTTGCTATCTGGTGCGGCGACTGAGCAAGGAAGTTTGAAAGCGGAGCTGCTTCAATCCTTCGAAATCACGAAGGTGGCTGGCACGGTTCAACGAATCCGTCCGACTGAAAAGGTGCTGGAACTTCGCACGCCCTATGGCCACGACATGTTGATTACCAGTGGTGTTGATTTGTCCACTGCAGCGATCAACGTGGGCGACAAGATCACCGTTGACCTGCTCGATGGATTGGTTGTTGATCTACGTCAAAGCTCGCGGAAGGCTCTCACCTTTTCCCGGGAAGATGTGATCCTTTCGGAGCAATTTGGCCCCGTACGGCAAGGCGCCAAAGTTGCGATGACCACCGGCACTGCTGAGGTGGTGAAAGTTTCAGAAGACGACCATGAGCTCAGCCTTCGGGGGCCTTTTGGCGGGGTTCACAACCTTGATGTTCACAATGTGATCAAGGGTGATCCGTTGGAAACCCTGAAAGTTGGCGATCTGGTGGACTTCCGCGCCATCCGACCCGTTGCAATCGCAATCCGCAAAGGTAATTAATTTGCCTCAGTTTGCTTGCTGGGAGGCGATCGCTCTTACAACATCGCCCCGGGTGAGAACACCGATTGGATGTTTCTCGTGATCTAGTACAAATAAACGCTGTGTTCCCTTGTTGTGGAGCATCGATGCGGCCTTGGGAAGGTCAAGAGTGCCAATGCAACTGTGACTATTTTTTTGCATCAGTTCACCAACGGTGGTGCCAAGTACTTGATGCACTTGTTTGTCCCAGTTGAGTGGATTTCGCAGATAAATCACGCTGTCGAGGAGCATCACGTAAGGCCCTGCATCGACGCCGCTTTCTCGAACCATGAGGTCTTTTTCACTCAATTCGCCGATTAAGGCCCCCTGCTCATCAACAACCGGTAGGCCACTCACGTGATGGTCGCTGATGAGCTTCACCGCCTCCTGCAGTGGGGTGTCGGCTCGAACGGTGAGCACGGGTTTGGTCATCACGTCGGCCACCGTCAGCTGCAGGACCATGATTCAGAACGATCTGCATGCATTCTGCGCCGTTGTCACCATCCTCGTCTCGATCCCCATCCCGATCCCTGCGCTGTTTGGCTGATGGCCTCACCATCGGCAGGGCAGTGGTCGGTCTCCCCTTAATCCTGGCGCTTCAGCAGGGTTGGGCTGTCTTGGCCTGGTGGCTGTTGCTGTTGGCTGGGTTGAGCGATGCCGCCGATGGCTGGTTGGCCCGCCGTGCCGGTGGTGGCACCAGCTGGGGAGCCAGGCTTGACCCCCTCACCGACAAGGTGCTGATTGCGGCTCCCCTGCTTTGGTTTGCGGCCAGTGGAACGCTCCCCTTGTGGGCGATTTGGATCCTGCTGGCCCGTGAGTTGTTGATCTCAGGTTGGCGGGCAGGAGCCAGTGATGGGGCCCCAGCGTCATGGGGCGGTAAAGCCAAAACAATTCTTCAGTTCACGAGCTTGTTGTTGTTGCTCTGGCCGCCGGGATGGGTCGGCCAGTCAGCGCTGGTGGTCTGCGGATGGTGGTTGTTCTGGCCCTCTTGGGCTTTGGCCTTGACCTCGGCCTTGGGCTACCTCAAGCCCCAATCAGGGTGGCGTCGGAGCTGAAGTCGGGGCTTGAGCTGGGGTTGGTGGCGTAATCGTTGGTGAAGCTATCGGCTAAGCCCGCTGCTAAGTCAAACCGTGGATGCCAAGCCAGCTCTCGCTCAACCCGCGTGATGTCTGTCAAGAAATGATTAAGTCGGAGCGGGAAGGCCTTCCGCGCTTTTGGATCGAGGGCTGAGGGATCAAACGACCGCATCACAACGGTCTGCGGATCCTTTCCACAGGCTTGAGCCGCTGCTCGAATCAGGCCTTCAAACGTGACTCCCTGCTTGCCCGAGCAGTTGTAGATCCGGTTGGCGGCAGCATCCACATCAATGCAGCGAGCCATCGCTTCGGCGAGATCATCCACATGACCCAATTGCGTAATCGTGGTGCCATCGCCGGGGAGGGGGACCGGTTGTTCATGCACAATCCGGTCAAAAAACCAGCGCTCGACAGGGTTGTAGTTGCCTGGCCCATAGATATAGGTCGGTCGGAAGCTGGTAAAAGGAACGCCTTCGGCTGTGAGCCACGCCTCGGTGTCGGCTTTTCCCGCATGGCGGCTTTTGGGGTCTGTTGGGCTGTTTTCATCCAGCGGCCAATGGTCTGATCCGGCATAGACCCCAGCCGAACTCACGTAGACAAATCGATGGCGGGGATGGCCTGTCGCCATGAGCACACGACGGCTGTCATCCAGTGTTCGGCCCGAGCTATCTACGATCACATCAAATGCACGGCCCTGCAGTGGGTTGAGGCCTTCATCGTTGCTGCGGTCTCCAGTGATGTGCTCAACGCCAGCGGGAACTGGGTTCTTTCCGCGCGTGAACAGGGTGAGGGCATGGCCTTGGGCCATGAGCCGGGCTACCAGAGGCTTGCCCACAAAACGGGTTCCTCCCATCACCAAAATTTGCATGACGTTGCGCCTCCAGATTGGTTGGGACGGTTTGTTGTCCTAACCGGATTAAAACCAGGAAAATCTAAGGGATGGATCCCGTTAAACATCGGCCTGAATCCAATAACTTTCCCGAGAGAATCTTGATAAAGCGGCGCAGAATGTGGATTGACTTCATTTAATTTATTCCTGTTGATGAGAGTAGCTATTTGGTTTTCTGGTTATTGAAAAAATATTTTTCCTTAAAAATTCATCTAAGTTCGTGTGAATCTTTCATTGGCCGACGTTCGAAATCCACGTTCGAAAGACCGTGCTCCTGCAGGATGGTTAGCCCCTTGTTTGGCCCCATGGAGATCATCCCCGCCATCGATCTGCTCGACGGTGCCTGTGTGCGTCTGCATCAAGGGGATTACGACCAGGTGACGCGGTTCAGTGACGATCCTGTGGCCCAAGCGCTCAGTTGGCAGAGCCAAGGAGCCAAGCGGCTTCATCTCGTCGATCTGGATGGAGCCAAGCGGGGCGAGCCCGCAAATGATGGGGCGGTTAGGGCGATCGCCAACGCCTTGGATATTCCCGTTCAGCTGGGTGGCGGTGTCCGTTCGATCGAACGTGCCGAGGACCTCCTCAACTGCGGCTTGGAGCGGGTGATTTTGGGCACGGTGGCGATTGAACAGCCGGACTTGGTTCAGGTGCTCGCTGACCGTCATCCAGGGGCTGTGGTTGTTGGGATCGATGCCAACAACGGGAAGGTGGCCACGCGAGGCTGGCTTGAGCAAAGCGATGTTTTGGCGACTGATCTCGCCCGCCGCTTCAGTGATTCGGGAATCGCCGCAATCATCACCACGGATATCGCGACCGACGGAACATTGGCGGGCCCCAACCTTGCTGCTCTGCGTGAGATGGCTCAAGCCACCAGCGTTCCAGTCATTGCGTCAGGCGGGATTGGTTGTATGGCCGATCTTTTGTCACTACTCCCCTTCGAAGATCAGGGGGTGAGTGGCGTGATCGTTGGCCGAGCGTTGTACGACGGACGGATTGACCTTGCGGAGGCGATCGGTGCGATCGGTGATGACCGCCTGCAGGACATAACTTGCGGCTCAACTGATTTGGCCTAATGATGGGACCTAAGCTGAATAGAGAGACAGTGTTCTGTGGTAAGGCCAACCTCCACCACTGACATCGATGGTCTGCCCAATCCGGACAGCCTCCAAAACGTTTTTGAGCAATGCCGTCGGTTAGGGATGCGCCTAAGCCGTCAGCGACGCATGGTGCTCGATTTGTTGTGGAGCGAAAAAAGTCATTTAAGTGCGCGAGATATTTTTGAAAAATTGAATGTGCAAGGCCGGAGTATTGGCCATACCTCCGTTTATCAAAATCTTGAAGCGCTCCAGTCTGCTGGAGTTATTGAATGTTTAGACCGGGCCAATGGGCGTTTGTATGGCTACCGCAGTGATCCCCATAGCCATCTCACATGCCTTGATTCAGGCCTGATTGAAGATATTGATGTGAACTTGCCCCAGGATCTGCTCACCCAGATCGAACAACGTACGGGTTTTCGTATTGAGTCGTACACGCTTCAACTCAATGGGCGCCGCACACTGGAGGATTGAGCAAAGGCTCGTTACCTTGACGACAACCCTTCGTTTGTAAGGCTTGGCCTCTTCGTCTCCGGTGCGGATTTTGCTGTTGGCACCCGATCTCCTCGGGGAGTCGTTGGCGTTGCAGCTAACAACAGCAAATCCAGGTTGGGACGTGCTTTTAAAGCCCGACCAGTTGCCTGGCCACCCCGCCTTGGTGGTCTGGTCGATCGATGCTGTCACCTCCCTGGGGGCGATCCAGCAGGAAGCGATTCGGTTGGGTGAGCGATGGCAACCAGCACCGTTGTTGCTTCTTTTGCCGCCGGATGTGGCCGCAACCCGCGAGCAGCTGTTGAGTCTTTCCGCCAGTGGCTTGCTGCAGAACTGTGATTTAGCCACCCTCACCGAGTCGATCGAAGCGTTGCTGACGGGTGGACGCTTCGTGCGATTGGAGACTGGGAGCCCGTCGCCCCAACTTGAGACCCCCACCATGGGCTTCGGGCAATGGGCGCTAATGAGTGGTCTGCAGCAGATCAGTCACGATCTCCAGGTGATTGAGGCGATGCTTAATCCTCCGCCAACCCAGCTTTTACTTCGTTTGTTGATGGAGGGTCGCTGTCGCGAATTGCGCAGTGCCCGCGATTTGTTGCTGATGCTCTGGGGACCGTTGCAGCTCGGTTTGGAGGATGCCGTGCATCTCAAGACATCTACCGGTTATCCCAGGCCTCAGCCGGAATCCACCGCCATCACCCTGCGGGAGCGAAATTCCACCGCTGTCTGGGCAGCGATCCGTGATCGCCTCGACGACTCAGTTCAGGCCGGTCTCACCAATGCCACGGGTCGGTTGCTTGCCATCGAAGGCTTGCATCCAGAGCGCCGCCGTGAATTATTGCTGGCCCTGCTTCAGCAACTGGATTCTGTTCTCAATCAACTTCGAGGGGGTGATCAAGCCCTTTGTATGGAGAGCATGTGGGAGCAGCTTCAGCCTGAACTGCGCCAGCAAGCCGTCACAGCGATGGCGGGCAGCTACGTGCAGATTCCACGTAATGGTGAGCTGGAATCGGTGGTAACTGTCTTGTTGAAGCAGGCCGATCTCAGTGGCGATGACGGTGATCTACCCGATCCCACCGCGATGCTCGCTCCGTTACTCATCGATCAACCGGTGCTGGTGAACGGTCAGTTGCTTCCAGCCGACGATCCCCGGGCCTTGCTTCAGCTGGAAACGTTGGTGAGCAATTGGTTGGTTCGTACGGCGGAATTAATCGGATCCGAATTGCTCGAGTCCTGTGGTCAATGGCCTGAGTTACGGCGCTATTTATTGCGTGATTCACTCATTGCGACACGAGAGTTGGATCGTTTGCGTAATCGACTCAATAGCCAGATGCGCTGGTCCGATTGGGTTGACCGTCCGATTCAGTTGTATGAAAGCCAACGGACGTTGTTTCAATTGCGCCAGGGGCGCATTGAGCCACTTCAGCTCATCGAGCCCAGGGATCATGAATTGAACCAACTGGGTTGGTGGCAGCGTCAGGTGGCGCTATTGCTTGAAACCCGTGACGCTTTGGCACCGCAGGTTCAGGGCCTCGTCCGACGGTTGGGCGACCTCGCCGTTGTGTTGTTAACCCAGGTTTTGGGTCGCGCGATCGGTCTTGTGGGTCGTGGCATTGCCCAGGGCATGGGCCGCAGTTTGGGTCGAGGTTGAACTGCCGATGGCATCTGAAGGTCACAATGGCGTCTGCGACGTCGGTTTGATGGCCCCTTTGCTGCAGCTCTTGCTCGGTTTATCGGTAGCACTGCTGCTTTGGGTGGCCCCTGTTGGCGCCGTCCTCAATACCGACAGTTACGACGGCAATATTTATGCCCTGTATGCGGGCAACGGATCGCTTGTTCCTCCCGCTAACACCCTCGGCGAAGCCATGGATGCAGGGCGAACATCCGTGGTGATCTACTACTTGGATGACAGTGCAGTAAGCAAGCGCTTTGCCCCTGTAGTGTCCGAACTCCAGCGGCTTTGGGGCCGAAGCATCGACTTGATTCCGCTGACAACGGATGGCCTGCAGGGACGTCCGGCAACGGGACCCAAGGATCCAGTGACGTATTGGAATGGATCCATTCCTCAGGTGGTGGTGATTGGACCCGATTCCAGGGTTGTGTTTGATCGCGATGGTCAGGTGCCTTTGGCAGAGATCAACGAGGCGATTAGCTCTGCTACTGGATTGCCAGCACCTGAGTTGGGTGACATCAACCAAGATGGAAGCTTCAACGAAGTGAACGTCGAAGTCACTTCAAACTAAGGACGTCTTGGTGGGGGGCGCCTACGCTGCCGGCGAGTTTTCCCGGCGCTCCGCCGGTTGTACGCCGTGTCCTTGATGATCGCTCCACTGGCCCTCGGACTGGGTGTGGCCTGGCTGGAGCTTCGTCATCGGCTCAGACCTTCATCGCCGCTGCGCATGCAGCCCAAGCATTGGTCGGTAACCAGCCTTCCGGGAATGCTTCGGATTGAGGGTGTGCTCGAGATCCATAACCCCCATCCACGCATGGAGGTGTTTGTCCCTGATCTCCAAGTAAATCCCGTTTTGTTGGGTCAGGGCGATCCATCAGCGTTGAAGGTCACGACCCGTGTGGAGGCCGACCATCCCGATGAAGAGACGCGGCCGGATGGGTATTGGGTGGCCTACATCGTGAAAGGCCGCAAAACCACGTTGGTCAGGGTGAGGGTCGAGATCGCGGGTGCGGCTCCCCTCGACCTGGTCGACAGCCTTTGGGTGGATGCTCATTGGAGCAATTACGGTCCGTTTGGTCGCTTGCAGCGTCGCCAGGGTGTTTTGGTGCCGTTGCGTCGTCCCCAACCTCTTCAAGCGGCCAAAGCATCCTTTATTCCGGGGAATGGTTGTTCCGTTTTGCCCTTACGGACCCATCTTTTAGGACCCCTGGATGATGCAATTGAAGTGCTGCGCACCTATGCCTCTGCCGTGGTGCAACCCGGCGACGTCCTCACGCTTGGCGAAACACCTTTAGCGGTGATCCAAGGGCGCTATCGGCACCCCAGTGAGGTGCATCCAGGCATGGTGGCTCGGTTGGCCTGTCGGGTGTTTCATCCCACCAGCAGCCTGGCTTCGGCCTGTGGAATGCAGACCTTGATTGATGTGGTGGGCCCAACCCGTGTTCTGGCGGCTTGGTGCGGAGGGTTGTTGATGAAAGTGATCGGGATCCCCGGCGGCTTTTATCGCTTGGCTGGACCGCAAGCCCGCTTGATTGATGACATCACTGGCACGACACCGCCCTATGACCAAACCCTCGTGCTTGGTCCAGACAATCCCTCTGCTTTTTGTCAAGAGGCTGCAGAGGCCCTTGGCGTTGCTGTCGCCATCGTCGACGTCAACGATTTGGGTCGAGTGAAGGTTCTGGCATCGAGTGCTGGTTGCGATGAAGCTCTCCTGCACCGGGCGCTTCAGCCCAATCCAGCGGGCAACGCCAACCAGCGCACTCCTTTGGTTTTGGTTCGCCCAAGCTGAATTGAGCGATACATTGTGAGCACAGGCCTAACGGGGGGTGGTGATGTCAGAACCAGTCCTGTCCTCTCTACGGATCGAACCACTCAATCCGTCTCACCTTGCCCGCTGCAGAGTGATCGCTGAGTCGGGCGCTCTTCCTCGTTTTCAAGCCGTTCTGGTCGGCGATTGGCTGGCGCGTTTTGAACAACGCTTTCCAGACCTTCTTCCCAGTCGATCACCACGGTGTTTGGTGGCTCTGGATGAGGATCAACTTCTTGCCACGGTTGTGGCGCGTCCTTACAACCGTCGTGGCACCTGCTGGACGTTGCAGTTGCCGGAGTTAAGCGGGGAGACGTCTCGCCACAGCCTCCGGGATGTTCAGCACGATTTGCTGCTGGAAGCTCTTCAATTGGGGGCTCCGCAGGTTTGCAGCTGGGTGATTCGCTGCCCGGCATCGGACGCTGACGCCATTGCGTTGATGCGGGAGCTGGGTTTCCAGCCTCTTCGGCCATATCAAAGCTGGTTGCCCCCGCAACCGCTTGCGACGCCTTCTCCTTTAGGGGAGATCGACCCTCTGAGTTGGTTGCCGATCACCCGCCGAACGGCTCAGTTGCTCTGGCCGATCGAACAGGTGGGCAATTTCAGCCATCTTCGCCAGATCACCGATCGACATTGGTTGGATCTGTTGGATCGCAACGCCCCTGGTTGTGGTGTGTTGGTGGATGGAGAAACCGTATTGGCCGGTTGCATCCGCCTCACGGAAAGCAGCGATCACGGCACCTTTGAGTTGCTTCGCGATGTGGCTTGGGATCCCCGTCTCGATCAAGCGCTACCCGTCGTGCTCGGCAGGGTTCTGCAACAAGGCGCCCCTCGTTCCTTGATCACGGCCTTTGATGATGCCCCGTTGTCTCAGTTGTTGGAGGCCCAAGGCTGGACGCGGGATTGCGAGCAGCTGCTCTTAGGTCGAAGCATGTGGCGCCGCCACGTGGCACCCCGCAATCTTCAGCTCAGTCGGTCTTTTGATGACGTCTTTGGTCGGCTACGCCCGCAGGGGAGCCCCCTGCCAAACCCCAGCCTGGGGCCTCGATGTTTAGGACCTCGGTGTTTAGGGACTCGGTAACGGTGTCGTCCGTCTGTTCCGTGCTCAGTTTGGATGTCGGTCGGAAACGCATCGGCCTTGCGGGATGTGACGCCCTCGGCATCACGGTCACGCCCTTGCCAGCTCTTCACCGTGGACGTTTTGACAACGATCTGTTGGTGTTGCGTGACCACTGCCAGCGGCGATCCGTGCAGGGACTCGTTGTGGGCTTACCCCTCGACTCGGCTGGTCAGCCCACGGTGCAAGCTGTGCACTGCCAACGCTATGGCCTGCGCCTAGCCCAGACCTTGGGGCTTCCCTTGGCTTGGGTGAATGAGCACAGCAGCACTTGGGCGGCAGGAGAACGCCATGGTTTGCAGGGTGATCGAACCGGTCGACTCGATAGTGCGGCGGCGGCGTTGCTGCTTGAACAATGGCTCCAGGATGGGCCGGCGCTTAAACCGGCCCAGTCGATGGCTGCTGGGACGGGCGCCGAGCCCATCGATGGTGGATCCTGACCTCAGATAGTGAGTGACGATGTCGGACATCGCAGCAGGAAAGAGCGGAGACCATCCAACACTGTTGGTTCGTGATCGAGAGGGCCACGATCTGCTCTGCTTTCTAGAGCACCTAATCCCTCTGGACGGTCAGGATTACGCCCTGCTTTCGCCCGTTGATACTCCCGTTTCTCTCTTTCGGCTACGGGATGACGATGAGCCCGAGCCGATCAACAGCGTTTCCAGTAGTGAGCCCATCCTCTCCGTCGCAGATGTGGTGTTACAGGAGCATGATCTGGTTTTAGTGCGCTCTGCTATCACCCTCACGGTGAGTGGAGAGCTGGAGGAGCCAGATCAGGAGGACTTGGAAGAATTAGACGATGAAGACGACCTTGATGACGATGCAGAAACGTTTGAGCTGCTGGTGAGTTTCATGGTGGACGCCCAGGAATACGGGCTTTACATCCCTCTGGATCCCTTCCTTGTTTTAGTGCGAATGGTGGATGGCCAAGCAGAACTTCTTAGTGAAGATGAGCTGGACCGGATTCAGCCCCGGATCGAGGCGGAGCTTGAGGAGCGTGAATGGCCGGAATGATGGGTCAACATTGGCTGCAGCCCGATTGGGACCCTGGGCTCACCATTGCCCATCTGGCCCTGTCTCACCTAACGGCGCAAGGCATTGAAGCGGCTGTTTTGGATGTCGATCGCACCTTGCTTCCCGGGCGCGATGTGAAACTTCCAGAGCCTGTTCTGGCTTGGCTGATCGATGCCAAGCAGCGATTCTCTCTGCATCTCTTCAGCAATAACCCCTCCCACAGCAGGATTGCAGCGGTTGCCGATCAACTCGATGTCAGTTTCACCGCAGCAGCGGGAAAGCCCCGTCGGGGGGCCTTGAGGCGTGTCCTAGCCGACCTTGACCTGCCCGTGGATCGTGTCGCCATGGTGGGGGATCGGTTGTTCACCGATGTGCTGTGCGGAAATCGTCTTGGGCTTTACACCGTGCTTGTCCGACCAGTTCGTTCTGACGGCACCGCCTGTTCCCAAGATCGTGTTCAACGCCTTGAGCGCACTCTTGCGGGATGGATGGGGGCGCCAACGGCATGACCCTGTGGGTTGTGAAGCTTGGGACCAGCCTGTTGCGGGGGGACACTGCCGCAACGATTGAGGGGTATGCCTCCGGAGTTGCCGCGGCCATGCTTCGTGGTGATCAGGTGGTGTTGGTCACCAGTGGTGCGGTTGGTTTGGGCTGCCAAAAGCTGCAACTTCCCAGGCGGCCCGACACCGTCGTCGCCCTCCAGGCGGCGGCCGCTACGGGGCAGGGATACCTCATGGCTCTGTACGAGCGGGCGATGGCGATTCATGGCCTTTCCGTGGCTCAGGTGCTGCTCACCCGTTCCGATTTGGTCGATCGGCGCCGCTACCAGAATGCATCGGGAACGTTGCAGCAGCTCTTGGCTTGGGGTGTTCTGCCTGTGATTAATGAGAACGATGCGTTGTCTTCAGCTGAACTGCGTTTTGGCGACAACGACACGCTTTCGGCGTTGGTGGCAACAGCGGTGGGTGCCCATCAGCTCCTGCTCCTAACGGATGTGGATCGCCTGTATTCCTCTGATCCGCGCTGCGATGTGAATGCCCAACCGATTACGGATGTGCATCATCCGCGCGATCTAAAGCAGTTCGAGGCCGGGGCCGGGGATGGTGGCCGCTGGGGGACGGGGGGAATGACCACCAAGCTGGCTGCCGCCAGAATTGCGACGGCGAGCGGGGTGACCGTGCATTTGGCCGATGGACGTGATCCAGCTCGGTTAGCCGGATTGCTCGAGGGAGACCGCGGCGGCACTGTCTTTCATCCCCACCCCGAACCCCTCGGCAACCGTCGTAGCTGGTTGGCCCATGTTTTGGTTCCAGAGGGGGAACTGTGCCTGGACCAAGGCGCTTGTCAGGCCATCTTGCATCGCGGCGCCTCCCTGTTGCTGGTGGGTGTGACGGCCGTAAAGGGTGAGTTTGAGGCCAATCGGCCCGTGTTGTTGCGTGATCCCGATGGACAGGAGTTGGGTCGGGGCCTTTGCACCCTCAACAGCAGCCAGGTGCGTCAGGCCTTGGCCGTCACGGATGGCGAGGCCTCCCCGGTTGTCGTGCACCGTGATGCCTTGGTCCTTCAGGACCGGTAGCGTTTTTGATCTAGAGCTCCGCCACAGCATGCGCTTCAGCACCCTTATTCAGGACCTGCAGACCGGTGAAGCCGAGCTTCGTTGGAGCGCGTGCGGCACCGATCCAATCTTGGCCGGTGCCGCTTCGCTAGAGCAGGCCAAGGGGGATCAATTGAGCTTCCTCGAGAAGGGCAATGCGCTGATTTCCGCGCTCAATGAAACGGGCGCGGGAGCTCTGCTGCTTCCCGATCAACCCGATCTGATTCAATGCGCCAGGGAACGGGGCATTGCTTTTGCGGTGTTGGCCAATCCACGGTTGGCCTTTGCTGAAGCGTTGGAGCGTCTTCATCCACGGCTGCGCCCTCTGGCGGAAATTCATCCCACCGCAGTGGTGGATGAGCGGGCGGTGGTTGGCCCTGGAACCTTTATCGCCCCACGCGTCTGTATCGGCGCGACGAGCAGGATTGGCGCCAATTGCATCGTTCACCCAGGGGTCGTGATCTACAACGATGTGGAGGTGGGTGACGGGTGTGAGCTGCATGCCAATGCCGTGCTTCATCCAGGCAGTCGACTTGGTCGTGGTTGTGTTGTGAATTCCAATGCTGTGATTGGTTCAGAGGGCTTTGGTTTTGTGCCGACGGCCCGCGGATGGCGAAAGATGCCCCAAACCGGTCAAGTGGTTTTAGAGGACGGTGTTGAGGTGGGTTGTGGCAGCACGATCGACCGCCCCTCTGTGGGCGAAACCCGCATCGGTGCCGGCTCCAAAATCGACAACCTGGTTCAAATTGGCCATGGGGTGACCACTGGGCGTGGTTGTGCTTTGGCGTCACAGGTGGGCATCGCCGGTGGCGCCAAGCTTGGCCATGGCGTGATTTTGGCCGGGCAGGTTGGTGTCGCTAACCGAGCCGTGGTGGGCGACGGGGCGATCGCGAGCTCGAAAAGTGGGATCCACGGTGAGGTTGCACCCGGTGAGGTGGTGAGTGGATATCCAGCGATTCCCAATCGACTCTGGCTGCGATGTTCTGCGGCATTCAGCAAGTTGCCTGAGATGGCGAAGACCCTTCGAGAGTTGAAGCGCGACATCTCTCAGTAATCTCAGCCCCTGTTCTGTCGCTCGGGTTCGTCATGGCTCAATACCGCGTCGTTCTTTTGCCAGGCGATGGCATCGGGCCTGAAATCACAGCGGTGGCCCGCAAGTTACTGGATGTTGTGGCCCAGCGTCACGGGTTTCAGCTCACGTTTGAGGAGCAGCCGATTGGCGGCTCTGCCATTGATGCCACCGGTGAACCACTGCCTGCCAGCACACTCAACGCATGTCGGTCGGCCGATGCGGTGCTCTTGGCCGCGATTGGGAGCCCTCGTTTCGACAGCTTGCCCCGGGAGAAACGACCGGAAACCGGTCTGCTTGGTCTGCGATCAGGCCTTGAGCTATTCGCCAATCTCCGGCCGGTGAAGATCGTTCCCGCTTTGATCGGGGCCAGCAGCCTGAAGCAGGAGGTGATTGAAGGAGTCGATCTGATGGTGGTTCGCGAGCTCACCGGTGGCATTTATTTCGGTCAACCGAAGGGTCGGATCGAAGCCGATGGGGATGAACGAGGGTTCAACACCATGACCTATGCCGCCTCCGAGGTGGATCGCATTGCCAAGGTGGCCTTTGAGATCGCCAGAGAAAGGAATCATCGTCTCTGCTCCGTTGATAAAGCCAATGTTTTGGATGTGAGCCAGCTTTGGCGCGACCGCGTTGATGCGATGGCGCCCAGTTACGGCGATGTGGATGTGAGCCACATGTATGTGGACAATGCGGCGATGCAGCTGGTGCGTGACCCGCGCCAGTTTGATGTGCTGCTGACGGGCAACTTGTTTGGCGACATCCTCAGCGATGAGGCAGCGATGCTCACGGGCTCGATTGGAATGCTGCCCTCTGCTTCCCTCGGTAGCGATGGTCCTGGCTTGTTTGAGCCTGTGCATGGCTCTGCTCCAGATATCGCCGGTCAAGACAAGGCCAACCCCATGGCCATGGTGCTCTCCGCCGCGATGATGCTGCGCATTGGTTTGAAGCAGAGTTCTGCCGCAGACGACCTCGAACGGGCCGTTGATGCCGTTCTCGCTTCCGGATTCCGAACCGGCGATTTGATGTCGGAAGGCTGTACTCCGCTGGGATGTCAGGCCATGGGCGAGCAATTGCTTAAGGCTCTTTGAAATCCGGAGTGGTGATTTTGGGCTTGGATCTGGCAAGATCGCCGGATCATTAATCCTTGCGTCGATGTCGAAGCGTCACCCGGTAGTAGCTGTCACCGGTTCCTCTGGAGCTGGAACCAGCACGGTCAAGCGCGCCTTCGAGCACATCTTCGCGCGTGAAGGCATTACACCTGCAGTGGTTGAAGGCGATAGCTACCACCGCTATGAGCGCATGCCGATGAAGCAGGCGATGGCTGATGCGCTCTCGGCAGGGCAGAACTTCTCCCACTTCGGCCCTGAAGCGAACCTGTTCGACAAGCTTGCGGAACTGTTCCGCACCTATGGCGAAACGGGTGCTGGTCAGAAGCGCTACTACCTGCACAGCCCAGAAGAGGCGG
Source organism: Synechococcus sp. BL107 (assembly GCF_000153805.1). Taxonomy (NCBI): domain Bacteria; kingdom Bacillati; phylum Cyanobacteriota; class Cyanophyceae; order Synechococcales; family Synechococcaceae; genus Synechococcus; species Synechococcus sp. BL107. Next base: position 1,862,420 of record NZ_DS022298.1, on the reverse strand, counting down.
CTGAGCACAACGCTCGCTTGGGTGTGAACCTCGACCCAGGCCAGTTCACCCCTTGGGAAGACATCCCTTCAGGCACCGACGTGCTCTTCTACGAAGGCCTGCATGGCGGTGTTCAGGGTGAGGGTTACGACGTCGCCGGTCTTGCCGATCTGCTTGTCGGTGTGGTGCCGATCACCAACCTTGAGTGGATTCAAAAAATTCACCGCGACAACGCAGAGCGGGGTTATTCCGCTGAAGCGATTGTGGATACGATCTTGCGCCGGATGCCTGATTACATCAATCACATCTGCCCGCAGTTCAGTCAGACCGACATCAACTTCCAGCGGGTTCCAACGATTGACACTTCGAACCCATTCATCTGCCGGAATATCCCGACACCCGATGAAAGCTTCGTGATCATCCACTTCCGCAAAGGAGCTCGCGAAAAGTGGGGGATCGATTTCGGCTACCTGTTGAGCATGATCCACGATTCCTTCATGTCCAGCCCCACCAGCATTGTTGTGAACGGCGGCAAGATGGGCTTCGCAATGGAACTCATCCTTACTCCGATCATTCATCGCATGATCGAAGAGAAAAAGAACCTCAGCTGAAATAAGGCGATCCGAACAAATTTGGATTGAACTTTGATCTCTACAATGGGCCCATCTGATTGATCAGGTGGGCTTTTTCTTTGTCATCGCCCTCCTTTGAAATTCGCGGTGCTGTTGGAACACCAACCTCCCCACGTTGGGATCGTGTTGATAGCCGAGCCTTGATTGCTCTGGCACGAACCATCTATTTCAACTACCTCTCTGACACGCCCTCCGGGTTGGAACCTGTTGGTGCGGTGGTTGATCTGCAGCATGGAGAGGGTCGTGTGGCGTTTGAGCTCCCGGTGCTCTTGCCCGATGAGGAGTTCGTTGGCATCGAGTTGATTCGTGGTCGCAGTCCACGAGGACGGAACCGATGCAAGGGCTAGTTCTGGCCCTGTTCGGGGCGTGTATAGGCAGTTTCACCAATGTGGTGGCGTGGCGTCTTCCCCGCCAAGAGTCGGTTGTTGTTCCAGGCAGCCATTGCCCCCGTTGTGGCCATGCTGTGCGTTGGCACGACAACCTGCCGATTTTTGGATGGTTGTTGCTGCTGGGGCGGTGTCGTGATTGTCGTTCTCCCATCAGTGTCCGCTACCCCGTTGTTGAGGCCCTCAGTGCTGGGTTATGGCTCAGTGCGGCCTATGTGCAGCCCAGTGGGGGCGGCGGCTTGCCCCTAGCGGTGTTGCCCTGGGCAGGGCTGCCATTGATTGCGCTGCTGCTCCCCCTTGTTTTGATCGATTTCGATCACATGTGGTTGCCCGAGCCCCTTTGTCGCTGGGGTGTGTTGGTGGGGTTGTCAATCAGTACCACCGCTGGACTAGCCGTGTTCGTCGACCACCTGATCGCCACGGTGCTAGCCCTTCTGGCCTTGGAGTCGCTGAGTGCTCTTGCTGAGCGGTTGGCGGGGAAGCCGGCGCTCGGGCTGGGAGACGCCAAACTTGCCGCCATGGGAGGGGCCTGGCTTGGTCTTTGGGGCATTGCCCTGGCGATGGGCCTGGCGGTGTTCGCTGGTGCTGTCGTTGGCGGCGTGGCTCGGATCACAGGACGCCTGGCTCCGCAACAACCTTTTCCGTTCGGCCCATTCATTGCCCTGGGCATTTGGCTGGTGTGGTTAATGGGGCCTTTTTGGTGGTGGGAGCAATGGCAGGCGGCTCTTACGCCATGGCTGGGTCTTTAATGGAACGAACCGACCGGTTCGTGTGTCCCTTTTCGACTGGTTTGCTGACCGCCGTAAAGGTCAGTACGTCGGCAATGTCAAACAGGAACCCGAAGAGGGCGATGGCCTTTGGAGCAAGTGCCCGGAGTGCGGTCTTGTTGTTTATCTCAAGGACCTTCGCCTGAATGCCAGTGTCTGTGCGGGTTGTGGGTATCACCACCGCATCGACAGCTCCGAGCGGCTTGCTCTGATCGCTGATCCCGAGAGCTTTCAACACCTGAATGAGCATCTGGCTCCCATCGACCCGCTGGGATTTAAAGACCGTCGTGCCTACGCAGACCGTTTGCGGGAGAGCCAGTCGGCGACGGGCTTGAACGATGGTGTGGTGACCGGTCTTTGCCGGGTGGATGGGATTGGTATGGGTTTGGCGGTGATGGATTTCCGCTTCATGGGCGGTTCCATGGGATCCGTGGTGGGGGAAAAAATCACCCGTTTGGTGGAGGAATGCACCAAACGCAAGCTGCCACTGCTGATTGTGTGTGCTTCCGGGGGCGCGCGCATGCAGGAGGGGATGTTGAGCCTGATGCAGATGGCGAAAATCTCAGGGGCCCTGGAGCGTCATCGGGAGGCTGAGCTTCTGTATTTGCCTTTGCTCACCCACCCGACCACCGGTGGTGTTACCGCCAGTTTCGCCATGCTGGGAGATCTGATTTTGGCTGAGCCTAAGGCCTTGATTGGCTTTGCCGGCCGTCGGGTGATCGAACAAACGCTGCGCGAGAAATTGCCCGATAACTTTCAAACGGCTGAATATCTTCAAGACCACGGTTTTGTCGACACCATCATTCCGCGCACCCAATTCCGCAGCACGCTGGCATCGCTCCTGCGTCTGCATGGATCGAAGTCGCTAGAGCTCACCAACGCATGATTCGTCGCCTTCTCGTTTTGCTTGTTGCCCTGTTCTGTTGCGCGGGAATCAGTTGGGCTGGTCCCGTGGAATGGATCGAAGTACCAGCCACCGATGCCGGGCAGCAGTGGTGGGACCGTGGAAGTATTCGAGACAATAAAAAGGGCCTGCGGACTGTCCTTAGTCGGTTCACCCCAGCCCCGTCCGAGGATGGAGAACAGCGACCGGGGGAGCTCTATGTGATGGAGCTCGACTGTGGACAATCGCTTTATCGCGACAAACAAGTCAACGGAATTCCCCGGTTTCGTTCCACCTGGCAGGCTGCAGAGAACGATGGCTTGATCGTTTCGGTGATCGACGCTGTCTGCAACGAACCTCTCGTCAGCTGAGATGTCCAGCCAACCCCTTGGAGTTGCCGTCGCCGGATTGGGTTTCGGCGAAAAGGTGCATTTGCCGGCCTTAGAGGCCAATCAGGATTTGAAGCCAGTGGCGCTTTGGCATCCCCGGCGTGAGCGGCTCGATTTGGCCTGTGCGGAGTCGGGGCTTCAGGGCTACGACAACTGGGATGCGTTGCTGGCCGATCCCGCGGTGGATGCCGTGATTGTGGCGACACCACCGGAACCTCGTTTCGATTTGGCCCGTGCCGCGCTTCAGGCGGGCAAGCATGTGTTGCTGGAAAAACCGATCGCACTCCATGCCGATCAGGCCATGGAGCTACAGCGGCTAGCTCTACGGCAACAGCGAAGCGTCGCGGTGGATTACGAGTACCGGGCGGTGCCTTTGTTTATGCAGGCCGAGCGCTTGTTGCGCTCGGGTGCAGTGGGAACACCATGGCTGGTCAAGTTGGATTGGTTGATGAGTAGCCGGGCGGATGCCAGCCGTGGCTGGAGCTGGTATTCCGATCGCAAAGCTGGTGGTGGCGTGATCGGAGCGTTGGGAACCCATGCCTTCGATACCTTGGCCTGGTTGATTGGCCCAGTGGGGGCGGTCCAAGCGCTCAACAGCGTCTCCATCCCCGAGCGCCCAGGTCCTGATGGGGCGATGACAGCCGTTGATGCGGAAGACGTGGCCTTGATTCAGACCATGCTGAGCTGGCAAGGGCGCAGCGATTGTTCAGTGCCAGCGCAAGTGAATCTTGCATCGGTCGCTCGTAATGGCCGCGGCTGCTGGCTTGAGGTGTATGGATCTAAGGGAACCTTGATCCTCGGCAGTGAGAACCAAAAGGACTATGTCCATGGTTTTTCTCTTTGGTTGGCTTCCTCTGGAGAACCGCTGCGATCGATCCAGGCGGATGCGGATTTGGCCTTTCCCACCACCTGGAGTGACGGGCGTGTGGCTCCCGTGGCGAGGATTCAGGGTTGGTGGGCGGAGAGTATGCGTAGCGGTCAACCGATGATTCCGGGATTAATGGAAGGCGTGGCAAGCCGGCTTGCGTGTGATGCAGCAGCATCGAATTAGATCGAATTTCTTACTCTTAGACGCGATGAATCAATCATTTGTCGCAATTGACACGATAGCTTGTTAGCGAATGACAAGTCATGGAAATTTCTCGACTAAAAAACTATTTCCTTTTTAGTTGAAGATGTCGCTGTCTGACTTTTCTCAAGAGCTCATTGCAACAGCACGTGCTCTCGCTGAGTCTGGGAAAGGAATTCTTGCTGTGGATGAATCCACCAAGACAGTTGGAAAGAGATTGGGGTCAATAAATGTTGAAAATACAGAGGCGAATCGCCAGGCTTATCGTGGCATGTTGTTCACAACAGCAGGCCTGGGACAGTACATCAGTGGTGCAATTCTCTACGAAGAGACGTTGTTCCAAAACCATGCCGATGGTGAGTCGATGGTTCAAAAATTGCAGAAGCTGGGTGTGATCCCGGGAATTAAAGTTGATCAGGGTTTGCGCCCGCTTCCTGGAGCCGGATCTGTGGAGACCCTTTGCACTGGCCTCGATGGCTTGGTGGAGCGTGCTGCCGACTATTACGCCCAAGGTGCTCGCTTTGCCAAGTGGCGAGCTGTTCTCCAGATCACAGCTGATGGCTGTCCTTCTGATCTCTCCGTTCGTGAAAATGCATGGGGTCTGGCCCGTTACGCCAGAAGTGTTCAGGAGTCGGGTTTAGTCCCAATTATTGAGCCTGAAATTTTGATGGATGGCGACCATACAATTGAGGTAACGGCAGCTGTTCAAGAGCGAGTCATCCAAGAGGTTTATCAGGCTTGCCATGCCAACGGTGTTCTTTTAGAGGGCACATTGCTTAAGCCATCGATGACAGTGCAGGGAGCTGATTGTTCCCAGAAGGCTGATCCAAAGATTGTTGCTGAAATGACCGTCCGAACCTTGGAGAGAAGTGTGCCTGCGAGTGTTCCTGGAATTGTTTTTCTTTCCGGTGGTTTGAGTGAAGAGGCCGCGTCTATTTATCTCAATACGATGAATAGTATCCCTAAAAAAGCAAGTTGGAATCTTGGCTTTTCCTATGGACGCGCACTCCAACATTCATGCCTGAAGGCTTGGAAAGGATCGGAGACGGAAAGCGGTCAGGCTGCGCTCCTCGCCCGGGCACGAGCAAATTCAGAGGCGTCTCAAGGTTGTTATGTCGCAGGCTCGCAGCCGTCGTCCGATGAACAGTTATTTGTTGCTGGTTACACCTACTGAACGAGCGCCTATGACACTCACGCGTCGTTTAGGCAACTGAGTGTCGTGACATTTCACACGACTCAAAGGTAAAGTCTCGCGGCTACGGACCTTTGTCCGTTGATCGGCCTTCACTGAGATTTCACTATGGCGCTCGTTCCGCTCCGTTTACTGCTAGACCACGCCGCCGAAAACGGCTACGGCATTCCTGCGTTCAACGTGAACAACCTTGAGCAGGTGCAGTCGATCATGGAAGCGGCTCATGAGACCGATTCCCCAGTGATCCTGCAGGCGTCCCGCGGTGCGCGGACCTACGCAGGCGAAAATTTCCTTCGCCACCTGATCCTGGCTGCTGTTGAGACTTACCCCGACATTCCGGTGGTGATGCACCAGGACCACGGCAACAGCCCTGCCACCTGCTTCGGTGCTGCGGCGAACGGCTTCACCTCCGTGATGATGGATGGCTCCCTTGAGGCCGATGCCAAGACCCCTGCGAGCTACGACTACAACGTCAACGTCACCAAGGATGTGGTGGATGTTGCCCATGCCATCGGCGTGAGTGTTGAGGGTGAACTGGGTTGCCTCGGCTCCCTCGAAACCGGCAAAGGTGAAGCTGAGGATGGCCATGGCTTCGAGGGTGAACTCTCGAAAGACCAGCTCCTCACCGATCCAGCTGAAGCTGCCGACTTTGTTGCCAAAACAAAGGTTGACGCCCTGGCGATCGCCATCGGTACCAGCCACGGTGCCTACAAATTCACCCGTAAGCCCACAGGTGAAGTGCTGGCTATCAGCCGCATCGCTGAAATCCATAAAGCCATCCCCAACACACACCTGGTGATGCATGGTTCGTCTTCCGTTCCCCAGGAATGGCTGGAGATGATTAACAAGTACGGCGGTGCCATACCAGAGACCTACGGCGTTCCCGTCGAAGAGATTCAGGAAGGCATTCGCAATGGTGTGCGCAAGGTGAACATCGACACCGACAACCGTCTCGCCTTCACAGCTGCTGTCCGTGAAGCGGCCATGGCTGATCCTGCCAACTTCGATCCCCGCCACTTCAACAAGCCGGCTCGTAAGTACATGAAGCAGGTCTGTTTGGATCGCTACCAGCAGTTCTGGGCTGCCGGTAACGCCAGCAAGATCAAGCAAAGCGATATCAACTATTACGCCGGCTTGTATGCCAAGGGTGCTCTTGACCCCAAAACGGCTGTTGCTGCCTGATCAGCGCTCAGCGATGAATCCCTTGGGGCCCTCTGGGCCCCTTTTTTGTGCCTCTTTTTTGGCTCGGGTTGTTCTCCCAACCTGGTGCAGCTTTGGCTGATCGAAATGTTCTCCGTCGCGACGTGGTCTTGGATATTCCCTCAGTTTTTAATCCGATCGTTTCCGTTTTAAGGAAGTGCCATCGCGGTGCCCTCTCGCCGTGGGTCAGCGACCCCATGCCAGTGATCGCCAACCTTTTGAAGTAGGGCAATGCCGCTGTTCAGCGGTTGGGCTTTGGGCTGCTGATCACCGTCGCTGAGCGCCGTCAAAGCAAACGGCCAGGGCATGGGTGAATCGCGTTCAGCCACCAGCCTGTTGCCTCTGATTGAGAGATGGGGCATAGCAACGGACTGTTCTGGTGTGAGTTCCCAAAACATTGATGCCATGAGCACGCGACTGGTGAAGTGGGGAATCGTTCGTCCACCTGGAGATCCCACAGCGAGGACCGGTTGATCGTTTTCGAACACGATGAGCGGTGCCATGGATGACATCGGGCGTTTGCCAGGGCGGCGACGGTTGGCCACCGGTCGCCCCTGGATGGCAGGACGAAAGGCGAAGTCTGTGAGCTGGTTGTTCATCACCATGCCGGCGATCACATGGCGACTGCCAAATACCGTTTCCACCGATCCCGTATAAACAGCCAGGTTTCCGTGCCGATCGACGATGGAAAGATGCGTTGTCCCTTGTTCAACGCCAGCAGCTGTCTTCGCAAAGGGATACTGGCTCCGCCCCGGTGGTAACCCTGGGCCTGGAATGGATGCGGGTTGATCCAGCATCGCCTTGGCTCGCCCCCGGAGGTATCGCGGGGTTAGCAATCCCTTCATGGGAACAGGCCAATCACTCGGGTCGTTGACCCAATAGAAGCGATCGGCATCGGCCCACTGGAGGGCCTTAGCAAACCGTTGCCAGGCTTGCGGTTGTTTCGGGGTAGACATGGGTCCAGTGGCCTCCAGCAACGCCAGTGTTTGGAGAATTGCGAGACCACCACCACTTGGTGGTGGCACCGTGCAGAGTTTCCAGCGCTGAATTGGGTGGCACACCGGACGCCGTCGAATGACGGTGTAGTTCTTGAGATCGGCTGCCGACCATCCCTGAAATGCCCGTTCCTTCAAGCCAAGATCAGCCATGACCTTCAGGATTTGAGCCGCCAGCGCACCGTCGTAAAACGTGGTCCCACCATCCCGTGCAATCTGCTCAAGTGTGTCCCCGAGTGCGGGATTTCGAAACACCTGATTCAGGCTTGGATGTTCACCATCCGGTCGATAGAGCCGATTAAATCCGGCGCTATGGCGTGTGCCGATTCGTTGGGCCAGGTTGATTGAGCGCAACAGCCGTGGGGTGGTTCGAAACCCCTTTTGGGCCAAGTTGATCGCTGGCTGAAAGGTGTTTTTCCATGGGAGGTGACCCCAGCGCTGATGGGCATCCCAAAGCAGAGCAACGGTGCCAGGGATGCCAATGGCGCGGAGTTGGCTGGAGGCCAAACGCCAGGGGAGCGGATCTCCATCGGGTTGCAGCAGATCCCCCGGTTGGCTCGAGCTTGGTGCCTGCTCTCGACCATCGAGTACGTCCAAATGCCGATGCTGAGCATTCCAATGCAGCAAAAATCCGCCGCCTCCAAGCCCAGAGCTTTGCGGTTCCACCACGGACAGCACGGTTTGTGCTGCCACGAGGGCATCCACCGCACTGCCTCCTTTCATCAACATCGTGCGAGCCGCAACCGTGGCGAGTGGATGGGCTGTGACCACCACGGCTAAACCTGCGGCTGAGGAGATTGCTCGCCGACTACTTTCAGCCGTCTCGGGGTCATCTCGACTGACGGGGACAGCGCCCATGTCTTCAGCGCTAACGAAGTCAGGGCCCGTTAGCCCAGCGCAAAACATCAGCAGTAGGAAATGGGCGCGAATCAAGGGAGAAGCGCAAGCCTCCCGCTTCGACCATCCAGACGTGCCTGTTGCCCCAAAGGCAGGGCCTGATTGGGATAGCCATGGCCGATGGGTAAGTTCACCACCAAGGGAATGCCAAGGCCCCCAAGGCGGTTTTCGAGAACCTCCTCCATGCTGAAATCCCCCAGCAGGATGTCGTCTTCCAGCCAGCTGAACCGACCACAAGCAACCCCCGCCACCTTGTCTAAAAGCCCGGCGCTTCTCCATTGGGTCAACATCCGATCCACCCGGTAAGGGGCTTCTCCAGCGTCTTCTAGAACCAAAATCGTTCCGTCGAGATGGGGCATCCATGGCGTGCCGATGGAATGGGTTCCCACCGTGAGGTTGGTCACCACCAGGGGGCCTTCAGCGATCCCTTGAACAATCCCGTGTCCATCCAAGGGCGCGACGGGTCGTCCTTTCAGAAGATCAACGGTTCGTTGCCATTGATCTTCGGGTCCGTTTGTGGAGCCATGAATGGCCCCAGGCAGCCCTGCGGCCCATTGGGCGAGCAACAGGGAACAGCTGTCTGAAAAGCCCAGACTCCATTTGGGCCGGCGGGGGAATTGAAAGCCAGCCTCCAAGACGCGAGCACTGCCCCACCCGCCCCCGAGGGAGATCACGGCATCAATGCTGGGATCTGCCCAAGCCCTCGCCAGCTCGCCAGCTCGTTCATGGTCTCGGCCGGAAAAATATCGCCATTGCTCCGTCACTGAAGGCGGAATCTCCAGGGTCCAACCCTGGGCGGCGCAACGGTCGATCAGGGCATCAAATGTTGTCTCTGGCTCGATCCATGTGCCCGGATTGACGGCGCGTAAGCGGGATCCCTGGCGGAGTGGTGGCAGGCGAGGTGTCGATGCTTTGGCTGGGATGTTGGCGTGTCCTTCCAGCAGAGCGCCAAGCGCAGCAGTCGCTCCTGAGATCAGCAGCGAACGGCGCTGGATCATCAGTTCAGCAGCGCGTTCAGCATGCTGCGACCGTCGGTGCCACCGGTGGCTGGATCACAGGCGCGCTCAGGATGAGGCATTAGCCCAAGAACATTGCCCGACGCATTGGTGATTCCAGCAATGTCGTCCACTGAACCATTGGGGTTTGCGCCGTATCGAAGCGCAATGCAGTCCTCATCTTGAAGTTGTTTCAAGGTGTCGTTGCTGCACTGGTAACGACCTTCTCCATGGGCAATGGGCAGCACGAGCGAAGCAGCGTTGCCATAGGCCTTCAGCCAGCCAGTGCGGCTGCTTGAAACATGGAGTGGTGCGTCCTCACAAATGAAGTGCAAGTTTTGATTGCGGGTGAGGGCTCCAGGGAGCAATCCCAATTCCGTTAGCACTTGGAAGCCGTTGCAGATGCCTAGAACTCGCCCGCCTTTCGACGCGAAGTCCATCAAGGACTGGAGCACCGGTGCAAATCGGGCGATAGCTCCACAACGCAAGTAATCGCCGTAACTAAAGCCTCCTGGAAGCACAACAGCATCCAACCCGCTGAGATCGGTTTCTTCGTGCCACAACCGACGTGTGGGCAGGTTGAGGCATCCCTCGGTTGCCCATTGCACATCCCGGTCGCAGTTGGAACCAGGAAAAACAACAACCCCGATCGTCATGAATCCTGGAGCTCCAGGGACCAGTCCTCGATGACTGGGTTGGCGAGAAGTCGATCGCTCAGAAGTTCAAGCCGTCGACGGGCCTCTTCTTCATTCGGGGCGTCAATGTCCAACTCAACAGCTTTCCCGATGCGCAGTTTGCTAATCCCATCCACGCCCAGACGGATTGCGGCACCTTTTGCCGCTTCTCCAGCAGGATCCAGCACAGAGGGGCGCAGGTGGACCAGAACGCGGGCTTGATAACGCGGCACGATCACCAGCAGGGCTAGTGGAATCCTGCCAGACACCCAACCTTTTGGTTGTGTTGTGTCACCCCTAGATCTTCGGAGGGTGGTAAACCGGTTTCGGCGTTCCTGGCCAAGACCGTGTTCACCCTCACCTGCAGAAGCTGTGGGACTCCCGTTGAGATCCCTGGACGTTTTGGCTTCAAGTTGAAAAGCAGTGGCATCAACAGCACTCTGTGCAGCCGATGCCGTCAACTTCAATTTCAAGAATCAAGAGCCAATGACCTCGCTTCGGGTGATGACCAGCATTCCGATGGCCGCTTAGGGCGATCCACCTCCAGACGTTTGTTGCCGACTGCCGCTGTGGGTGTTGCGGTGTTGTTGGTGATCGGCAGTGTGTGGTTTGGACGTCGATCTAGCGATCAGAAGCAGCGTCCTCAAGAGGGCGCTGCACCCGCGGAAATCCCATTGCCCTCGAGATAAAGCGTCTGACTTGGGAACGCAAATTCAATCCCTTGTTCTTCAAACTTGCGCATGATGCTCAAGTTGATCGATTGTTGAATGTCCATCGCAAGGGTGTAGTCACGATTATCAATGTAATAAACAATTTCAAAATTTAAGCTGTAATCACCAAAAGTGGTGAAGTGACAGCGGTTGAAAATTGTATGATTTGTGTTTTCAATAATGCTCTGAATGGTGGTGGGTATCGATTGAATCTGATCCGCTGTTGTTTGATAAGTAACGCCGATCGAATAAATCATTCGACGTTGTTGCATCGTGGCGAAGTTCTCGATATTGGAGCTGGTAAGTGTTGAATTGTTGATGACAACAATTTCACCTCTTAAACTGCGGAGATGAGTGGAGCGAACTCCAATTTTTTCTACGGTTGCCGATACAGAGTCGACGGCAATGAATTGCCCGATCGTAAAAGGTTTATCGATGAGGATCATAAGATAGGCGAATAATTCTTGAGCTGGTTCCTTTAAGGCAAGGCCTAATCCAATCCCACCAGCACTGAGAAGTCCCCATACAACCGTTAGCTTGACTCCTTGGCTTTGAAGAACGATGAGGCTGACGACAATCCAAGTGAGGGATTTTAAGAGAGGGAAAAGAGTTCTAACGAGTTGTTCAATGTCTTCTCTTCCACTGCGTCGTGCAAGGCCTTGCAGCAGGCGAATCCCGAGCCGGTTGATCAGACGAACAAAAACAACAGCAGCGGCGATCGTCAGAATCAGTTCGTAGGGCCTGTTCAGCCCGCCTGGAAGCTGAAGCTTTCTTTCGGCGAGAAAAAGAACGGCAATACTTCCAAGAGGGAAGATTAAATTGGTGATCTCACGTATAATGAAATCATCAAAATTTGATTTTGTTTTATTGGCCAATCGTGGAAGAATTTTTTTAAATACAAATGATATTAAGAACGTTAATGCAATTCCTCCGGCAATATCAATAAGGGCGTCAGGCACGTGCGTCAGATTTAGCTTTTTTAATTATGCTGATAATTTTGTTGCTGGCAAGATTATTCATGAATCAAGATGAGCATCTTATTGTTAGCTGGCATGGATTTGCATTCCATCAGCGTCAAAGGGAGTGTTTTGATCAATGATTTGATCCATTTGATGTCACGCACGCCCCATTCGAGATTGCGTTCTCGCAGGTTCGCATCGAAGCTTGCATTACTCAGACTTGTATGGACTCCGTCTTGTTTGAACGGTCCATAGATCATCAGAGGAGCTTTGGCAGGGAGTCGTTCTGCGGCTTGCTGGAGAAGGGCCTCGGTGCAATCTTTGCTGCTGATATGAAGCAAGTTGATACAAACGATGGCGGATACAGATCGCTCAACATCCTTGGGTAGTGGCCATGGCTGTTGTGCAACATCGATGTCGAGTGCCTCAGCCATCGTGCTCGATTGCTCCGCATGACGAATCCATGCATTGATGCTGCTGCGGTGCTGAGGTTCCGGATCACTTGCTTGCCATCTCAGATGGGGAAATATCCGTTGAAATGCCACGGCATGTTCACCGCTGCCGCTGGCGATTTCCAAAATTGTTCCCCTAGTCGGGAGCCACTGTTGAAGCACTTCTGCAATGGGTTCGCGATTTCTCTCTGTGGCTGGGAAATGCAACCGTTGATCTGGCTCTGCCATTCGGGATGTCCGCAGTAAATCGCGTGATTGAGTCTCTCTCAGGTTTTTAGCTCGGATGGGTTGGTGATATTGCAATAGGTCTAAAATTTATCGTCGGCATCCTTGAATTGATGAATGTCTGATTTGAAACCATATTTGATTTGTAAATTAGCTTTCTTATTCCCAAGTATGCTGGCTTGATTGTGTTTGTTGTCGCAAGTTGTAAGGTCTTGGTTTGCACATGCTGATAGAAATAATTTATCTAGATATTGCTAGTTGTCTTATGTTGACTCAGGCTGTGATCTGCAATAATATACCTTTCTCCAATAAAATGCCGTGATAAAATATATCTTGCTTGCCTTGATGGCCACAATCCTTTTCCCTCGTGGAGGCCATAGTCAAGAGCAATCGGTGGAAATCCTATCGATCACAAATGGTCAGCAGCTTTTGGTCGAAGTGGAGCAGCATGGACGTGCCGTTCGCTTGGCCTGTCTGCAGGCTCCTCGTTTTCATCAGGAACCCTGGGCGGAGTTTGCCCAATCAGTTTTGGAGAGTCATGTCAAACGAGGTGATCAGGCATCTTTTGAGCTTCGATCAAGGGATGTGTATGGGCGCTTGGTGGGTCGCTTGTTTGTTAATGGAAAGGATCTTGGTGCTCAACTTGTACGGCAGGGAAGCATGATGGCCTGGGATGGCTTTGTCGGTCGTTGTGATGATCTGAATTACATAGAACTTGAGCAAGCAGCCAAGGATGCGGGGCTAGGTCTCTGGTCAGCATCCCCGCCATTAGAGCGGCCTTGGGATGTTATGGAGAGCGCCGGTGGAGGAGAACCCTAACTTTTTGATGGGTATTTAGGTCTTTGGTATTGATCAAGACAATCGAACAGAAGCATTTTTGGCTAAATAGGATATCAATGAAAAGTATCGATGCTTGACGAAGCTGGAAGTCTTGATTGTCGTGTGGTGATCGACGCCAAGCGATCCCTCGAGGATGTTTTGCGGTTGCTGTCAGATCTTCCCCATACCGACCATATCCGTAGGCAGGTGTTGGCGGTTCATAATCAGCTCGAGGGGATGCATGATCTCAAGCGCTCAGCGGGGGCAAAAGTGTCATTTCGGTCAGCGAATTGGAGTTCTGCAACCCGTTAAGGGATAACTGGGTTGTTTAAGAGCATTGTGGGTTAAGCAGTTTTAAGCATATTGATCTGGTTTGTTGCCTCTATTTGTGTGTGTGATCATCGCTTCACCCCACTGGTATGGGTTTTTATTGGCGCTCCAATCTGATTCACAACAGCAATGTTGGGCATCTCTTGGTGGTGGTGCAGGGTTGGCCTATGTGTTTGTCCATCTTCTTCCTGATCTCGACGTGGCTCCATTTGAGTTGTTTTGTCGTAATTAATTATCTTGATGCCCATTCTCTTCCTTCCTTGATTGGTACAGGAGGTGCTTATGGGATTTTATTTACGGTAGCGGTTGTAAGCCATAGCTTGCTTTCTGATCGTTTCTCGGTGATTCATCATCCAAAGTGATTTCTTCAGCGTAATCGTTGGATCGGTAGTGCTTCATTAGTCTTAGGGCTATTAAATAAATTTTTATTGCTTCCACTTTCAGATTTGATGCTGGCTTTCGCAACAGCATTTCTCGGAGGTGGCCTACTAATGACAGTATTTCGTGAGGAATTTCCTGCTGCGAATAGCACGCGTCTTTTATGGTTTCCGGCTGGAAGTGGTGGGATGGTAATACTCCTGATTATTCCAATGTTGAACCATGCTTAAGGCCGATATAGTGACGTAGATGCTGACGCACATGTTTGAAAATGATCAACGTCCACCCTGGCTGAACTGGGTTTTCTTAGCAATTTTTCTTTGGTCGTCCTGGCAGCTGCTTGGATTTTGGCTCCCGCAGATTCAGGGTTGAGCCCATGTCTTAAGACTTAAGCCACCCCAACGAGTCGGACAGTTCCCCAGAGGTCAAAAACGCAAAAAATTAAGCCAATGATGATGATGTCCCATGCCCGATGCCGAATGGCCCACGGAGCGAGAAACAGTTCGGCTACTCCATGCAGGGCTGTTCCAATCGCAATGTGCTCGAGCACTAGCAATCCATGGGCCACCAAAAAAAGGGCGCTTGCCACGCATCGCATCAGCACCTGCCATGACCCGAGCAACAGTGATAACCAAACAAAGATGCCGTACCTTAAGCGCGATTGGCCTTTGAGCTCAACATCTGCAGTTTTAAGAGTTTGGTCGTCGTTTTTGGCTGGAGAAGTTCAGTCATTTTGAGCACCACACTTGTTGTTGATGGAGTATTGATCAATGTCGATTGAACTTGGAATTGTCTGTATTGGCGCATCGATAGCGATCAGCCTTTCATTTGCATTTGCTGCTTGGTTTGAGCGTTCGAAGACGAAGAAGGATTGAGTCGATGGGTGGCTCAAGACTGTTGTTTCGCATCCACGATCGCGTGACCATCCAATTGGAGATCGCACGGATTTTTTAGGCAGATCGTCAACTCGTGCTTCATTCTTTGCCCCTTTTTTTCGTTCATCGTCCATGGGGCGACCATCTGAAGCTGGAGATCGCTTAAGTGCTGGGATTGAGACCTTGCAAAAAAAAAGCCAGCAATACTGCTGGCCGAGTGATGGGGATATCCACAGCCTAGTAGGAGGGGCCTGTTCCTGCAAGGCTTTTCGACAAAGACCGACTGGCGGCAGGGCCCTGGTTTTCCACTGGCCTGTGGAGAGTGCTAAAGAAAATACTGTTTAGCCTGTTGAGAATCGAGTGGTGCTAGGGGTTTTAAAGTTGCCAAGAGTCTCTTTCGCTTGATGCGACTCATGAGACGATTCAGGCTTTCGATTAAACGAGTCGCTTTAGTGTTGAGTTGATGCCCGATAAGACGAGTCGCGTAGCTTCATTTCCTTTGACGGATCGGAGTTGACCCGTTTCACAATCGCTGGCTTGGAAGGTGTTGTATCCAGGCGCGACCGTGACTTCGCCTGATCCTTCCGGTTGAGTAATCCAGCCAATCCACCAATCTGTTGATAGACCTTCGCCGCTTTGGCCATTCGGCTCGACCAGCACAAGATCTCCTGGTTTCAAGGCTGGAACAACTAACGCGCCAAACATTGCAACCCCCATTGGTTGGTTGTGCAGGGTTTCTGCTTGTGGATCGCCAAGGGAAGCTTGTTTCCCGACTCCCTTGGTTTAGCTGTATCTGGCTTTGTAGCAAGGAGCACAAAGGCCTAAAAGTGAGTTCAACGAATGGTCTGTCGCCAAAGTTGGGCTGATTCAGCAGGGTTTGAAATCTGAAGTAACGGCTGGTCCGCCGCCTGGGGGCGTCGAGCAGCCCAACTCAGTCTGGGATTGTTCGAGTTCCAGTTCGCTGGTGTTGATGTCTTTGGGATTTGATTGTTGTGGCGTTGATGGCAACTCCGATTTCGCCTTGGGGTCGATGCTGCTCTTTGCTTTGCGAGGCCATTCATTTGGATGCTCCACCTTCGGTGTTGGACGGAGCTCTTGCTCCTGAACCAATCCGTTCAAATCAATCTTTTTTTGCTTAATCAACTCCATGGTGAACGTATAAGCCACACCAACCACGAGGGCGACGGCCATGACTTGCGCCCCTCTCACAACAGCAAGATCCGTTTTTGCTCCCATGGCTTTGCACGTTGATTAGCCCATTATCAGAGCAGGGGTTCTTATCTGGTTTCAATCAATCGATCGGCTGACTATCTTCGCCAACCGTCGCAGCGAGCTTTTTGATACTCGCGGTTTGCGCTGCTGTAGAGCTTGGTTTCAGTCGCGAGGGCACGACTGGCTTCATCAATGATTGTTGGATCACTGCCTTCCGCGATGATCAAACGATGTCTGCTCATGCTGCTGCCGAGATTCGATAACACTTTGGCGAGGAGTTGGCATTCCTCGATACTTTCACTTGGAGGTGTGGTGAGCCCAATGAAGCTAATGCTAAAAAAGAGAATTGTGAATAATTTCAAACTCATAGTATGTTGAAATTGACATGAGGAAGTAGTGCAAGACCATTAACAAGTATTAGATGCTCAATAGCTTTGATCGGTATCGACCAATCATTGTTTGAGATTTTGTGCAGCTCTTTCCAGGTCTTCCCAGCATAATTCTGCATCGGGGAGCGCTTCGTTGATTTCGGCCTTAACCAGCTCTGCCTGCTCGAGCAAATCTTGCTGAACCAAGTCGAGATACTTCCTGTACTGGACAAGCCAAATCAGGAGGGTGGGTGTGCTATTCGTCATGCCTGTAATTATGGCGTATAGGACATCGAAATTTGGTGTCGCAGGCTCCATTCCCTGCTTTGGATTCACCACTGATGCAGACGGTCACCGAATTATTATTTCCACACCTAATCACTACTCACTTCCATATGGATAGTGGTTTGGAACGAAAAATTGTTCATTAATCGGTGGTCGCTGATAACTCCCCTGGTTTGGGCGCTTGGGCAGCTTGATTGGAGGTGGAGTCATGTCTTCATAGGGCACTTTGCTCAATACATGGTGGAGGCAATTCAAACGAGCACGACGTTTGTCATCGGCCTCGATCGTGAACCATGGGGCTTCGGGACTATGGGTATGAGCCATCATGACGTCTTTTGCTTTGGAGTAATCAACCCAACGGTTTCTGGACTCGATATCCATGGGGCTTAGTTTCCATCGCCGTTGTTCATTCTCAATTCGTTCTTGAAAACGTTTTTCTTGCTCTTCGTCATTAATAGAGAACCAATATTTGAGCAGTAAAATTCCGTCCTCGGTAAGCATTTTTTCAAATCGAGGGCAAGCAACATAAAACTGCTCAACTTGTTTTTCGGTTGCAAAGCCCATCACCTTTTCCACCCCAGAGCGGTTATACCAACTGCGATCGAAAATGACGATTTCCCCTGCTGAAGGTAAATGTTCAACATAGCGTTGAAAGTACCACTGGGTTTTTTGTTGGTCTGATGGCGTTCCAAGCGCGACAACTCGGCAGCCTCGAGGATTCATTGGCTCTGTTAATCGTTTGATCGCACCACCCTTGCCTGCGGCATCACGACCTTCAAAGAGGATGACAATCCGATATCCAGTTGCTTTCACCCAGTACTGCATTTTCACTAACTCTGCTTGCACTTTGCTGAGCTCTTCTTCGTAGAATTTTTTCTTTAATTGTTCATGATTTTTGTGGAGAACGATATCTCCATCGGTGCTTTTATCGTGGTTTGAATGCGCGAAATCCTTCTTGTGGTCTTTTGGGGACATGTGTAGGCCGACCGTTTCTGAGTTAATAATAGATTTCAGGTTGGATTGCAGAGCTTGTTCATAAACTGTTTCAGCCTCAGGGATCATTATGTGCTCTTTGCTTTTTATTTTTGTTGATGGTTTGGAATGCTAATTGTTGCGCGAATTGGCCAGTAGTTTTGTTTGTATTAGAGGGATGATGTAGTTCGAGCTGGCGTGTCAAGAACTGAACCTTGACCCCATGCTGATCAACAACATGATTCACGATGGCAAGCCCCAGGTCATCTCCTGGACCGCCCGTCATTGCAGATGCTTGGACGAGGATTGGGGTCGAACGGTCACGTTTGTGGAGCTTTGGGGAAGGCAGCGATCGTTAGCACCTCCTCAAGGTCGTCCTTGAGGATTTCGCCTCAGCAGCATGCGTAGTAGTCGTAAGAGCCGCCAGATACCGCCAAAGCTGAGCACGGTGGCGAGCACCACCAAAGCGGCAATGACGACAACGGCGGCGAGCCCCAGCATGGCTTCGAGCAATTGCTGAATCCCACGGATTAAGTCGGCGATGGCTTCACTCACCAAGAGCACAACGTCGACTTGTTGAGGCAATTGCTGGAGCATGAAGGCAATGCCCAAGCCGGCCGCCAGCATCAGGAGTCCGGCGAAAAGCTGTCGGACCACAATCACGAACGGAAAAGGACGTTTTTGGCGAAAGACCCGCCGCTGTGATCGATGAGACGTGCGTGCGCGCCTATTCATGATTCGAGGGTTTCGCCTGCCCCACGCATCCAGCGTGCAAATTCAATCAGCACTAGTTCGTTTGGACAGTTGATCAGGGTGAGACACCCCACCGTGCAATCGCCATAACCACTGTGATGAAGGGTGAGGTGATAGTCCAATCCGCTAAGCCCACAGACCTCTGGGTCGCTCCGAACCACCACGTCGAGCGATGCTCCGATGCGGGCAACACGTCGTCTCAGGTCCGACCAGCTGTCACCCATGCCCTTTGAACTGATGTGCTGTTGCTATCGATTCTGAAGGCTGAGTGTCTGTCGTCAACGTTCGGCATCGGGTTGGGCTGTTTCAAGTCCTGGGGCCATTGGTTTTGCCGACTCTTCTCCGATCGGGGGTAAGGGTTGGAGCAGAGCAACTCCCACCGTTGCGGCGAGTGCAAATCCGCCAAGAATTGGTGCAGCTAGTCGGCGTTGCAGTGGAATGCGATCCACTAAGTCCTGACGTTTCAGCGGTTGATCGGCCGGGATTGTCCAAGTCAGCTTGACGCGTTCGTCCAAGCGGAGTCGATCCAGGCAGCGCACCAGATCAGCCAGGTCGGCATCATCCAATTTGAGCTGTAGCGGTTCGACCCCTTCACGACTGCTGCGCAGTTCCAGCTGATGCCCTGGTCCCGACTCCATCGGGCCAATGGAAACAAAACTACTGTTGGCACCGAAGCGACGGCCAACACCTGATAGCTGGTGGCGCGCATATGGCATTACGGCCGTCATTAACGACTCGAGATGGTCGCGGGTGCCCTCGAGTTCCGGCGTGCCGATGAGCTGCAGACGCCAAGCGGACAAAATTCCAATGGCCTCGTTGCCGTGACCGGCGGATAAATCTGGGTACCCCTCCACGAGTAGAAGAGCGGCCGATTGTTCGTAGCGGTAGCTGTTTTTTTGCATGGCGGGACCTAGGGCGTGGGGTTAAGGCGTGGGGTCGAGCAACGTGGCGCGCAGTCTGTCGATCCCACCGGGGCCAGCACAGAGGGCGAGGGTGTTGATCAGTTGGCGGTGAAGGGGACCATCACTGTCGTGATTCAGAAGATGCACCACAGCACCCCGTCGAAGATTCATGCGCTCTTCGATTAGATCTCCCAGGCGTTCTTTGAGCAACGTCCAGCGCTCATGGGTGAGTTGAGCCGGTTCACGGCTAGAGAGCAACTGGTGAAGCATGGGATACAGCCGTTCAGCCATGGCACACACCAAGCAAATCAGGGATTCGGCATCCACGGGATTGAGCTGCTCCCTGCGCGTGGTGCGGCGCAGGGGGTTGTGGCACCGCCGCTTCCACAGTTCAACACGATTCGGAAACTGGGCCTGAAGCCCCATCTGGTGGCTTGTCCACAACATCGCTTCACCCCCGTTGAGGTCGAGGGCCTCAACGGTGAGGAGTAGGAGGTCGAGTCGTTCAACGCCTCGACGGCTGAGGCGGGCACCAGATTGCTCAGAGACTTCTGTCATGGCTGCGATGATGCCAGGGGTTATGCCCTCTCGTCACCTGGCTTTGGATCTTCAATCGCATATCCGAACGACATCGGATTGACCTTCTAAAATCCTGTTGACGACTAAAAATAAGTCTTCTAAGGTGTCTTTATAGGTATCTTTTTGGGGTGTGAGTAGGCGAAAGCACGGTCCAAGACAGCTCAAATCAGGTGGACCTTTCTTTGCTGTCCTCCACATCAAGCAGAAAGACAGAGCTGCGGTAAGAAAAGAACGTCTTGTTAGGTCTCTGCAGACCACAGACCACTCTTTAGCGCTTAAACGGTACGGAGTAGCCCTTTCACATCTAGAGGCAGATCTTCAAGCCCTTCTCAAGCCACATGCGTTTAGAGAGCGTGTTGAGTGTGGAAGAGAGTCAGACCTAACCGGAGGTAATGATCCTCTCGCCCCCTTGGAGCTATCCCGCATCACCCTTGGTGGCTTCAATCCAGAAGACCCAATTCACGATGCTGTCTTTCAGTACTACAAATCAGGTCAGCCTCTTCCTGTCACTTGGGATGAAGCACTAGATCTCTGGCTCAAGGAAGCCAATAGGAACCGCCTACAGCCTGTTTCTGCTGGAACCATCCCAAAAGTTAGAGAAGCTGTTGAAGCCTTCTCTCATAACGGACAACCACACCAAATCACTAAACAAATAGTGAGGCAGTGGATTGATGACATGGAAGAGAAGTACAAGCCAAACTCAATCAAAACTAAAAAGGGCTACTTAACTGCTGTCTTCTCAGCACTCATCACTAATGACATGGTCAATACGTCTAACCCTTTTAAAGACGTTAAATACAGTGCCAAAACTCCTTTGGCTGAACAACGTAGAACCTTCACTGATGAAGAGATCAGACTCATTCATCAGAAATACCCACAAGTGTTCTGGATGATCATGACCGGCTTGAGGTCAGGTGAGTACTTCTCTCGTCTTTCTCAAGATCTCCACGGTCAGATGCTGACAATTGATAGACAGCCTTCCAAAGGTGAGTGGAGACCTAAAACACCTTCCTCTTATCGAAGACTTCCTGTCCCAAAAGACTTTGAGCTAACACCTCACAAGATCATGGTCTCTTCAAAAACAACAATGCTTGCAAGGGAGTTGAGTAAAGACATCCCTGATCCAACGGCAACAGTCCACAGTGCTAGGCACACCTTTTACTCAATCTCTAGACGTGCTGATTGCAATGACTCTGTTATTGAAGCAATCACAGGTCATGCCAAGAAAGAAGGGTCGCGAGTAGCTCAGTCTTATGGTCTATTTGCTGATGAAGTCTTGCTTAGAGAAGCACAAAAAGTCTGGACATTCATAGAGAACTTGCTTGGCTGAACTTCTTTATCGCCTCTAATTATCCCTGCTTCTCATTGTGTGATGGCTGACTCAGCTCTTGCTTTAAATAGCCAGCTACACCAGCAATCATTGGGATCGTAAAACCAACAATGGCTATAAATGCCATCCCCTGGACAAACCATCGTGGTGAAAGAGGTTTGTCTTCCATTGTCTAAATCCAAAAAGTAATTATACCAATGAAAGATGATGAGAGGACCAAATGGTGCGGACTGCATCAGCTTATGTTTTTTATATAGTAAGATATCTTAGTGGCGTAAATGACATCTACTCTCGCTGGAACCATTGATCAAGTAATGAAAAAAATAAGGCAATAAATAATAAAACAGTAGATACAATCAAGAAAAGCATCGTAAGCCTTAGGGCTTACAAATTAAATATCGTGATCACAAGCTTTGCGTAGTAAATAATGTCTTATGGTGTCCCATATGGCACAAAGGCAGGATACTTTGTTCAAGACGGGTACAGCCTTGTGTCTGTTGATGATGACTGGAGTACAGAAGCCGCTGGCTGGCTGCTTTGAGGACGTTCACTCGTATTGGGGATATGTTTTTGAGCGCCTGATAGAAGACCTCAGATATTCCCCTATAGGTGTCAATGTCGGTCGAGGTTGGAGGGCGGCTGGCCCTTATGGATTACTTCGGCTTATGTCTTAGTGCGTGGGTCATCCGATAGCTCGCTTTTGCGTTAGGGCTAGTTTTTGAAGACGATTAATAGTTAAGTGCGCTTGACAACTGCTTATTGAAAAATCTAGTTACTGAAAGGCTTGTCAAGTGTTAGATAGGTGCAGCTTGTGCTCAATCTTCTCAACCTTCCTCAATATCTTCTGCGCTTTCTTTCTGGTTAAACAGGTCACAGCCTGTCGTTCAAGTTTACGCAACTTGGCATGTGGGTTGTGGTGTTTCATCGGTAGTAAACAGTCAGCTTGTGCTCGTATTGATTAGATGCTTGATCTAATTGTTAATTTTAGACTCCAGTGTACCTTCCAGGATAAATTGCAGGGTTATTTATTAAAGAAAGTTAAGCAAGTCTGGTAAGTGCGATGGGGATGGGCGGACATGAGCGCCATTTCCATTTCTTCTTGCATGGCTCAGAGTTCCCCGTATTCAGAGCATCCGACGAACTTTCTACAGGCTTTAAAAGAATAAGAGCCTGCCTTTCTGCTTCGGCTTTTATCATCATACCCATGAACATTGAAAGCACTAGCAAGAGAATGAGGCCTATGACATACGCAAGAAATGTCTCGTTGACTGGCGAAGATTCATTCATTTTAACTGCAGCCAGGTGCGAAATACTTGAAGAGAAGCAGGTGGAGCTTACGTCGCATTTTTGAGTAAATTGTGATTATCACTAATCATTTTATTTCCACACATATGTTCGTATCAGATATTGCGAAATTTGAAGCCATGTTAATGGTTGGTCGAACATATATCGAGACTTAAGAGCATCAGCAATGTCGGTAGTCCCATGGATATGAAGCAAAACTGACTAATGGAAGACAAGCCATTCGCGCCAAAATGGTTTATTCAAGCTATGGCTTTTCTGGCTGTTGTTGGGATGACTATCCCGTTGGTAGCAGGAGTCTCTGGATTCATCAAAGATGAGCTGAGGAGGCCTACTTCCATTGAAAGAGGTGGTTAGGAAGCGTCTTCGGAAATCAAAATCTTGAGCTTATCTATTTTCTCTTTCAGCAGAGATTCAAGACTTACTCTCTCTTTAAAACGTAGGTGAGCACTGCTATTCAGAAGCTCGGCTCCCTAGACAGAACACAAGCAGCAGTCTTTGCATTGACCTATGGCTTAGTTGAGCCAGGCATCTAAAACCCCCGCCTTACGACGGGGTGAATTTCATGCTCCAGTGAAGTGAGTTTGTTGGAAATAATCCAAACGGACCTGGACTTCTAGGACTGGCATCTTCAACACCGTCAGAACCTCGAGATCAGGAGGCTGAATTAGAACCCGCCGACGAAAGCTGGAATAAGGATGGCGTTCACCAGATCGAGGAAAAAGGCCGACACCAGCGGCACGATCAAAAAGGCACGGGTAGATGGCCCATGCTGCTGCGTAACAGCCTTCATGTTCGCCATAGCCGTGGGAGTAGAGCCCAGGGAAATGCCACCGAACCCGGCACAAATCACTGTTGCGTCGTAATCACGACCCATCAGACGGAACACCAGCAGCAGATTCACCACCAGAGCGAAGAAAAACTGAACCAGCAAGATCAACAACAATGGCAAGGCCAGACCCACCAGTGACCAGAGCTGGAGACTCATCAGCGACATCGCCAAAAAGATGCCCAGGGATAATTCGCCGATGAGATCGAGCGAGGCAGAACGACGGGGCCAATGAAACACCACCTGCTCTGAGCGGCGTTCCGGCAGCAGATTCGAAAACACAATGCCCATCAGCAGGCAGGGAACAAAGAGCGGCAATTTCAACCCGGCGGCACCGATCCCTTCATTGAGCAACGTGCCGGAAAGGATGCAGAGGTTGATAGCGAGCAGTGCTGTAAGGAAACCGTTGATGTCAATGGAATTTGCGCTGGAACCTTGCTGATCCGAGGGATGCGAAGCGTTGGAAGCTGGCTGCGTCGTTGCATCCGCATCCGGACAGGGAACGTGAAAGCGACGCAGCAGGAACTGCGCGATCGGACCGCCACTGGCACTGGCGAGCACCAGCCCGAAGGTGGCTGCTGCGATGCCGATCTCCATCGCATTTTCGATATGAAACTGTTCAGCAAAGGTCGGAGCCCAGGCGATGGTGGTGCCGTGGCCACCAATCAGGGAAACGGTTCCTAATAACAGTCCCGTGGCGGGATGGAGCCCCAGCAGACCTGCCATCGCAATACCAAGCAGGTTCTGCAGGGTCATGAAAGCAATAGTCAACCCAAGCAGGATGAAAAGAGCCGGACCACCGCGACTGAGATCGCGGAACCGGGCACTCATCCCCACCGTGGTGAAGAAATAGACCAGTAGGAAATCTCGTGACTCGAGACTAAAGAGCAGCTCAGGGCCACCAAGAACATGCAGAACTGTCAGGAGCAGAGCAACCAGCAGGCCACCTGAAACGGGCTCAGGTATCGAATATCGCTGAAGGAAATTCCATTCACGATTCAGACGCTTGCCAACAAACAGCACCAGAAAGCCAGTAGTGATGGATGCAAGCGGAGACAACTGGAATGCCGACATGCGACAAAGTCACTTCAGTCAATGTATGAATTATCTGGACATCAGACCGTTTGGCAACTGCTAGAAGTTTTACCCGCTGCAAATAAAAAAACGCCTTGCGATGGGGCTTGATTCAAGGGCATCATCAACTGAAACTCTCAGATATACAAATGCCTGTGAGCCAAGAATACTGTTGTTGGAGTTTCGTATCTGTACCGAATAGGTGACTAATAACTCTGGGCATTGGTTTTGGTTGACGCCATATGGACAAGAGCGGGCCCCCGTCCTAAAAATCATGAGAAATCAAGGATCACCTAGATGAATTCCAAGATTGAGAAGAGCTTTATCGGGGCAGCTGTTCTTGCTGGTCTTGTTTTCCTGCTTCCGATGGCCAAGCAGTCCAAGGAGTTCGTGAACTGCGTCAAGAACGCAGAGACCGGGATCGTCAACCTGACTGGTGTTGAGTTCCTCGATGAAGACGGAAAGAGTGGCTTCATCGAGCGGCCTGTCGCTGTCCGCTACTGCAACGGCGGTGACATCACCAAGTACCTCGACATGGTGGGGCAGTGATGGATTGGATCGTTCGACCCATCCGTGCTGTCATCTTCGCTGACGAGCAAGCCTTCCTCTGGATAAAGAAGAAGCTTGGCCTGACGGAATATCAGATGGCTGCCCTGGTTTGGTTCAAAGGAATCATCATTGGCCTACTACTTGGCTGGTGGCTCTTCTGATGCGTTACTTCCTCATCGCCCTTCTACCTCTCCTGGTGGCTCCCTCAGCTTCATTGGCTCAGAAAGAAATACCAAAAGCAGAGGGTCACGATCAATGCCCATTGGGTTACGTGAACACGCTTGGAACCACATGCGTATCACCCATCTATTACGAGGTCGCTCCTACCAACGGAGAAGCCTGCCTAGAGGGGTGGATGAATATCGGTGCTGGCTACTGCAAAAAGAAGAAAGGGGTTCTAGGCATCTTCTGAGGGACGCGTAAAGCTGCAGCCCCAGAGCCGTTACCTTCCGGAGCCACCACTTTGAAAAGTGCAGCCCCACCCCTGGAAAGTGGGGACTACACACTTCAGTCGGTTAACACCCCGATGGAGACATCACTGGGTGCTCACCTATCCATCGCTTCAGATCAAGGCGACGAACTGACATAACTCTGATCAGCTCTCCACCTGTGATTCACTCAGTCGCTACGGATAGCTGTATCGAAAGAGCTAACTCAATGTGCTTGGCAGTTGAACCTCCTGGGCTCCGTCACCAAGCCTTCTTCACACCAAGCTTCTCCCTACCCGAAGAGATAGGAAGGGAGCGTTTTCAGGTATAGGGCGAACTGGACCAGCGACGTGATGAGTAAAGGAAGGCCCTGGATCTTCAATCAAAAAATCCCGCCTTGCGACGGAACTAGACGACAACCGACGGCTTCGCAGTAGCGCCAATTTGCAAATACTCAGCAGGGTGTGGGGGGAATTGGAACGCTTGCCCTAGTCGGATGATTTAGCTGACCCCGTTTAACTGCAACTGCAAGATGTGCTGGTGCTGATGAATCAGTTGATGGCACGGATGTGCTGATGGGGAGGACAAACTTATTCTCTTTTTTCTTTTCGCTGAAGATCATCCTATCAGCAGAGAATGAAATGTTTATAGCAGTGAATGCACCCACTGGAACTGATTGCAAGTAGGAATACTCGTTAGACATAAGTATTCCAACAATCAGTGCCTTTAATCCGGTACCAACTGTCAGTGATCTCAAGTTATAAAGAAGATATTTCTTGAGTAAAGTATTCATCAGGCGGCCTCCTTAAGATTCATGCGCTCAGCCAATTCTTCACCAGACTCAACACGCTCAGAGTAACGATCGGTTAGGAAGTCAACTTTATCCTTGAGGATCTCAGTGAGCTTGACCAACTCTTCGGTAACATCGATAACACGATTACGTAAAGATGAATCCTTAAGTTGACCAGCCTCAGTGAACTCTTGATAAGCTTTAGGAATAGAGGACTGGTTTGGAATAGTGAACATTCTCATCCAACGACCCATCTGCCTCATGAGGTTCACAGTATTGAAAGATTGGGATCCTCCTTCAACTTGCATTACCGCCAGTGTTTTACCTTGAGTAGGACGAACAGCTCCGACAGAAAGTTGCATCCAGTCCACCTGATTCTTCATGACTGCGGAGATAGTTCCGTGAAGCTCAGGAGAGATCCAAACGAATCCATCAGCCCAATTAACCTGATCCAAGTATTCTTGAACTTTAGGATCATCACGAAGTTCCTCATCGTAAAGAGGAAGATTTGGATCAGCCACGATAGCCTCAACTCCAAACTGTGTCAGAAACCTTTGAACCTCTAGTGCCAGTTTGTGACTGACAGAGTTGGAACGAAGTGAATCGTATTGAACAAGAATTTTAGAGGTCATTGAGTTCTCCTTCGGGTCAGTAGCAAGAGGTGGAGCCAGTGAATGCGTTGTAAGTGCAGCTTCCGCTGTCGCTGTCGCTGTTGCAGCGCTAATAGCGAGTACGGCGGCAGTGATGGAGGCAAAACGTTTCATAGGTTCAGTTTCCAATTGATGAGTGAATTACACATCCCTCAATCGATTGATTGTTTTGCCCAATTTCTGGGCTTTGCATCCCTCAACTGGGTGAACCCTCTGCGGGCAATAAAAACCCCGCCATTGAGACGGGGCTAGTGAATGTTTTGTCGGGAGATAGATGGCGACACCTGCGCCCCCTGCTTTTCCCCGAAGGGTTTTGTATTGCTTTCAGCCTAGAGCGATAGGGCATCAGCCTTCCCGACAGTTTATTACTCAGTCGCAAAAGTAATTTGTTGTCCAAGTCCTTCCACTTTTTGGATGCCTGAAATGCAGTAAAGCTTTTGTGGGACTGATGCCTTCCGCGAACACATAAGTACTTGCGCCTTGCTCTGATGTATGCAGGTCAGCGGTCAAGCGACATGTTTCCGTTGCTCGACTTGCTGGATCATCCTTATTCGATGAAATCATGTTTACACAGCCACCAAAAAGCAACACGAAAAATATCACTGCAATGGTTGTGTATTTTTTAATTTGCTTTCTTGCTTCCTGAAGTGTCAATTGCTCACCACGTTTTGCAGCCGTTTCAATCCACTTAATCTCTGCCGAAGTCGCGGACTTCTCTTTAAATACCGATTGAGGTTTGCCGTATTCAGCCATAGCTGTTTCTTTGAAGTGCGAGGCTCTCGCCCCGTGAACACACCATCGCCGGTATTAATCAGAACCACATCACCCATGCGGGGGATCTGTAGAGACCTGCTTTCACCTATTTGGGTATAGGGGCAAATTTTCAATGAAAATCGAGAAACAAATGCCTCGGTGGTACGAACCTATGAAAAAGGACCACCCCCTGGCGATCCGACCTAAGCGGCACCCGGAACGGGGTAAATCTGCTTTTTTCCCTCTAGGCGACAGCCAGTCGCAAATTAGTAACTTAAAAGCCAATTAATAGATAGGTGAAGTAATTGAGAAGGAGCGAATAGGAGGGGGAGAGGAATACGGAAGAAGGGGTGTAACTTCCGCTTCTCTCTTGTCAGGTGCGTCCAACAAAGATTCCTCTCCCCCATGAAGAGGAATAAGGCATGAGAAGGGTGTTTATTTATTATCTGAATAATTGTATTTTTCAATTATCTAATCTTCATTAGATGTGTAACTCTTCACGAGAGATGTAAAGAAAGGCATTCAAGGAAGTAGTTCTATTGCTGCAGCCAGCGCATTTAACGCTGCCGTCTGCTGCTTCCAACCCGTACACCACTCTCATAGACACCAACCACGACGATCCCCATCAGTCCACAACATCATTCCTGGTCCCTATTTCGACGCTCTGTCTGAAGATCCATTCATCCCAGCCTTCGCCTTGGAGTTTGGACATTTTTGTGTCTGCCGTCAGTAGCCTCCTGGCATGACTGACCCGACAACTCTCGTCAGCACTCTCATCACTGAGCTAAAGGGCGAGCTTTCTCAGTCAGCAAGAGAGCTGAAGAACAGGGCTGAGTGGGACCTTTCTTGCCCGGTCGTTGTTGTTGACGCCAGACAGAACCCTCGGAGGGTCGTTGCGACCACTGTCCGTGGCATCACTGGTGTTATCACCACAAGCCGAACTATCGACCACCCGCTGATGAGGGTGTTTCTGGTGAGGCACAAAGAGATCGGTGCCGAAGCGGCCGTCAATGAGTTTCTGGCCGGACCCGATGGTGAGGAGTTTGCTGAGGTTTGGGATGCCTACGTCGTTGAGAGAGACGAGCGCGGGTTGGCCTGTTGGTCTCACGACGACGCAGCCAAGTTCGCCACAAAATCAAAGAACTCTTTTGACCGCCGCGAGTTGGCCTGTGTTGCTATCGCAGAAGGAGAAGGTAATGAAGATGTTTCCGTTTTGACCTTCTCAGTGGATGCCAACTGGCTGAGTTGAGTACCAACAGCATCAGCCACTACTGATCTTTATCTTTTTGATTGGTAAGCAATACATAGCAGAAATGCCTAAAGCTTCATAATCGGTTCACAACTCCCGTGGGAGAGCGGCCTACAACATATGTATGGAGTTATGAAACTCATGGAAACTAAAACGAGAAAGGCTGAAGTTGCTCACAAAATCATTGAGACAGGTGAAAGCCTTCTGAATGTTGTTTGGAGCAAAGCTGATGCAAGAAGAGCAGCTTCACTTGAGATCATTGCTCGCACTGCTTACACAGCGGAAGAGAGCGCTTGCCATTACCTGGAGACCATTGGTCTCGACAGGAAAGGCAGCATCAGAGAGACGTTGGAACTCGCTCGTTATCAGGACACCAACGAGCAAACCCACGAAGACATCTTTGCCAGAGACCTCAACGGGCTGAAGAACTGGGGCGACAGATTTTTGGCACGGCACATCGCCGTCATCATCTATTGGGCATTCGCCATCACCACCCTCATTGACCACGAACTCGCTGCTCTGCTGGGCGAAGCAGTCGAGGTTGAAGCCGTTGCCACTTACAAGCGGATGTTGGTTGAGCAGTCAGATGAATGGCTGAACCAACCTGCTGTTCCTACTGCTGTTCGCTATTGGAATAAGCCAAACAGCATGTGGAAGGTACGTGGTGACAACCAACCAATGTCGATGAGAGATGTCGTTGAAGCGATCGTTAAAGACGAAGCGGATCACGTCCATGCCAACTCCCAGAAGGCAGTGGCCTTTTGACTTTCCCAAATAAAAGGCAAGACCTCGTTTTTTGAACAAGTGGCCTGAGAGAGTGCGTAAACACAGGTGTCTTTTTGCGGTGTCTTTATAGGTGTCTTTTTACACCTCTCCTCAAAACCCCCTCTAGTCAGTCACTGCAATGTCTTTGGTCGATTTTGCTTCTCATATCCGGACGATTCCAGATTTTCCCAAGCCTGGGATTCTGTTTCGAGACATCAATCCGATGCTGCGTTCCCCTGAAGCTGTCGCGGAGGTGATCCGCCAGCTTTCCCTGGTGTGTGAGCAAACTCGTCCGGATTTGATTGTCGGGATCGAATCCCGGGGGTTCATCGTCGGTGCTCCCCTCGCCCATCAGTGTGGCCTTGGCTTTGTGCCGGTTCGTAAGCCCGGCAAGTTGCCCGGCGAAGTGGTGGGAATTGATTATTCGTTGGAGTACGGCAGCGACCGGCTTGAAATTCAGGCCGACGCACTGGCAGCCCAACCGAGGGTGTTGGTGGTGGACGACCTACTCGCTACGGGCGGCACGGCTGCTGCAACCGCTCAGTTGGTCACCCTGGCCGGTGGACGTTTGGTGGGATTTACGTTTGTGATCGAACTCAAGGGGCTTGGTGGCAGGACTGTGTTGCCCCAGGACCAACCCGTTGAATCATTACTGGCCTACGACTGAGCATCCTGCCAATCCAGCACCGTTTGGAGTTGCTCCAAGTTGAGTAACCCGAAGCTCCACAAAACAATCGGTAAGGGAGCTTGTTCAAGCTCTGCCTGACGCAATCCCAGCTGCAGGGCGTTCAGGCTTAATCCAACACGCCGCAATAAAAACTGCTCGAGTTCCTCTGCTGCGGATGGCTGTGGATGGCTGCACATCACCATGGCGACCCCGCTTCACAGGTCAGTCTGGCAACGCTCGCCCGATTTGCAGGGGGCCATCGGTCATGGCCCGGAGGCTGAGTTGGCGCAAGCCAACACTGTGCTTCAGCAATTGCAAGGCGATCCGCCTAAGACCAACAAGCAGGCTGATGCGATTCGAGAAACATCGCACCAGTAAGTCGGTGGCAGAACCAACCAAGATCAGGTCGATCCAGCGTTGACGTCCGTAGCGGGCTGCGATCCGCTTGGCGGAACCGCCTTTTTGCACCGATCTCACCAAAACATCCACATCTCGCCAACAGAGGTTTAAGCCTTGTCCACCCACCGGGTGACAGCGATGCCCAGCCTCTCCGATCAAAACACCTCGACCTCGGCTGAGACGATGCGCCAGCATCCATTGTTGGGGAAAGGCCTTCGGTTGATCCAAAAGAAGGTCTGGATCGATCCCCTGGGGCAAAATCCCAGCCAGTTGGTCCAGAAACTCGCTTGGAGCTAACGCGCAGCGCTCTTGGCAGCGCTCCATCGGTGCGCTCCAAACCACTTGGAAGTGGTCGTTGCCAAGCGGTAAGACGGCCAGCGGACCTTCAGGCCGAAATAATTCGCAGGCCTGATTGGCTTGGATACCTCGAAGAACCACCTTGGCGGTTAAGCATCCCTGGCGGTAGCGGTGCTGCCAACAGTGAATACCCCAGCTTTTTCGTGTTGGAGATGACGGTCCATCGGCTGCAATAACAAGGCTGTCGGGGCTCGGTATCGGAGCGGCC
This sequence comes from Synechococcus sp. BL107, assembly GCF_000153805.1. NCBI lineage: Bacteria > Bacillati > Cyanobacteriota > Cyanophyceae > Synechococcales > Synechococcaceae > Synechococcus > Synechococcus sp. BL107. The sequence continues at coordinate 1,831,193 of NZ_DS022298.1, read as the reverse complement.
TCGCCACCAAGATGCATCTCAACGAGCCCTGACTGTTGAAGCTTGCGCAACAGAACAGTCATCAATGGTCGGTGGTCAAGGATCCATCCGATCCCGCGATGGCCGCGGTTTTTCTTCGCCAAATCCTCTGCAACGAAAATCACCTGACGACCTGCCGCAAGATCGCGGAGGTCAAGCTGTTCGAAGGCCACCAAATCCTTTTGGAGTTCATCCCAAAGACCCAAGCTCTGCATGAGTCGCCGGCTTGAATGGGTGATGGCATAGGCACGACTACGAGATGTCAGTGCGTCAAAGGCTTGAGGGTCAAACAAAACCACGCGTTGGTTTTGTTGCGCTAAGGCCAAGGCCACCATGCAACCGGTCGGACCGGCTCCCATGACATGGGTTTCCAATAAAAAACTCGCCATCACAAGAGTGTGGCGAGTCATGCCGGTTAACCGTGAGAATCAGCCGAGGCCGAGCAAACCGTGGGTGAAAGCTTCGCCACCCATGGCGATCTCAGTTGCCATCAGTGCGATGAAGCCGAGCATGGCGAGACGCCCGTTCAGCTTCTCGGCACGATCGTGAAAGCCCCAGCCCTGTGTTGCTTCAACAACTTCCATACGGGGCTCTGCTGCGAAAGCATTGAGACGGCCGCCATCTTCGGTGGTGACGGTGGCGCCACGGATCACTGGTGATGAAGGAGTGGATTGAGTCATGGACATCCGAAGGCGTCTTTGCGAAGAAGTGTAAACCAACTTTGCGGAATCGTTACAAACCGCTCAATTTTTGGCCGCCCTGGATATACGAAGTCGGCAAAGCTCTTCAAAGGCTGGCCTCAGCAGATAGGGGTACTCCCCAACCCACAGCCGCAATCCTGGGATCCACGCGTCGCTGAGCGCTCCAATCCGCGAAAAATCTTTCCGCTCGCTTAAAACCAAACAGCGAATTACCGTTCCTTCTCGAATCGTTTTGTGGCTTTTCTCCATTGGAAAAGCCACCCGGCCTAAGTAGCCATCCTCGTCTTCGAGCTCCAACAGCATCCAGGTGCGTCGATTCTCGATCAACTCCAGTTTTCCGCGACTATCGGCCTGCTCATGGCGGTTTTCGACGCGTTCGCGCGTGATGACTTTGGCGACCTCCCCTTCAAAAAGTGCCGCGGAGGGATAGCGGCGCAACGTGGCATTGCGCTGCCCTGCCTGAAGAATCGGACCCCAAAGGATGTAGAGCAAAAAAACCACGCCCGCCACGAGCCAAAAGGGCCCCCAACGGCTCGACATTTGACTTTGGCTAATCAGCAATGTGATCACGCCACCAATCGCGGCCACCATCACCCGTTGCAGGATCTCTTGAGGTGAGCCAAGGGAAAAACGAAATTGGCCTGCTGTAGCGACGGCTGGAATCAGCCGCTGCAGTTCACCAGGACGGAGCGGAATCAGCATCAGTCTTGTTTCAAATCAGCCTTTCCAGGCCATAGACCAGTTGTTGGAGGGAGCCAACTTTTCGCACGGTGAGCAAAACGCCTGGCATGTACGCCGAGCGATCAATCGTGTCGTGGCGAAGGGTATAGGTCTCGCCTGGGGCGCCAAACATCACTTCTTGGTGGGCCACCAGTCCTGGTAAACGGAGGGAATGCAGACGGAGTCCGCTGTCCCGAACTCCTCCCCGTGAACCTTGCAGCGATTCATGCTCATCCACCTCCGCTGGGTTGAAGCTTTGTTTGACCTCTTCCATGAGTTCGGCTGTTTTGATGCAGGTGCCACTCGGAGCATCCGCTTTGCGGTTGTGATGAAGCTCGGTTAGCTCGGCGTGGTCATAGAAGCGGGCCGCTGCCGCCGCAGCTTGCTGCAAGAGCACCATCCCCACGGAGAAATTGGGAATCACTGCCCCTCCAATCGAAGCTTTGGCTGAAAATTCGGTGAGATCGTTCAGTTGCGTTGGGCTGAGACCTGTTGTGCCAATCACGGGATGCACGCCGTAGGCGATTGCAGCTCTGGTGTGATCAAACACCACAGAAGGATGGGTGAAGTCCACCAACACAGCGCTTTGGTTGGAATTCCGTACCGATTGGCTTACGGCACAAAGGCAACCTTCGAAATCGGCTGTGACGGCGACCTCGAGTTCTTTGATTCCAAGCTCTAGCCCAACATCAACCCCCTCCTTCCCAGGGGTGTTGTCGATCGCACCCACCAACTGGCAGTCCTCAGCATTCAGCACGGCCCTGATGACTTCTGCGCCCATGCGGCCAAGAGCTCCCGCAACAACAACAGGAATTGGAGAGGACATCGAAGCGGCGCGAACACCCAAAGCCTATGGGCCCGCATGGGTGAAGACCAATCGCAACCAATCGATACTTTTCAAGCTCTCGATGGAAGTCACGTTTAGGTTCTTAACATCGTTCACAGTGCTCAGATGTTCACGCAGGTCCGCTCCGCAGATCGCCGGGTAGCCCCTGTTGAAGGTCAAAGCCACAAGTCAGTGATGAAGGCGGTGTACGTGGTGCTGGAGCCCCAGTACCAAAACGCACTGACCCAAGCCGCCAATGCGTTAAACGCCGCCGGCGCTGAGCTCGGGATCGAGTTGAGCGGGTATCTCATCGAAGAGTTGCGTGATGACGACAATTACGCCGATTTTTGTGCCGATGTAGCTGAGGCAGACGTTTTTATTGCTTCGCTGATTTTTATCGAAGATTTGGCCCAAAAAGTGGTCGATGCCGTTGCCCCCCACCGCGATCGTTTAAAAGCAGCCGTTGTCTTCCCCTCGATGCCAGAGGTGATGCGGCTGAACAAGCTCGGCAGCTTCTCGATGGCGCAGCTCGGCCAGAGCAAAAGTGCGATTGCCGGCTTCATGAAAAAGCGAAAGGAATCCGGTGGGGCTGGATTTCAAGACGCCATGCTCAAGCTGCTGAACACACTTCCAACGGTTCTCAAATACCTGCCGGTGGAAAAAGCCCAGGATGCTCGCAGCTTCATGCTCAGCTTCCAGTATTGGCTTGGAGGAACCCCGGACAATCTCCGGAATTTCCTGCTGATGCTGGCGGATAAATACGTCTTCCCCCCCGCTGAGGGTGAAGAGCGTGCAGCGATTCAAGTGGCGGAACCAGAGGTGTTTCCAGATCTCGGGATCTGGCATCCCTTGGCTCCATCGATGTTTGAAGATCTCAAGGAATACCTGAATTGGAACGCAAGCCGCACCGATTTATCGGAACAGGCCAGAAATGGTCCGCTGATTGGCTTGGTGTTGCAACGCAGCCACATCGTGACGGGAGACGATGCCCACTACGTCGCCACGATCCAAGAATTGGAGTACCGCGGTGCTCGGGTGATTCCGATCTTCTGTGGTGGATTGGACTTTTCAAAACCAGTTAACGCTTTTTTCTACGACCCGCTCAATCCAGAGCAGTCCTTGGTGGATGGGATTGTGTCCCTAACGGGATTCGCGCTTGTCGGGGGACCCGCTCGTCAGGATCACCCCAAGGCGATTGAGTCTCTGAAGAAGCTCAATCGCCCCTACATGGTGGCGTTGCCGTTGGTGTTCCAAACCACCCAGGAATGGGAGGGCAGCGACCTCGGCTTGCATCCGGTGCAGGTGGCTCTTCAGATTGCCATTCCTGAGCTGGATGGTGCGATCGAGCCCATCGTGCTGTCGGGTCGGGATGACGCGACTGGTAAGGCTCACACCCTTCAAGATCGCATCGATGCGATTGCTGAACGGGCGATTCGTTGGTCCTCATTGCGGACTAAACCCCGGGTCGATAAGAAACTCGCTATCACCGTTTTCAGCTTCCCTCCTGATAAGGGCAACGTTGGTACCGCTGCTTATCTCGACGTTTTTGGCTCGATCTATCGCGTGATGCAGGAGATGAAGGCCAAGGGATACGACGTGCAGAACCTGCCGAGTTCACCGAAAGCGCTTCTTGAGGCTGTAATTAACGATCCAGAGGCCATGCAGGGATCTCCCGAGTTATCCATTGCGCATCGGATGAGCGTCGAAGAATACGAGCGCCTCACGCCCTACTCGACCCGTCTTGAGGAGAACTGGGGCAAGCCGCCAGGAAATCTCAATAGCGATGGACAAAACCTGTTGGTGTTTGGTCGCCATTTCGGCAATGTTTTTGTTGGTGTCCAGCCCACCTTTGGCTACGAAGGCGACCCGATGCGCCTGCTGTACTCCCGAAGTGCAAGCCCCCACCATGGGTTTGCTGCTTACTACACCTATCTCCAAAAAATTTGGAAAGCGGATGCCGTCCTCCACTTCGGCACCCATGGCTCGCTGGAGTTCATGCCTGGAAAACAAATGGGCATGAGTGAAACCTGTTACCCGGATTCGTTAATTGGTGCTCTCCCCAACCTCTACTACTACGCCGCCAATAATCCATCTGAAGCAACAATCGCGAAGCGTCGTGGGTATGCCTCCACCATTAGCTACCTCACGCCTCCGGCAGAAAATGCTGGCCTGTACAAGGGGCTGAAGGAGCTGGGGGAGCTTGTTGGCTCCTACCAGCAACTGCGTGAAGGAGGCCGTGGCGTTCAAATCGTCAACACGATTGTGGAAACGGCGCGACAATGCAATCTCGATAAAGACGTCGACTTACCTGAGGGAGATGCCGGATCGATTGATCTCGAGGGGCGTGACGCTTTGGTTGGAGCCGTTTATCGGCAGTTGATGGAGATCGAAAGTCGTTTGTTGCCCTGTGGTTTGCACACGATTGGACGACCTCCTACGGCTGAAGAAGCGATCGCCACATTGGTCAGTATTGCCGCCTTGGAACGCGAGGAAGATGGCCTGCGGTCATTGCCTGGTCTGTTAGGTGAGGCGATTGGCCGCAGTATCGAAGATATCTATCAAGGCAACGACAACGGTGTTCTCGCCGATGTGGAACTCAACCGCACGATCACGGAGACATCCCGTGCTGCGGTTGGAGCGATGGTTCGCTCTCTCACCGGAATGGACGGTCGCGTGAGTATGCGAAATAGTTTTGGCTGGTTCTACGACCTTCTTGCTCGCTTTGGTTTTAAGTTGCCATCTCCATGGTTCAGGGCTTGTTGTAATTCGGACTTTGCTCAGATTGATGCCACTGAGCTCGATAAATTGTTTGGCTACTTGCGCTTTTGTCTAGAACAAATTTGTGCCGATATGGAAATGGAGAGTTTGTTGAAAGCTCTCGATGGTGAATACATTCTGCCCGGTCCGGGCGGAGATCCGATTCGCAATCCTGGGGTTCTGCCCAGTGGCAAAAATATCCACGCTTTGGATCCTCAAGCCATTCCCACGCGTGCCGCGGTTGCTGCAGCGAAAGGAGTCGTTGACAAGCTGATCGAACGTCAACGGGAAGAGCAAGGTGCTTGGCCTGAAACCATCGCTTGCGTTCTTTGGGGGACCGACAACATCAAAACCTATGGCGAATCCCTCGCTCAAATCCTCTGGTTTGTTGGGGTGAAGCCGATGCCCGACTCCGTTGGTCGTGTGAACAAATTAGAGCTGCTTTCTTTAGAGGAATTGGGTCGCCCACGTATCGATGTGGTGGTGAATTGCTCAGGAGTGTTCCGTGATTTGTTTATTAATCAGATGGCCTTGATTGATCAGGCGGTGAAGATGGCTGCTGAGGCTGATGAGCCGCTTGATCAAAACTTTGTTAGGAAGCATTCCCTTGAACAGGCTGAGAAAGAAGGCACAAGTTTGCGGGATGCTGCCTGCCGTGTGTTTTCCAACGCCAGCGGCAGCTACAGCTCCAATGTGAACCTGGCAGTTGAGAACAGCACCTGGGAAGAAGAAGGAGAGCTGCAAGAGATGTATCTCTCTCGTAAAACATTCGCTTTCAATGCTGATAATCCTGGAGAGATGAACCAGAACCGGGAGGTTTTTGAGTCGGTGATGAAAACTGCCGATGTGACGTTTCAAAACTTGGATTCAGCTGAAATCTCACTCACCGATGTCAGCCACTATTTCGATTCTGATCCCACGAAATTAATTGCTGGCCTTCGCGATGATGGCAAGGCTCCTACGAGTTATATCGCTGATACCACAACTGCTAATGCCCAAGTTCGTTCGCTGAGCGAAACAATCCGTCTGGATTCACGCACCAAACTTCTAAACCCAAAGTGGTACGAGGGGATGCTCAATTCTGGCTATGAGGGTGTTCGCGAAGTGGCGAAACGTTTGAATTTCACGCTGGGATGGAGTGCTACCAGTGGCTCTGTCGATAATTTTGTTTATGAGGAGGCCAACGAGACGTTCATCAATGATCCTGAGATGAGGAAGAGACTCCTGGAGCTCAATCCAAATAGTTTTCGTCAAATTGTTGGAACCCTGCTTGAGGTGCATGGTCGTGGTTATTGGGAAACCTCAGATGAAAATATTGAACAGCTTCAGGAGCTCTATCAAGAGGTCGAAGATCGAATTGAGGGAGTCGTTGCAGACTGAAGTTAAATCACACCTTTAGTTTGTATTGAGTGAGTTCTGCAACTTTAAGCCTAAAAATGGTTCGCGTTTGGAAGCTTTTGATTATGCCTCTGCATGTTGCAGAATTTGAGGTTTGATGCACTCTTTCCAGTTTTTGCAAATAATTTTGTTATTAATGAAGAGTTCGTCTGAATCGCTTACGCTCGTAATGAACATCTTCTCTGGGTTGAGTAAATGTAGATTGCGCTCCCAAGAGTCGTACGCCTCTTTGTGAAACTGTGAGGCTAGATTTGCGGATTTGAACCCAAGATTTTTCCATTGGCTTGCGGCTTTGTTTGTGCTTCCACGCGTTAAGAGTCTCTCGAATAATTGCTTAGAATTGTTCTCAAAGTTTGTGTGAATTGTATTGATTAATACTCTGTTGAATCGTTTGAAAAAGGGGTTTTTGAGATAGCTTGATACCATTAAATCGCAAATATCAGGCGCAATCATTTGTGAGCATGGTGTGGGAGTAGTAATTCTTTTGTCGATTCGCGTCCTATCTCTCTGTGTTGCGGCTTCGTATCCCAGCCTCTTCACAACTCCCTTGAGGTCAATGTGCAGCAGAAGGGTGTCTGGTGGTGATGAATCTCGTTCTAGCCTTGCAATGTGTCTTGCCTGAAAGATCGATCCATATTTTTTTGCATCAGAATAACCTTTGTATTCATCAAAATTTGGGCTTGTGCAGGTTTCTCGAAATTTTTGGTGAAAGTCATCGCCGAATAAGGGTAAATTTAAGAGATGCGATGTCCGGATAATGGTTGACTTTCCGGCTCCAGCACATCCTGCGACGATGAATAATGTATCTAAATCTTTTTTTTGTGAACGCTTGGTATGTTCGATGGTGGATGGGCTTTTGATGATGGACTGAAGTGTTGCAATGGTGTTTGATTGGTTATCGGTAAACCGGATCGAACACCCTTTTTGAACATATTTTACCTGATTTTAACCCAAATTTATAGCTATCCCTTTGATGGGTGTGGCATGCCATCTATTTTTAATTTTCAGAGCGGAAGGGTGAGTGTTGGTTGCGTCGCAGCGAGCCCCCGCCCGACTTTCATCACCAAAGTGCAGAGGCCATGCGCAGCGTTTGGGCGATTGGCCCCACATCATGCACACGAACAATCGCCGCTTTGGCCTGAGCGCAGCGGCAGGCCACCGCAGCTGTGCCCCATAGACGGGCTTTGGGCCTTGGCTCATCGAGCACATCCCCAATGAAGCGTTTGCGGGATGGGCCGAGTAAAAGCGGAAAGCCGTCTTGATTGAGCTGTTCGAGTTCGCGCAGCAATTGCAGGTTCTGCTCGTGGGTTTTGGCAAAACCCAGGCCCGGATCCCAGATGATTTTCGATGGTTGCACCCCCGCCTGAAGCGCAGCCTCGGTGCATTGCTGCAATCCCGACCGCACGTCGGTGGTGATATCCCGGTAGTCGGTGAGTTGATCCATGGTTTTGCTGTTACCTCGGCTGTGCATCAAAACAACCGGACATTGGGCTTGAGCGACTACGTCAAGCAGCTCTGGATCTCGACGCCCCCCGCTGACATCGTTCACCCAGTTCGCTCCTGCTTCGAGGGCAGCTGAGGCAACCGGTGCCAAAAATGTATCCACAGAGATCAGTGCCTCTGGGCACTGACGCCGAATCGCAATGAGTGCGGGAAGGAGGCGGCGGCATTCTTCCTCGGCTCCTACCTCCTCCGCACCAGGTCGCGTGCTTTGTGCGCCAAGGTCAAGAACATCAGCTCCAAGCTTGAGTTGCCTCTGCGCTTCTTCGACGGCGTATTGCGACTCTAAAAATCGACCGCCATCGCTGAAGGAATCAGGGGTGATGTTGATCACCCCCATCACAGCGGTCCGTGCTCGCCAGGCCGGCGGCCAGGGCGCGGAATTAAGCGACGTTGTAGTTGGCAATGCGTGCGAAACCATCGGGTTGAAGTGATGCGCCACCCACGAGAACGCCATCGATATCACTCATCCCCATGAGCTCGTCAATGTTGCCTCCCTTCACAGACCCGCCGTATTGAATGACGAGATCAGGGGACCCCACCCAGCTGCGGATCAAGCCGCAAATGCGATTCGCTTCAGCGGCTTCGCAGGTTTTTCCAGTGCCAATGGCCCAGATCGGCTCATAGGCCACCACCAGAAGATCGGCATCGAGCCCTTCCAGCCCCTGCTCGATTTGCCGGCGAATCACGCGTTCCGCTTCACCACGCTCCCGTTGCTCGTCCGACTCGCCCACGCAGACAATTGGAATCAGACCATTGGCCTGGGACGAACGGGCTCGGTGGTTGATTTGCTCGTCACTTTCACTGAAATATTTCCGCGGTTCGCTATGTCCAACGATGGTGTAGGTCACCCCATGCTCCTTAAGCATGGATGGAGAGATTTCGCCGGTGAAGGCTCCTGAACCCTCCCAGTGCACGTTCTGACTGGAAAGTGCAACGGGACTGTTCTTGCAGAGCTCAGCCATGGTGGACAGGGCTGTGAACGGTGGAGCTAACACCAGATCACGGTCGTTTGGCATGTCCGCCACAAGCGGTAGGAAGGCAGCCATGAACTCCCTGGCCTGGGCACAGGTCATGTGCATCTTCCAGTTGCCAGCGATCACCGGTCTGCGCACGGTTTGGTTCCTTTTCAAATCTGGGGGCCAACTTACGGCCCGAACGCGCTTTAACTCTCCACAACAGACTCCTCGCCAGCAAGCACAACCCGATCGCCAGCGGATAGCTGACGTCCTCGACGGGTTTCAACCGCATCATTCACCGTTACTTCACCCATCTGGATGCGTTGTTTGGCCTCTCCACCAGTGGAGACCCAGCCTTTCCATTTCAGGAACTGATCCAGCTTCATCTGTGGGGCCCGTTGGCTCGACGTTGATACTGTGCCGCCATGCGGACTCCCTCTCAAGCTGGTTTTCGGCGATTGCTGCCGTTGTTGCGCCCCCATTTGCGTCAACTGACCTGGGGAGCGTTCTGCATGGTGGTTTTCGTTAGCAGCCAATTGGTGCTGATGAGCTTGATGGGTCGCCTTCTTCCTGATGTGGGATCTGGCGATTTGCAGCGAATTTTGCCGGTGATCGGCTTGGTTCTGTTGGTGTTCGCGATTCAAAAAATCGCCCAATTTGGGCAAGATTCGCTCCTGGCAGGGCCGGCCTTGCAGGTCAGCCAGTCTCTTCGGCGAGACCTATTTCAACGCTTGCAACGGGTGCAGCTCGGTGCCTTGGAAAAAATGTCGTCTGGCGACCTCACCTATCGACTCACGGAGGATGCCGACCGGGTGAGTGAGGTGATCTATAAAACACTCCACGACAGCATTCCCAGTGCTTTGCAGCTGGTGGCAGTGCTGGGATACATGCTTTTGTTGGATTGGAAATTAACCGTTGCGATCCTGCTTCTCGCACCCTTTGTTGCTTGGCTGATCAGCGTGTTTGGGGCGAGGGTGATGGCGGCCACAGAACGCAGTCAGAAAAAAGTCAGCGAACTGGCTGGATTGTTAGGCGAAGCGATCGAAGGGTTGCCGTTGGTGCGGGCTTTTGCAGCTGAACCTTGGCTTGAGCGTCGTTTTGAAGATGAGATTGATCAGCATCGATTGGCGCGTTACAACACCTATCGCCTTGTGGCCTTGCAACATCCCGTGGTGGGCATCATCGAGGTGCTGGGATTCGCCACGGTATTGGTGTTGGCTGCCATCAGAATCAGCAGTGGCGACCTTGAAATTACTGGGCTGATTACCTACCTCACTGGCCTGGTGCTGCTGATTGATCCAATCGCCCACGTCACCGCGAACTACAACGAGTTTCAGCAAGGCCAGTCGTCGTTAAGGCGTCTACGGGAGATCGAACAGGAACCCTCAGAACCTGATGATCCAATCCCGGCGTTGCCGCTGGGTCGATTACGTGGAGACCTCACTTTTAGGCAAGTTCAGTTTTCGTACACCCCAGGGCAACCCGTTCTTCAAAACCTCAACCTCACTATTCGTGCTGGACAGGTGGTGGCCTTAGTGGGCCCTTCTGGCGCAGGCAAAACAACTCTCTTTTCATTGTTGCTTCGATTCAACTGTGTGGATCAAGGACAGCTTCTGTTTGATGGCAAGGATTTAAGTCGGGTTCGTGCTCGCGACTTACGCCAACAGGTGGCGCTTGTTCCCCAACGCAGCAGTGTGTTTTCGGGAACCATCGCAGATGCGATTCGCTTTGGTCGGGATTGCAGCCAAGAGGATCTTCTCCAGGCCGCCAAACTCGCCAATGCCCACGACTTCATTGTTCAACTGCCGGATGGCTACGACACCCGCCTTCAAGAGCGGGGAACCAATGTGTCGGGTGGTCAGCTCCAGCGCATCGCGATCGCGAGAGCCGTGCTTGGGAACCCAGCTGTGATGTTGTTGGATGAGGCCACGAGCGCGTTGGACGCTGAGGCGGAGGCCGCTGTTCAGCTTGGCTTAAAACAGGCCATGGCAGGACGAACTGTGCTGGTCATTGCCCACCGTCTTGCCACGGTTCAGGAGGCTGATCAAATCGTTTTAATGGAGCGTGGCTCCATTGTTGATGTGGGAACCCACGACGTGTTGATGCAGCGCGGTGGTCGTTATCGAGAGCTTTGTGAGAAGCAGTTCATTCGTGATCTGCAGAGTGGCTAAAAACACCTAAAATTCACCGGCCGGTTCCGAATAATCCCGGCAGTGATCGATGACTGACTCAGCGCCCAACAATCCCGTCTTGACCTTTGAAGGCAAGCGCTATGACCTCAATACACTCCCTGATGAGTTGAAAGAACTCGTTCGTGGAATGCAAGTCGCTGATGCCCAACTTCGCATGCACGAAGACACCCTGAAGGTGTTGGCGGTCGGTCGTCAAAGTTTGGCAACCCAGCTCAATGAACGGTTGAAGTCCGTCACGCCGATGCCAGAGGGATAGGGCTAAAACCGCTTATGTTTTCAATAAAAAAGAGGGCCTAAAAGCCCTCTTTTTTATTGAAAAACCAACGGTTAATCAGTTTCTGATTGATGCGGTGTGAACTGATAGTTCCGTGTGAGCTTAAATACAGTTCCTGAAAGTAGAAGCAGTGCGATCAAGTTTGGCAATGCCATTAATCCATTCAAGGTGTCAGCCACTCCCCAGAGTGCTCCGCTGGTGCCAGCGACTGAGGCGAAGACAACCATGGCCACCCATAACAATCGAAACGGCAAAATTGCAGAATCACCGAATAAGTAACTCGTACAGCGTTCTCCATAAAAACTCCAGCCCAAAATTGTTGTGAACGCGAACACAATTAATCCAATCGTTACGACCAAACCACTACCTGGAAGACCCTGATTGAAGGCAGCTATCGATAAATTAGCTCCGCTTAGACGATTTCCAGCTTCATCGAGAAGGGTATTGGCTTGGCTCGTAATGATCACCAGTGCTGTCATCGTGCAAATCACCAGGGTGTCGATAAACGTGCCGAGCATCGCAACGGTGCCCTGTCGAACTGGATCATCGGTTCGAGCGGCCGCATGGGCGATCGGAGCGCTGCCAAGACCCGCTTCATTGGAGAAGATGCCTCGCTTGAAACCCATCAGAACCACTTGACCAAACGCACCACCTGCCGCAGCTTCTCCGCTGAATGCATTACTAAAGATGGTTCCAAATGCACTGGGAACCTCTGAGGCGTTCAAGATCAGCAGCACCAAACATGCCCCGATGTAGAGAACAGACATCAATGGCACCAACGTGGAGGCGGCCATTGCGATGCGCCGAATGCCGCCGATCACAACTGCAAAGACAGAGGCTCCAAGAACAACGCCGGTGACCAGCCTTGGAACTCCTGCGCTCTCGAGTGCTGACGACACTTCGAAGGCCTGAACACCGTTGCCGATGCCAAAGCCCGCGAGCATGCCGAACAGAGCAAACAGGCCTGCTAACCAACTCCATTGGGAACCAAGGCCATTTCGGATGTAATACATCGGGCCGCCTACGTGGTTTCCCGATCCATCTGTTTCGCGAAACTTCACCGCCAGAACGGCTTCGGCGTATTTGGTGGCAATGCCAAAGATGGCAATAATCCACATCCAGAACACGGCCCCAGGTCCGCCAACGGCGATAGCTCCAGCCACCCCCGCAATGTTGCCGGTTCCGATGGTGGCGGATAGGGAGGTCATCAAAGCTTGAAAAGGAGTGATCTCTCCTTCGCTGCCATCCTTTGATGGGAGCAGAACCATCCGCACGCCATAAATCAGTCGTTGCAATGGCATGAACCGCAGACCGACCATCAAAAAGATGCCGGTTATGGCGATCAGCCCAACCGTTGGCCAGCCCCAAACAAGACTGTTGACCGGTGCATTGAAGGCTTCCAACGACGCATTGAAGTTGTCCATCCCGCTAAGCAATCTTGCCTGGATGGTGTCATGGCCGGCAATGTCCGGCAATGCGATCAAAGGGCCTCGAGACCTTCAAAGCGGAAGGTTTGGCATCCGGCGGGCGCATCGCCTTGCGCTTTTGTTTCGATTACCCGCTCTTGCAAGACCCAAGGACCGCCATCGTTGAGGGGGGTAAAGGTGTCTTTGAAACTGCTTTTCCCACCGCGCAATGCCCCAGTGGCTGGGTCGGAATATTGGCTTGTGTAGGTGTGGCTTAGATAGCCATCCCCGGTGTGGGTGACGTCGGTCGTGAAGATGGTGACAACAGTTCCATGGATGTGACGATGAACCATGGTGACAACGTCGTCTTTGATTCGGTAGCGGTCGCCTTCTCCTTTGCCTCCCACAATCACTTCGGTGCCGACGGCGTCTGTTTCTCCAGCAGTAAATGTGTTGTCGCTATGGGTTTGTTCGAAGCTTCTGCGGACGCGATGAATGGCGACTTCCCACAGCTGCGAATGAACAGCTTTCAGAACCTCTTCGTTGTCGATGCCCTCAACCTTTGCCTTGAGGTCGGCACCAATTTCAAAGGTGCCAGCCACGCTTTGATCGCCTTGAGTCCAGAGGCAACGCCCCCGATAACCAGAAAAACCAGGTGTCCAGGTGTAGCGATTTTCGTAGGCTTTCCGAAAGGTGTCGCGTAGATCGGATCCAGGCTTAATGGAGGTGGAGCTGGCTGTCACGTCTGTATTTCTGATTTCATCACCCTACCGAGATCGGCTCAATTTGATCGAGCTGATTGCCCAACCTTCATGCGCTCAGCACGTCGCGTGAACGTCCTGCAGGGCATAAATGCTGAGAGTGGGTTCGCTTTGCATGGCAGCGATCGCTTCCACAGCGGCGCGGGCGCCAGCGAGGGTCGTCACGGTGGGTACGGCGTAATCAAGGGCTGCACGACGCAAGTATTTGTCGTCGTGAGCTGCTTGGCGACCGATTGGGGTGTTGATGACGAGCTGTACTTGCTTTGAACGAATCAAATCTTCGATGTTTGGACGACCTTCATGCACTTTGAGAACCGTTTGCACAACTAGCGAGGCTTGTTCGAGGGTGTGGGCTGTTCCAGCGGTTGCCATCAGCTCAAATCCCAGCTCGATTAAGCGAGCGGCTACTGGCACGAGAGAAGATTTATCCCGGTCATGGGTTGATAGGAAAACGGTTCCTTGGGTGGGGAGCGCTTCGCCAGCCCCCAGCTCAGCTTTGGCATAGGCCATTCCAAAACTTGTGGCTGAACCCATCACCTCACCGGTGGATCGCATTTCCGGTCCAAGCACCGTGTCGGCTCCAGGGAAGCGTCGGAAGGGAAGCACTGCTTCTTTAATCGCTTGCAGAGGAGGTTGGGGTTCTTCGGTGAGCCCCACATCCGCGAGGGATTCGCCCGCCATTAACCGTGTGGCCAAACGGGCCAGCGGTTTTCCAGTGGCTTTGGCGACGAAAGGCACCGTGCGCGAGGCGCGGGGATTCGCTTCGATGATGAAGACAACTTCCTGACCATTGCTGTCGCGTTGCACAGCGAATTGGAGGTTGATTAACCCCTTCACCTTGAGGGAAATAGCCAACGCTTTGCTCCATTCGCGAATCGTATGCAGTGCGGATTCACCAAGGGAGACGGTTGGCAGGCAGCAGGCGGAGTCTCCGGAATGAATCCCCGCAGGTTCGATGTGCTCCATCAAACCTCCGATCACGACATTGCCGTCCTGATCAGACAACGCATCCACATCCACCTCAACGGCGTTTTCGAGGTATTGGTCAATCAACACTGGATGATCCGGTTCGACCTGTACGGCTTCGCGCATGTAGCGATTGAGTTCTTGTTCGTCGAACACCACTTCCATGGCTCGTCCGCCGAGCACATAGGAGGGCCTCACCACAACGGGGTAGCCCACAACGGTGGCAATCGCTCGTGCTTCCTCTTCACTGCGGGCCAAACCGTTGCGCGGTTGACGAATGGAAAGGTCTCGAAGGATCGCTTCAAATTGCTCACGATCTTCAGCGCGATCGATCGATTCAGGGGAGGTGCCCCAAATTTCTGTTCCGGTGACTTGTCCGTCTGGGCTGTTAAGCCAGCGCAGCAACGGAATAGCCAGTTTTAGGGGCGTTTGCCCACCAAATTGCACAACAACGCCGTTCGGACGTTCGGCTTCAATCACGTTGAGTACGTCTTCAAGCGTGAGTGGTTCGAAATAAAGGCTGTCGCTTGTGTCGTAATCGGTGGACACCGTCTCGGGGTTGCTGTTCACCATCACGGTCGTGATGCCTTGCTCCTGGGCTGAGAAGGAGGCATGGCAGCAGCAGTAATCAAATTCAATGCCCTGACCGATGCGATTCGGACCGCCGCCCAGGATCATCATTTTTCGTTGATCGCTCTTGCGGCTCACTTCCGTGGCACTTGGCTGGGTGATCAGAGTTCCGTCGGGTTGAAGTTTTTGAAGCGGCCGTTCGTAGGTGGAGTAGTGATACGGCGTGGTGGATGCAAATTCCGCTGCACAGGTATCCACGGTTTTAAACACGGCTCGCACATCGAGCTTGTGTCGATGCGAGCGCACGCTGAGTTCGTTGGTTCCCGTGCACCAGGCAATTTGACGATCGGAAAAACCGAGTTGCTTCAGTTCTAAAAGGGTCGAGGCACCGAGCTCATCCAACTGACGCCCGCGCATCAATCTTGATTCCGCGTCAACGATGCGACGGAGTTTGGCCAAGAACCAAGGGTCGATCTTGCTGATCCGGTGAATGTCGGCATCGCTGCGGCCGCTCACCATTGCTGTGCGCACCGTGAGGATTCGCTCCGGTGACGGTGTTCGTAGAAGGCGATCAATTTCGCTGTCGCTGAGGTTTGGCTCGTCCCTGTCGCCTCCCCAGCCTGAAAAGCCGGTTTCCAGGGATCGCATTGCTTTTTGGAACGACTCTTCGAAGCAGCGACCAATGGCCATGGCTTCACCGACCGATTTCATCGATGTCGTGAGAACGGCCGGACTGCCCTTGAATTTTTCAAAGGCAAAGCGAGGAATCTTCGTGACCACGTAATCGATGGTGGGTTCGAAGCAAGCCGGTGTTTGACCTGTGATGTCGTTGAGAATTTCGTCGAGGGTGTATCCAACAGCAAGGCGTGCAGCAATTTTTGCGATTGGAAAACCGGTGGCTTTGCTGGCAAGCGCAGACGATCGACTCACCCTCGGGTTCATTTCAATCACCACCACATCGCCGTTGGCCGGGTTGATGGCGAACTGAATGTTGCTGCCTCCCGTGGCAACGCCGATTTCACGAATAATGGCGATGGATTGATCGCGAAGTCGCTGGTATTCCCGATCGGTGAGTGTTTGCGCTGGGGCGACAGTGATCGAATCCCCGGTATGCACCCCCATCGGGTCGAGGTTTTCGATGCTGCACACGATCACGACGTTGTCCGCCAGATCACGCATCACCTCGAGTTCAAATTCTTTCCAACCGAGCAGTGATTGCTCAATCAAAATTTGCGAGACCGGACTCGCTTCCAGACCGCTTTTACAAATGGCGGCAAATTCCTCTGGGTTGTAAGCAATCCCACCACCACTTCCCCCAAGGGTGAATGCCGGTCGAATGATGCGAGGAAAGCTGCCGATCTCAGCGCCAACGGTTTCTGCTTCCTCCTGGGTGGAAGCGATGCCCGATGGACACACACTCACCCCAATTCGTTCCATGGCTTGCTTAAAAAGCAGCCGATCCTCGGCCTTCTGAATCGCCTGTAAGTCGGCACCGATGAGCTCCACCCCGAAACGATCCAATGTTCCGTTTTCAGCCAGGGTGACCGCGAGGTTGAGCGCTGTTTGCCCCCCCATCGTCGGCAAGAGGGCATCAGGACGTTCTTTCTCTATAACCTTCGCCACCACTTCAGGGGTGAGCGGTTCGATGTAGGTCCGATCAGCCATGCCCGGGTCGGTCATGATCGATGCGGGGTTGGAATTCACCAACACCACTTCAAATCCCTCTGCCCTAAGGGCTTTGCAGGCCTGGGTTCCCGAGTAATCAAACTCACAGGCTTGGCCGATCACGATCGGACCAGATCCCACCAGGAGGATGCGACGCAGATCGGTCCGCCGTGGCATGAGCTGTCGCGTTCAGTCAAACGCAATCAGCCTCTCACGCAGCAGAAACCGCGCCCCAGAATCCTGTTCTTGGCATTGGCCTCGCTACGGTGTGGTGATGAAGGATTCACTAGTGCAATGAGTGAGCTTCAGCGCCTCAAGGGGCTGCTGCCACCTGAAATGCAGAACTGGGTGTTCGTGGAATCGGCGGCGTCCGTTGATCCTCCCTTGATCACCCTTGAAGAGATTGGTCGGGACGAGGTGGAAATCCAAGTGGATCTCGACCAATGGGATGGCTTGGCCCTCGACCATCGCAACTTGCTGTTTTGGCACGAGGTTGGTCGGATTCAGAACGACACAATCCCTCGGGATGGTTGGGAAATGGCAGCCCTAGCGATTGGCTTAGGTGGCGCCATCGGTGAGCTTTGGGTGCAGGACGGCCTTCTATTAATGATGGCTTTAGGCCTCTCCGGTTTTGCCGGCTACCGCCTCTATCTCAAAAATAATTCCGAAAAGCGCCTCCAGGACGCGATCACCGCTGATGAACGTGCCATCGACCTGGCTTGTCGGTTCGGGTACAGCGTTCCAAATGCTTACCGCAGCCTTGGCGGTGCCTTGAAAGATCTTGTGGATAAAACCCGCAAAAAGCGGCGCCGAAGCTTCTACGAAGATCGCTTGGAAGCGCTGCGTAAAAGTGCCAGCAAGGCCCGAGCCGAAATGGCTCAGCAGGAGGGGTCTCGTACGTCAGTTACCAGTGAGAATGTTTATGGATAGTGAGCAGTTGGCAGAACTCGCAGCCGATGCATGCGACGACCGGAAAGCTGTCGATATCCGTTTAATCCGGGTGGATGAAGTGTCGAGCTTGGCTGACTGGATGGTGATTGCGGGTGGTCAATCAGACGTTCAGGTGCGAGCTATCGCCCAATCCGTCGAAGACCGCTTGGAGACCGATGCAGCACGCTTGCCTCTCCGCAAGGAAGGCCTAAATGAAGGGTGTTGGGCCCTACTGGACTACGGCGAACTCATCGTTCATGTGTTGATGCCAGAGCAGAGGCGCTACTACGACCTCGAGGCGTTTTGGAGTCACGGCGAAAGTCGTGCATTCCTAGCTTCGTCGACATCGGACAGCTGACGGTATGGCAGAGGCCGTGTCTTGCCCCGTTCCTCCAGAGCAGCGGCCCCTCGAGGAATTTCAACAGCTATCGACGTCTTGGTTTTTCTCGTGGCCGGTGGGCGACGAACCTTTCCTGACCAAAAGCCTGGCCATCAGCTGGATCATGGTGCTTCCGGTTTGTTTACTGGTGGCTAGCGGAAGTTGGGCATTGAAGCAGGATCCACCGCGACTCATTGTGGCTGGCGCCGTGTCGGCTCTTGTGCTCCCTTTGTTTTTGCTGATGCGGCAGTGGCTGGGTTGGACCTATGTGATGAAACGTCTGCTGAGCGAATCAGTGGATTACGAAGAATCGGGTTGGTACGACGGCCAAACTTGGGAAAAGCCCCTGTCTTGGCGTGAACAGGATCTTTTAGTGGCCCGCCATGAAGTGCGTCCGATACTCGGTCGTTTGGGTCGTGCGATGGCAACGGCGGCAGGCTTGATGCTGGTCGGTGCCAGCCTCTGTCAGGCTCTTTGAACTGAACCGAACCACCCCTAAAGATGACCCTCTCATCGGGTTTCAGCTCTGCTGCGCGGTCCGGACAGGCCCCACTTCAGGTCACCCTTCGTCGGGGAACGATCAGTGAGTCAGTCCATCGGGTTCATGCCGTTGTTTGCGATGGTCAGGGACGTGTGCTCCTGTCGGCTGGAGACGCGGGCTTTGAAACCTTTATTCGCTCCGCACTCAAGCCATTTCAAGCGCTGCCGTTTTTGAGCAGCGGGGCAGCCGATCAGATGGATGTTGGTGAGCGGGGGATTGCGATTAGTTGTGCATCCCACGCGGGCACCAATCCCCATGCGCGTGAGGCGTTCAAGCTGCTCTGGAAAGCGGAACTGGACCCTAGTCAGTTGCAGTGTCCTGTTCCTCTCCATGGAGATAGCCCGCTGCAGCACAACTGTTCGGGGAAGCACGCTGCATTTCTGGCGACGAGCCGGAAGATGGCCTGGCCTTTGGATGACTATCTGCAGGGCGACCATCCGGTTCAGGTGGAGGTCAACCGTCGGGTGGCCGAGCTGTTGGGATTACCGGCGGATGAGCTTGTAGCCGCTCGCGACGACTGCGGAGCGCCGACGCTGCGCTTGCAACTCGCGCAAATGGCCCTGCTCTATGCCCATCTGGGGGCATCCCGACACGCCGAATTGGAACAGATCAGCAGGGCCATGCTGGCTCACCCTGATCTTGTGGCAGGGGAGGGCCGTTTTGATACGGAATTGATGCGTCGCAGCCATGGTCAAGTGTTGAGCAAGGGGGGTGCTGAAGGGATTCAATGCCTCAGTCGGATCGGGGAAGGTTTGGGGGTCGCCATCAAAGTGGAAGATGGCTCCAGACGTGCCAAACAGGCAGTCGCCCTGTACTTACTACGGGAGCTTGAATGGTTGACTCCTCTGAGACTGCAGGAGTTAGAGGAAGACATGTTGGAGGTCGGCCCGGGGGTGAAGCTTGAAGTGAGCGGTGCGCTTCAGTTCCGGAACAGCTGAAGCAGCAGCTCGGCCGAAATCAGTGCTGGGAACACGCAGCTGTATGATCATTTGGCTGCCGCGGGGTAGAGCAGTCTGGTAGCTCGTCGGGCTCATAACCCGAAGGTCGGGAGTTCAAATCTCCCCCCCGCCACCACATCTGATTGAATTTGAGGTCCTCCATCGGAGGATCTTTTTTTTGGCACCGCGTCTTGATGAGTAGCTCCAGCCAGGTGGTCGAAGGTGTTTGGGACGCCATCGTTGTTGGTTCTGGAGCGAGTGGCGGTGTGGCCGCCATGACCCTGGCTGAAGGGGGGGCCAGGGTGTTGGTCATTGATGCGGGACCGAACCTCAGCAGCGGTGAAGCCCTGACGACTGAGCCCGGCAATTTGATGCGTCGTTTGGCTGGTCTGATCAGTGGCCAACATCGACGTCAGGCCCAACACCCTGGCTATTGGAAAGCCAACCCTCGCTTATACGCCGATGAGCGGTTGCATCCCTATCACCATCCGCCCGATCGTCCGTTTCTCTGGACCCGTGGTTTGCAAGTGGGCGGTCGCAGCCTCACCTGGGGCGGCATCACCCTCCGACTGTCGGATGAGGATTTCACGGGAGTTCAACTTGAGGGTGAAGAGGTGTCGTGGCCGATCAGGAGCCACGACTTAACGGCGCATTACTCCGCTCTCGAAAAATTGTTAAAGGTGCATGGTGGACGCAACCACCTTGGCCATCTTCCAGACGGGGCCACAGAGCCTCCCCTCCCGGCTACTGCCGCAGAACAACGCTTTATGGAAGCGGTTGCGGATCAGCTCGGCATCGATGTAATCCCATCGCGGGGATTTGGCCCCCACGATCCCAGCCGTGATGGCCCTTGGCCGCGTTCCAGCAGTTGTGGCAGCACCCTGCCCCGCGCCATGGCCACGGGCAGGGTCCAGCTGCTGTCAAATCACCTCGTCGAGCGGCTTGAGCTGGCGTCTTCGGGTACGAAGGCCACCGGGGTTGTCGCCGTCAACCAAGCCAATGGCAACCGCCATCTCATCAACGGGGATCTGGTCGTGTTGGCCGCTTCCACCATTCAATCGGTGTCGATCTTGTTGCGCTCGAGTGAGCAAGTTCAGCAGGGCGGTGTGGTGGATCCATCTGGGCGTCTTGGGACCCGGCTGATGGATCACGTATCCACTAGTCAGTTTTTTGCGTTTCCAGGGCTGTGCTCAGGCCCCCAACCACCCCTCACTGGGGCCGGAAGCTTTTTTATCCCGTTTGGACGGCATCTCCATCAGCCCCTTGATCAGCCGACATTCCAGGGTGGTTATGGATTGTGGGGTGGAATCGGACGTTTTGATCCGCCGGCTGTCCTGAAGCGTCGGGCCAACACCACGACGGGATTTTTGATTGGTCACGGAGAAGTTCTGCCCCGTGCTGACAACAGGGTGACCTTGCAGGGACAAGTGGATCGTTGGGATGTAGCTGTTCCCCATATCAACTGCCAATGGAGCGTCAATGAATTGGCGATGGTGGATCACATGCGCGGTCGGATTCAGGCTTGCATTTCTGCCGCCGGGGGGGAACCCTTGCCAATCAAAGACCTGTTTCACCTGCCTTTGGTCGAGCCCTTTTTGAAAGGCGCTGTGGCCTTAAGCGAAGGTGCAGCTCCGCCTGGCTACTACATCCACGAAGTGGGAGGGGCTCCATTCGGTTGTGATGAACGCACCAGTGTTCTCAATGCCAGCAACCAATTGTGGAGAACACCAAATGTGCTGGTTGTGGATGGCGCTTGTTGGCCAACCTCCGCTTGGCAGTCTCCAACGCTCACGATGATGGCGATCAGTCGTCGCGCTTGCCTCCTCGCCCTTGAGGCTCGGACTGCATAAACAAATCGTCGAGATAGCGCTCGCTTACGGCCCGATTGTCGCTGCCGTTTTGGAAGAGAAAGTGGGCTAGTGCCGAACTCATCACTCGGTATTGATCCCAGGTGGGGTGGTCTCCAATGAAATCTTTCATGCCGCGGTAGAGCACTTCGGGGATTTCTGCTTCCAGACTCACGTAGGAATGCGAAGGCGATGAAACACTCATGGTGAGCGGAGGCGTGCTTGTGGAAACAACAGCGTCTGTTGCTCCCAACCCATGACATTTCTCCAAATGATTTCGATCCATTGAGCCTCGCTCTGACTCGTTGACGTCCATAAGAAAGCCATACAAACCCCGTATTCGTCAAAACAACTGATTTTTGAAAAAGCCGTGGATGAGACTTGGCAAGAAACTAGTATTTGCAATCGATTTAAGGCTTTCGGTTGGGACGCTTAACCAAGGCTTTATCCAACCGAAGTCCAATCGAAGTGCCCGTCAAGACAGTTTTTGTTTTTGGTTCTCTCTTCACAGGCTTCAGGAATGATGGGCATCTCAACGAACTGCTTGTGGAAATTGGGACCGATGTTGTGGAAAAAAAAGGGAAGACGTCCCTGCTTTTTTATTGATTAATAAATCTGATATTCGGAAAATCTCACTAGTTCTTACTGAGACTGGTCGCGCTACTCGCTTGAATTGCCTGGTTTTTCTTAAGGGTTCCGAGGAAAATCTTTGGAGGCTTTTGAGGTTTGGCTCAACGTGAGGGGACCGAGCGGGTGCTCAGCGTGGGGGTAGGGGGGATGGTGATGCCCGTGCTCATGCTCGTGCTCATGGCTGTGAGCCTCAAGCGGGACACCATTGGGTTGGCAAGCCCCCGTGCATTCCCGCTCGCAGAGCGTGCAGCTCTCGGCCAATCCCTCCACGTGATGGTGGTGACTCTCCTGGGCTCGTCCCACATCCTGTTCAAAGCCCAGCACCTGGGCTCTGTACTTGCAGAGGGAGCAATTCATTGCGGTATCTCCACGGAGCACCTCGTCCACCCGCTCTCGGAACGTGTCCACCACCATCGGGTGTTGGCCTAGATAGCCGGCCGAGAGGAACTCCACATCGGGATAGTCAGCCGCTACGAGGTCTGTGTGCTGACGGATTCGACTGACGAGAACCCCTGAAAATAAAAAATAAGGAACCACAACGATGCGGCGGAAACCCAAGCGAACCACATGTCGAAGACCAGGGTCCACGAGGGGGAATGTCACGCCGGAATAGACGGTTTCACCCCAGCCAAAGCCAAAACCCTCCACCAACATCCGAGTCACTTTCGCCACATTTGAGTTGGCGTCGGGATCGGAGGATCCGCGCCCAACGACTACGAGCAATGTTTCGGAGACGGGGATGTCGTCGGATGCGCGGTGCAAGGCTTCTTGGACCCTGGACCCTGCTGCAGCCACCATCAATCGATCAACGCCCAACTCGCGGCCGTAGTCGATGGGCAGGCCCGTTTCCGCGGTGTACGTATTTAAAACGGAGGGAATGTCGTTTTTGGCGTGCCCTGCCGCAAACAACATGGCGGGGATGGCTAGAACTTTGGTGACTCCCTGTTGGCGGAGTGATTCCAAGCCCTCCCTCAGAATCGGTTGGGCGAACTCCAAGTAGCCATGCTCTACAGGCATGGGAGCAAGCTTGGGCCGAAGTTGTTCGACCATCTGCGCAAATTCTTCAACGGCAAGCCGGTTGCGGCTGCCGTGGCCACAGATCAGAACCCCAAGGCGTTCAACGGATGGTTCTGCTTGGAAGTCGGCCAAGGCGCTCGTTTCGCTATACGAATGCTAGACCCTATTCGGCGTGCAGCAATGGATCAGGCTCCCCTCGCTCTATCCAATGCGCAAGCTCAAGATGCAGCCTCTGTTGGCGGCATGTGTCCGTCTCAGGCTGAGTTGCCCGATTTACTGAAGGGCTGGACCGGACCGCGGCCCTTGCGGGTCTGCGGTGGTGGGACAAGTTCAAGGGCAGCAGCCCACAACCAGTGGACGCTTGATCTGCGACCGCAACTGAATCGGATTGCCTGGCAGAGCTCTGATCAGTCCGTGTGGGTTGGTGGCGGTTGCCGGATGGGGGATGTGCTTCAGGCCTTGCTTCCCCATGGTCGATCCATTTCGACCGGTTTGTCTGGTTTGCCTGGACTCGGCTATGTCTTGACGGGCGGTATGGGGCCCCGCAGTCGTGCGCTGGGTTTGGCCATTGACCACCTCCTTGAGATCCGTGGAGTGTGGGGAAATGGAGAGGAATTTTGGCTGCAGCGCCAACACGATGGCGATGCAGCTGAGTGGAGAGCCCTTTGTGGTGCCGCGCCGTTTCTGGCTGTCGTCACGGAGGTGCGTCTGCTCACCCATCCGCTGATTCCGCTCTGGGTCGAGCAGTGCCGTGCTTCATCTGATGCACTCCCCGATTGGATGAACGAGGCTGAAGCGTCTGACCCGTCGATCAGCCTTCAGTGGCATTGGGGAGATGCTGACCAGTTGGACATCTTGCGGGTGTACGACCAAGACCCTGGTCTTGGAGGAATGCAGTGCATCGACGGTTTGCATCAATTGCCTGCCCTCGTGGTTCCCCGTCCGGGTGCTCAGCGTATGCACTTTGAGGTTGTTGGACTCTTGGGGCCAGCACGGGCCGCTGATTGGAACGAGTGCATGCCCCTTCTGCGGGATTGCATGCGTCGCCGTCCCCACCCTTCATGCAGCCTGTCGTGTCAGCAATTGGGAGGTGCCACATCCCTGGTACCGGCTGGTCTCACCTCGTTCCACCACCGTGACGCTGTTTGGAAGCCTTGGATTACGGCGGGTTGGGTTGCCGGTGATTTGGCGATGCGTCAACGCAGCTTGCGCTGGCTCGAGGAGCTTTGGTCTGTCTTGCAACCGCTCTGCCCAGGTGTTCATCTGGCTCAACTTCACGACCATCTGCCGTTTCATCAACGTGAGCTTGAGCAAGCGTTTGGAGAATCGCTGCCTGGTTTGAAAGCTCTGAAGAAGAAGGTCGACCCCGCTGGCAACCTGCCGCCGCTCTGATCTACGGTCGCGGCAGCCTACGGCGTTGGTCATGGCCAATCGATTCAGTTCCACCCTGGTGAATCAGTGGTTCTCTAATCCCAGTAAAGACCTGCTTTCCGGCTTGGTCGTCGCTTTCGCGATGATTCCAGAGGCGATTGCGTTCTCAGGAATTGCTGGAGTCGATCCCAAAGTCGGCCTCTTTGGCGCCTTTTGTTTGTCCCTGACGATTGCGGTCGTCGGCGGACGGATGGCCATGATTACGTCCGCGACCGGATCAACAGCGTTATTGATGACTGGCCTTGTCGCCAGTGGTGAAGCTGTAGGCCCTGGATTGGGGGTGAAATATTTGTTGGTGGCTGGTCTTGTGACCGGGGTGCTCCAGATTCTCTGGGGCTATCTGCGCCTAGCCGATCAGATGCGCTTCGTTCCCCAGGGGGTTCTCAGCGGATTTGTGAATGCCTTGGCTTTGTTGATCTTTCAAGCGCAGCTTCCCCAGCTTGGCTTTGGTGGTGGCCATGGTGAGGGAGGTGATCATGCGGCGGGTTTGTTGTTGCCCCATGGCGGCCAGGTGCCGGTGGTGTGGGGTTTGGTGATGTTGGGGCTCGTGATCATTTATGGATTGCCACGGTTGACGCGGGTCGTCCCCTCTCAGCTGGTGGCGATTGTTGTGCTCACGGCCATCAGCATCGGGTTCCAGTTCGACATCCCAACGGTCAGCAGTTTGGGCAATCTTCCGGATGGCTTGCCCAGTTTTGGTATTCCCTTCGGTCGAGGCGGTGGAGGTGTGCCCTTCAGCCTTGAAACCCTCGGCATGGTCTTGCCCACCGCTTTGGCTATTTCCTTGGTGGGCTTGATGGAAAGCTTTCTCACCCAAGACATTCTTGACGATAAAACCGATTCTTCCTCCAATAAAAACGTTGAAGCTCGCGGTCAAGGCATCGCCAACATCGTGTCCTCCCTCTTTGGCGGAATGGCTGGCTGCGCCTTGGTTGGTCAATCGGTGATGAACATCGACAACGGCGGTCGAACGCGCCTGTCGACTTTGTTCTCGGGCGTCAGTTTGCTGGCAATGATCTTGTTGGCGGGCTCCTGGTTGAAGCAGATTCCCATGGCTGCCTTGGTGGCCGTGATGATCAGCATCGCGGTGAGCACGGCCGACATCAATGGCCTGCGCAATGTGCGTCGGATCCCCAAGAGCGACACCTCCGTGATGCTGATGACGTTTGCCGTCACGATGCTCACGACGCCACATAACTTGGCCCTGGGTGTGTTGGCCGGTGTTGCTTTGGCCGGCATTTTGTTCAGCCGCAAAGTTGCCAAGGTGATCCGGGTGGAATCGGATCAGATCAGTGCGCAAGAACGCCACTACCGGGTGATTGGCCAGTTATTTTTTGTGAGCACCATCTATTTCGTCCAAGGATTTGATCTGCATGATCATCCGGAACGGATCAGCATTGACCTTTCGC
Organism: Synechococcus sp. BL107; assembly: GCF_000153805.1. Taxonomy (NCBI): domain Bacteria; kingdom Bacillati; phylum Cyanobacteriota; class Cyanophyceae; order Synechococcales; family Synechococcaceae; genus Synechococcus; species Synechococcus sp. BL107. Next base: position 1,805,358 of record NZ_DS022298.1, on the reverse strand, counting down.
AAGCCCATATCTGGGATCAAAGTGGTGTGGCGGCTCTGGATCAAGTGATCCGGAAGTTACGTCTTGGTGGGTCAGAAGTCAGCGTCGTGGGTATGAATCAAGAATCCCTTGATTTATTTGAACGGATTGGAGGGCAAGAGTCAGCCCATGCTTAAGGTTTTAAGGCTGTTTTTTCCAGCATGCTGAAGCACATATTTCGGTCTCGATTCATCGCTACCAAGCGTTGATTGATTTGTTGATTATTGGGTGCGCTGTTCACATAATTTGCGGTGACGTCCGTCCCAATACTGAGCAGTAAGCAAAGGGTTTCGATGTCGCCATTTTCTTGAGCTCGTTGTTTGGCACCTTCTAGTAACACACCAAGAAGAGCCATTTTGTTGTTGTAATTGCTTCGATCGTCCTGTTCCCACGCACCGGCTGGTGATGTCACAATCAGTCCGATCAATCCAGTCAGCAGCCAGCGGCGCAGTTTCATCTCTGGTGCCGTAAGCCCCCAGAAGGTACCGGTGTTTTGGGTTGTTGCCTGAAGATCTGGGACAATCCGATCCGATCCGTCCCATCTTTGATGTTCCGACCTATCTCTTCTCGTCTGATTGGTGCCGTCGGTGGATTGATTGGTTTGCTGTGTGGCTGCGCCACCCTTGGTGATGGCACTGATTCCAGATTGAACTTGGTGCAAACGCGGGGTGAGTTGTTGTGCGGTGTAAGTGGCAAGATCCCCGGCTTCAGTTTTTTAAGTCCCGATGGGCGCTACGCCGGCTTGGATGTGGATGTTTGCAAGGCGATGGCCGCGGCTTTTGTCGGCGACAGCACCAAGGTTCAATACCGTCCCCTCACGGCGCCGGAGCGATTCACAGCACTGCGGTCTGGGGAGATCGACCTGCTCTCACGCAACACGACCCATACCCTCAGTCGTGATGCCGCCGGCGGCAATGGACTGAGCTTTGCTCCCACGGTGTTTCACGATGGGCAGGGATTGATGGTGTCGGTCGGTAGTGGCGCTCGTTCGATGGCTGATCTGAGTGGCAAAGCCATTTGCGTTGGGTCTGGAACCACCACTGAACAGAATTTGAATGATGCGTTTGCCGCGCAGGGGCTCCCCTACACCCCGATCAAATACCAAGACTTAAATCAAGTGGTGGGTGGCTACTTGCAAGGTCGTTGTGCCGCGATGACCTCCGATCGTTCACAGCTGGCTTCGGCCCGTTCTGGATTTAAAGATCCCCAACAGCACGTGATCTTGGAGGACCGATTGAGCAAGGAGCCCCTCGCTCCAGCCGTCGTTGGCGGTGATCAGCGGATGGCAGATGCCACCAATTGGGTGGTCTATGCCTTGATCGAAGCGGAGGAGCGTGGCATCACCCAAGCCAACCTTGATGATGTTCTTGAACGGGCGGTTGCGGATCCATCGCAGGCCGCGTTGCGTCGTTTCTTGGGGGTGGATGGGGGTCTTGGAGCCAAGCTCGGTTTGCCGGACGACTTTGTGGTTCAGGTCATTCGGGCAACGGGGAACTATGGCGAGATCTATAACCGTCATCTCGGCCCCGGGAGTGCCGTCACCATTCCAAGAGGTCCCAATCGTTTGGGTAGGGACGGCGGTTTGATGATCGCTCCGCCGTTCACCTGATGCCTCAGATTTTTCGTCGAGGACGCTTCTGGGCTCAGCTTTGCGTTGTTGTTGCCTTGATCACTTTTGCGGGCGTGTTGATCAACAACATCACCGTGAATTTGATTCGTACAGGACTGGGACTTGATTTCGGTTGGCTATGGCGTCCAGCTGGTTTCGCCCTGGCGGAGACGGCGCTGCCCTATGCCCCGACCGACAGCTACGCCTGGGCCCTGTTCATTGGTTGGTTAAACAGCCTCAAGGTGATTTTGGTGGGGTTGTTGCTGGCCACCACGCTTGGGGTGGCCGCCGGAGCTGCCCGGAGCAGTCGCAATCGGCTTGTACGCAGTTTGTCCGGTGGCTATGTGGCGTTGATTCGCCAAGTGCCGCTGCTGTTGCAGTTGCTGTTTTGGTATTTCGTGGCCTTTTTGGGATTGCCGGAGACTCCTGTGGGTGGATTGATCCACTTCTCAAACCAGGGCATCCGCCTCTTGGGTCTCAATCTCAGCGTTGAGTTTTGCGCGGTTCTCACGGGGTTGGTGGTGTTCACAGGAGCATCAATCGCCGAAATTGTTCGTGGCGGTATCAATGCGGTGTCGCGAGGCCAGTGGGAAGCCTTTCGAAGCCTTGGTTTGTCCGAGGGTTTGGGTCTGCGCCGGATCGTCTTGCCCCAGGCCTTACCAGCCATTCTCCCGGCTCTTACCAGCCAATACCTCAACCTTGCCAAGAACAGCACGCTTGCCATTGCGGTGGGATACGCGGATCTCTATGCAGTCAGTGACACCACCATCACCCAAACAGGACGTGCCATTGAAGGCTTCCTGTTGTTGTTGATCAGTTTCTTGTTGCTGAATTTGCTGATTAGTGGCGGCATGGCCCTCATCAATGGGGCGGTGTTGGGCCGTCTGCAGAGGAGTCACTAATGAACCGCTGGATCGATCGTTTGCTCACGTTGACGCTTTTGGTTTTGATCGGATGGGCGGGTTGGTCTTGCTTGCACTGGTTATGGCATGGGGCCGACTGGACGGTCGTGACGACCAACTTGCCGCTCTATGCGGTGGGCAGTTATCCGGAGGATCAGCGTTGGCGACCCTTGCTTTGCATCGCCGCTGTTGTCGTTCTGATCGTGATCACCCTGGTGGGTCCGCGTCAGGGCGGTTGGCGTCGAGTCATGCCCTTGCTTTGGAGTGGCATGGCTCCCTTTGGTCTCTGGCTTCTCGCGGGGGGGCTTGGCCTTGCGCCTGTGGGGACGCAGAGTTGGGGTGGATTCAGCCTCACGCTTCTGCTTACGGCTGGAAGCGGGATGTTGGCCTTGCCGTTCGGTGTTCTGTTGGCGCTCGGTCGTCGTAGTGATCTTCCCGTCCTTAGGGGGAGCAGCACGGTTTACATCGAGTTGATGCGGGCCGTCCCCCTCATCGCCGTCTTGTTTTTTGGACAGCTGTTGATTCCTCTGTTCCTTCCCCCCGGCATTGAACTCAACAGAGTGCTGCGGGCTGTGGTGGCCTTTGCCCTGTTTGCAGCGGCCTACATCGCTGAGGATGTGCGCGGCGGTCTTCAAGCGATTTCACCCACCCAGCGGGAGGCGGCGATGGTCTTAGGGCTCTCACCGCGACAAACCCTGCAGCTTGTGGTGTTGCCCCAAGCCTTTCGAGTTGCTTTGCCTTCTCTGACCAATCAAGCGGTGGGCTTACTTCAAAACACAAGCCTGATGGCGATTTTAGGACTGGTGGAACTGTTGGGCATCAGCCGCAGCCTGTTGGCGAATCCAGAATTCATTGGTCGTTATCTCGAGGTGTACATCTGGCTGGCTGCGGTTTACTGGCTGGCGTGCACGGCAATGGCCCTATTGGCCCGTCACCTTGAAATCCAGCTCGACCCCGTCCGTTCTGCCCGATGACGATTGCTATTCGTGCCACTGATCTGGTGAAGAGCTACACCCCGGGGCTTCGGGCTCTCGATGGGGTGTCGCTGGACGTGAGCAGTGGCGAGGTATTGGTGGTGATGGGACCCTCTGGGTCGGGCAAGAGCACGTTGATTCGCACCTTCAACGGATTGGAAACGCTGGATGGCGGCGAATTGGATGTGCTCGGTGTGCGGTTGGATGCCGCCCATGAGGAACGCCAAGTGCGGGCGATTCGTGAGCGAGTTGGGATGGTGTTTCAGCAGTTCAACCTGTTCCCTCACCTCTCGATTCTCGACAACATCACCCTGGCGCCGATCAAGGTGCAAAAGCGTGCCAAGGCCGCGGCGGAGCAACGTGCGATCGAACTCCTCGATCAGATGGGAATTCGCGAGCAAGCGCGCAAATATCCAGCCCAGCTCAGTGGTGGCCAGCAGCAGCGCGTTGCGATTGCGCGGGCCTTGGCGTTGGATCCAGAGGTGATGCTCTTTGATGAGCCCACCAGTGCGTTGGATCCAGAGCGGGTGAAGGAGGTGCTGGATGCGATGCGTCAGTTGGCGCAGGGCGGGATGACCATGGTGGTGGTGACCCACGAGCTTGGCTTTGCCCGCGAGGTGGCTGATCGGGTGATGTTCATGGATCAGGGCCAGGTGGTGGAAACGTCAGACCCGCAGACCTTTTTCAGCAATGCACGGGAAGAACGCAGTCGTCGATTCCTCAGTCAGATGATGTGATCGTGTACTCGATTTTCTCGTCGTCCGAGCAGCAAAAATCTCTGTAATACCGTTCCAGTTCGTTGTAAGCCGCGTCGTAGCTCTCGAACGTGAGGGCCGTCACCTTGTCGGACCGCCCATCGCTGCGGACAAGAACGTAGGAGTTGTTGTTGGGGCTCGGAGCCTCAGGCATCACAAAGGGGCAGGCGTTGTAATGCCCGTTCGATCGCGGTGATTTCGCGTTCTGTTTCCAGCCAGCTTTCGTTCTCGATGGGTAGCGATTCCACCTGCTCGGCAAGCACCGTCATCAAGTGTTCGAATCGTCTTTGGAGAGTTTTGCGAAGCATGCATCTCTTGTGGACGATCGCTACCCTGGCATATCGCGGGGTGCCTCCTAAGTTTTTGGTCTGGTCGTGCGGCGTTCGTTCTGCGGTTCCTTCTTGAGCTGCTTCCGTGCTTGCTGATCGGTTTTTGGATCGGTGGGCAGCATCCGAATTTGGCTGGTCGCTTCGCTGTCCCGCTGGTGCGCTTCGGCGTGCCGATCAGTGTGATGGGCCTGCTGTTGAAAAGTGGCCTCCAAGGTGATGTGTTGCAAGCCGCTGGCCTCGCCGTATTGGGAGTGTCCACGGTGTTGCTGGTGGGTGGCTGGCAATCCAAGTCGGTAGGGCTCGTCACCCCTTCGCTTTTGCTGGGGAGCTGTATTGGTAATACGGCCTATTTCGGCGTGCCCCTGGCGTTGGCCTTTTTACCGCCTGAGGCCCTAACGATCACCATTGGCTACGACCTGGGCGCAACGTTGCTCACCTGGAGTGTTGGTCCCCAACTACTTGGTGTTGCTGCCGCCAGTCGCTGGCTCGCGCTGCGTCAGCTGCTCATCAGCATGGGCCGTAGTCCAGCGACGCGCGGTCTCATCGGGGCCTTGCTGATCCAGCTGACGCCCTGGAGAGCTGCCATCACGGAAGGCCTCTGGTGGCCGTCCCGGATCGTGATTGTGCTGGCGTTGATGGTGGTTGGGATGCGTCTTGGCAGCTTGACGCGGCAAGGAAACCCCCCTCGATTGATGGGGGCGGGCCTAGGCCCAGCCTTGCTGGTCAAGCTTTTTCTCTATCCCTTGCTGCTTTTGATGCTGGGTTTGTTGTTTGGCTTGGATCCCTTGATGGTTCAGGCACTCGCGCTGCAAGGAGCGGCACCAACAGCGATTTCAATTTTGCTGATTGCGGAGTCCGTTGGACGCGATCAGGAGCGGGCGGCAGCGCTGGTGTTTTGGAGCACCGTTCTCGCGGTTCTGACAGCTCCTGTTTGGGGTTTGGTGTTGCAGGTTCTGCTTTGAGCTTTTTGTTTGCCATTACCCATGAAAGAAATGGCGAAAGGTGAGGTTGATTCGCACCGTTTTCACTTTGCGGCGTTGGGGCACGCTGTGCATCCAACGCTCTTGGCAGCCGGGATGCATGATTAGTAAATCGCCGTCGGCCAGTGGGATCGCTGCTCGCTTGGTTTGATCGCCGCGATGTCTGAATAGAAAGTCTCGAGTTGATCCCAGCGAAAGCGACGCAATCGGTTGTGACTGGTCGATTTCCGTTTCGTCGTCGGCATGCCAGCCCATGCGATCGTCGCCATCGCGGTAAAGATTGAGAAGGCACCCGTTGAACTGAGCTTGAGCGATGTGGTTCACCTGCTCCAGTAATGGGTGGAACCAATCTGGCCAGCCCTCCCCGACATGGATGGCACCGCTGTAGCGGTACTGCAGGCCCTGCTCAGCCAAAAAAATGGTCTTACGTGGCACGCGGTGGTACTTGCCAAACACCTGCACGAGCGGTTGCTCCCAGGAAAAGCCATGTTCAAGGAGCTGCTTCCAGCATTGGGCATCGTTGGTCGTCAGCCAGCCGGGGAGGAGCGACCAATCCGTTGGTTCATCAGCGCTGATGACTGGGTCCATTCGTGACGTCGGATGACAAGCCCATCTTTCGACGGGAACCTTCCCATACATTCATCCTTATGGGAGCACGCATCAGCCAGGACGAATTTCTCAAGCGAGCCAGGCAGCGTTTTGGCGATCAGTACAACTATGAAGGGATGATTTGGCGGAGTTATAAGAGCCCCGTCAAAATTCGCTGCACGCACCACCCTGTGCAGGACATCAGCATCACTCCTGAGAAGCATTTGCAAACCCTGGGGGGCTGCCGTCACTGTCTGAGAGAACGGCGGGTGGCCTCATTAGAACGGGAGTTGAATCGCAAATCGGCGGAACGCCCCGCTGACACAAAAGTGGCCAAGCCGGTGCCCAAGACCTCGTCGAAAATCGTCTCCAAAACTGTCACTAAAAACGCTTTGGTTGATCCGTCTCTTTCCAGGTCGAGCGCGTCGAAGAACTAGCTGCTTCTAAGACGCCATCGATACGCGCTGATAGCAGAACCACAGCCATTGTTGAAACAGGAGATTGCGATGCGACCGCCAGAGTGTTCGTCTGTGGTCGGGATCAAAATTTTCTGGAGGAGGAACGTCGCCGCGTGCTTTGTCACGTTCCATCTCTCCGATGATGCGGCCGACGTTGTATTCAGGATGACCGAGATGCATCAGTTGCCGTTGGTCGGGCGTTTCGAAGATCGTGTATCCCACCTTTTCTCCATGGGCCAATAAGCGAAGACGTCCTTGGCGTTGCGCTGATTCCATTGCTGAATCCAGCAGACCCGCATGGCGGCTCTGCGGGCAAAGAAATTTGTCATCTTGGGTGCCCATGAGTGGGTGTCCTGGAACCAGGCTGCGCATCGGATAAATCCCGAAAAGCTTCCTCTCGAAAGAGATTTTGTCGACACCTGCCATATATGCCAGGGCAAATCCCGCCCAACACAACCCAAGGGTGCTCGCACAACTTTCGCGGGCTTCTTCAATGATTTTGGTGAGCTCTTTCCAATAGCGCACGTGTTCAAACGGCAGATGCTCAACGGGGGCTCCGGTGATGATCAAGCCATCCAAAGGCTCTTGGGATCGAGCTTCATCCCAAGAGACATATAGCTGATTAAGGTGATCCTGGTCCCAGCTTTTGTAGGCATGGGAGTTCAATCGAATCCAGATTGGTTCGATCTGGAGTACAGATAACCCCAAGGGATGCAGCAAATTAAATTCATACTGCTTCCCCAGGGGCATGATGTTGAGGATGCCAATGCGCAGCGGTCGGATGTCCTGAAGTTCCGCCTGTTTGGCTTCAATCCAGGAAATCCGGTTGCGTTCAACCGCCGAGATTTTGTGATAACTCCGAGGAAGAATGAGCGCCATAGATCCTTAATCGACGCTCAATTCAGGCTCGCTAAGGCCTGTTCGAAATCGGCCTTGATGTCATCAATGTGCTCAATGCCAACCGACACCCGCACCATGGTGGGGGTCACACCCGCAGAGGCTTGTTCGTCTTCGCTCAGTTGTTGGTGGGTGGTGGAGGCTGGATGGATCACAAGGGTTTTGGCATCTCCAACGTTGGCTAGATGGCTCGCGAGTTTGAGGCTGTTGATGAATCGCACCGCATCGTCGAAGCCCCCCTTCAGGGAGAACATCAACATGCAGCCCATGCCGCGACCGGTGAGGTATTTCTTGGCCGCTGCGTGATAAGGGTCGCCGGGTAAACCGGGGTAACTCACATGGGCAACGTTGGGGTGGCCATCGAGCCAGGTGGCCAACTCCATGGCGTTCTCGGTATGGCGCTCAACGCGCAGACTCAGGGTTTCGAGCCCTTGCAGGAGCATGAAACTGTTGAACGGGCTGATCGCTGGACCCCAGTCACGTAGACACTCCACTCGGGCCCGCAGGGCAAAGGCGATGTTGCGTTCGTCTGGTAATCCCAGCATCTTGCAAATATCACTGCCGAAACCAAACGCATCCCAGTGCACCAAGCCGTGATAGGCCGCGCTCGGCTCACTCATCAATGGGAATTTTCCGTTGCCCCAGTTGAAGGTGCCGGCGTCCACGATCACGCCACCCAGGCTGGTGCCATGGCCACCAATCCACTTCGTGGCGCTTTCAACCACCACGTCGGCCCCATGTTCAATTGGCCGCAGCAAGGCCCCTGCCGCGCCGAGAGTGTTGTCCACGATGAGTGGAATTCCTCGCTCTTTGGCGAGTGCCGACAAACCCTCGAAATCAGGGATGTTGAAACGGGGGTTACCCATCGCTTCGACATACAGCGCCTTGGTCTTGTCATCAATTTGCGCAGCGAAACTGGCCACGTCATCCCCGTCGGCAAAACGAACGTTGATGCCTAAGCGGGGAAATTGAACTTTGAACTGGTTGTAGGTGCCGCCATACAGATAGGACGTGGAAACAAAGTTGTCTCCCGCTTGCATGCAATTGGTGATGGCTAGGAATTGCGCCGATTGGCCTGATGCTGTAGCGACCGCTGCGACACCGCCTTCGAGGGCAGCCACTCGCTTCTCAAAGACATCCGTCGTGGGATTCATCAAACGGGTGTAGATATTCCCGAATTCCTTGAGCCCAAACAGGTTGGCTCCATGTTCTGCGTCGTTGAAAACGTAAGAACTGGTTTGATAAATGGGCACCGCCCTGGAGTTAGTCGCACTATCAGGCGACTGGCCGGCGTGGAGCTGAAGGGTCTCAAAACGCTGGGACATCAGACCAGATCAATGAAGCACTGATCTAGTTCTAGTCGTCTCTAGGTATCTGGCAGCTCTGGTTTGTCGGTTTCTGCCAAGGAGGGGAATGTGGTGCGAATCAGGGTGTGGATTTCGCGGTGTGCCTCGCGCCGGAATCCCTCGATTCCATCGGCACTCAAGATTGGGTAGGTGCGATCGCTGGCATCAACGTCGCGCAGATGTTTCCAGCGATTGCTTTCTTTTTCCTTGAGTGCCGTCAGCGCAGCTTGGAAGTCGTAGGTCTTCGTGGTTCCAAGGGCAGCTGCTTGGGAGGCCAGGGTTTCACGGACGGGACCAAGGGCTTTGGCCTTGAGGGTGTCCGGTAAACCGAGCACCGGCTCGTAGTGATCGAGGATGCGCAGCTCGGTCTCCAACAGCACAGGCCAGGCACCTTTGTCTCCATCGCTGAGTCCCATCTCCGCTTCAGCGGCAGCCATGGCATCGCATTGGAATCGGAGCCAGCTGTAGTAGCTCTTGTCCTTCAAGGACTTTTTGGCTGCAGCCCGTCCGGACAGAATTTTTGGGAGTGCGTTTTCCGCTTTCCGTAGAAACAAGCGATCTTCCCGCTCGAGATTCATGGCTCCCCAGCGCTGGCGATATTCCCAGAGCTCGACATATCGGACAACCTCGGCCTCAGACCAGCCGAGGCCCTTCAGTTCATCGCCACGGTGAGAAGTTTCCTTGGGCACCCGTTGCACGCATCACGCCTTCAATCAGGGTAGGTGTTGATGCTCAATTTGCTGGAGGCCGACTGGTTGGATGGGTTTTGAGGTAGTCCTTAACGTCAATCGGCTCGGCTTGGTTGTAGCCCACGGGCAGCCAAAGGTCGCCATCGGCGGCGTTGAAGTGGATTTCCCAGTGATAGAGGCCGGTGTAGGCCAGTGGATCCTCCCGCATCAATGAGGCATACAGCAGAACGGCACGTCCGTAGTAATCGCTGTTGTTGTACCCCCACAACCCTTGGCGGATATCCCTAAGCCCTCCGCGTCGTACCAAATAACGGGCTGCAGCTTGGATTGCATCGTGCGGATCGCGGATATTGCCTTGTCCGATTCCTGCTTCCGCCCAAGTGGTGGGCAAAAACTGCATGGGGCCTTGCGCATTGGCCACTGAAACGCCATCGATGCGCCCCATGCCGGTTTCAACCAAGTTCACTGCGGCCAGAACCTCCCACTCAATGCCTGTGGCGGCCTCTGCTTTGCGGTAGTAGGCCAGCAGGTTGTCCGCCGGTTCGGGAGCAATGATTCGCCAGGCTGGTAAAACCGTTGGGCGGCGAGTCCGGCCCATCCGTAAAAATTCGCGTCGAGCGGCCAACTGCCGCTCAGCCACACTGCGCCATTGTCTGGGAAGTGCCAAAAGCACTTGTGAGGACAGGGTTGGGTTGGCGGAGAGCACCCGGTAGATCACCTGTTGTTGATGCCCTAGATCGGGGAGGGATCCAGCAGGAGTTGTTGGATCCCTCAGGGCGGTCTCAACTGTGTTGAGCAGTGCAGCAATCTGTTGCGGATCGGAGGGAACCCTCGGATAGCTCCGGACCTTCGCGATCGAGCGTTGCTCGGCGATGGCGACAGGACTCTCTGGCGAGCCGGCCAGCGAGGGCAGAGCCACTGTTTTGGGTTGCTTCAGCCCCACCAATGCCAGCGTCGTGGCGGCAGCCACAAAGGCAATCAGAACAGAACGGCTCCGCATCTTGTCGTCTAACGGGCAGTGGCGTGACCCTACGGCCCACTCAGCCTTTAAGGAAGGTGCTGCGGTCGTGAAAATCAGCTTTCGCCTGATGGCGATGGGCCCAGTGACTTAACCCTGCTTCTCCATGGTCGATCACGGCAGAGAGATTCACCTCTGGGCACACCCCAGCGGACCACCAGGGCGCTAGGGGAAGACGAACATCGACGCGAAGGTGGTGGTGCAAGCGTTGGATGCCCATCTCCGGGTTTTGCTTCAGCATCTGCAGTTGCTGGCCAGTGCGATAGCTCTCGAAGCTGTAGACCGCCCAATCGCCATTGGGTGAAAGATTGATCTCCCAATAACGGCTTTGATTTGGCAAGGCCAGAAATGCTTCAAAGCAGGTGGCTGTCCAGAGTCCATCCCGACGCTTCCCATGTTGGGGGCCGTCGTTGAGGGGGGAGGGAAGCACCAGTGTCGACAGACCGGGAGGTGCTAATGCAAGCAGTCCATAGCTGAGCTCTAGCCAACCATTGCTGTTCCAAACGAGCGATGCACTGACTTGAATATCACTGGGAATGGAGCGCTCGAAGGGAGTCAAGCGCGCCACTTGACGCAGCATGACGGCAGGGCGAGGCATATCAGTTAGTTCACGGGTCGATCGCTGAGGCGTTGGATGAGGCGTTGAAGCGCCGGCATCTGATTCTCGATGTCTTTCACAAGCTTGAACTGAACAGCGGCGCGTTGGAGATTGTGGCCTGGTCGCTCTGTTTTGAAATACACGTTCCCTTCAAGATGATCCGTGAGGAAGCGCAGTCCGAGTTCCAGGGGGATTAAACGAATGCAGTCTGGGAGGTAATGAAGATCCCACGAACTCAAAAAGCCTCTAGCAACATTGAGATACCCATCCAGCACTGCCTCACAGAGGTTTAAGTCAAAACCAACACTCGCTAGATCGGATGCTTCTTCGCCGGCTGGGTTGCAACAGGAACGAATGCAATCGCCGATGTCGTAGTGGATTAATCCCGGTTTAACCGTGTCGAGGTCAATCAGGCCGACGGCTTGGCCGCTGGTCTCATCGATCATCACGTTGTTGATTTTGGGATCTCCATGGATTGGCCGATGTTGCAACTCTCCCCGGGCCAGAGCAGCCTCGAGCACATCGACCCCGTCTCGACGTTTGTCGATGAAGGCACAGGCCGCTTGTTCAGCGGAATCGAGCACAGCAGGGGTTTTTAGCACAATATCGTAACGATTTAAATACTCAGGCGTTACGTGAAAGTTTTCAAGGGTGTCGGCGAGTTGGTGAATGGCCAGGTCATGAATCAAGGTGTGGAACATGCCAAGCCCATACCCCAGCTCGTTGGCATGGTTGCAATCCTTGATTTCATCACTGGTGGTTGCATCGTCGATAAAGGTGATCGAGCGCCAAAAATCCCCGTTGTGCTCAACCCATGCCGCGTCTTCTCTTCGGCAGGGCACAATTCTCGGTAGTTCCCAGCGTCGGCCCTTGAGCTCCGGTGGTGGAGTGGCCAGCCGCCGGTCGATGTGCTCACCCAGCGCTTGCAGGTTGCGCATCACTAACTCTGGACGTTCAAACACGGCCGTGTTCAGCCGCTGCATCACAAAACTCTCCGTCTTACCTGACCCTTTGTGGGTCACGAGAAAGGTTTCATTGACGTTTCCTGAGCCGAGGGACCGGATCGCCGTGATCTGTTCACGCGGATGGAAGCGATCGGCGATGGCTTCCAGGGCCTCGGTCATTGGAAGTCGCATTGGTCTTATTCGAAAACCATGCCGTTAAGCCTTGGGAAGTCCTTCTCTGGGTGTGCGGTAAAGCAGGCGACTACGACTTAATTCTCCATCTGCGACTCAATTGAGTCCATGAGCTGCAGGTGAGCGGCCACGCCAGCTTCATTGGCTTCATCCAAGGTGACTTCGCCGCGCATGGCCTGCCGGGCGTTGTCGGCGATCACAGCGTTCACCAATAGGTCGAGGGCCTCTGGGATCTCGAGGTTTTGCAGGGCCTCGCCATAGCGACGGCTGTGGCTAGGTCGTACCGATTCCTGGCAGTAGCTCGATAGTTCCCGACTTTCCGTCATCACTTGATAGGCGGTTTCCTTCACGCCAGGGCGCCCATAAATCGCCATGTACAACAAATTCACCATGGAGGCGTCATGCACTGGGATCGCGTATTTGCGGGCGATTTGTGGCCAGTAGCGCAACGATTTCAGCCCTTCCAGCCCCCCTTTTTTCATTCCCGCGGCTTCACACCACTCTTCGAACTCTTCCATGGAATTCGGGCAACGGGCTTGCTCCTGCATGCGCATCGCGAGCACCTGACCGGCCTGGAAATTCCGCGTGGGACTGCCGGAAACCGGCAACATCATGCTGCCGCGCACATCGGCCACCATGGCGGTGAGCTGGCTGAAGGTGTGGTCGCGCACCTTTTCAAAATCACCATCCCGAACCAGCGTTGCTTCAATTCGGGGCACCGCATACCCCAGCTCTGTGAGGGGGATTGGTTGACGGTGATACAACTTCTGGCGGTCTGGGCGCGCCATCGAGACCGTGGCGGCTTGGTCCATGCACTGATCAAGAAGCAGTGTCAGCAACGTGGGCAGCACACCAGGGTTGTCTTGATGAAAGGTGTAGCCAAAACCAGCAAACACAGAAGCCATGTTTTTAGCTGCTTTGATGTATTGCCCTTCAACGTTGTGAACCCCCGCTGCTACTTGAATATTTGGTGATAGTTGATCGAGTAACTGGGCTCCCAGCATGGCCGTGAGGGCATTGGGATGGCAAAAATTCGCGGTGAAACTATCAAACGGGTTGCGAAGGGCTCCATGGCGATGGAACCCTGAGAAAAAAGCCAAATTGGGCTCCTTCTCGCACAGCACGTAAGCGCTGTTGCTGATTGGATCGTGGTTAAAAGAGCCAGCGAGACAAGCCAAAACCACTTGATCACGCCCCAGCTCTTCCCGTAGGCGCGTGGCCTCAAGCAAATCCTCTTCGATGTGATTGCTATTGGCGCTGAGCACCACCAGCTCACAGCGTCGAATGAGGTCTTCCAAGGTGTTGGGGGTTCGCTCACTGCCCGTTCGGTGGCTGCCCATATCGAGCACGGTTTCTACGTGTCCGGGGTCCATATTTTTGATGGATTCCGCCGGGAAGGCCCCGAGCAACTCCCGGCCCTCTCGAGGGGCCAGCAACAGCCGGCCTGCCTCGTTCTGCATGGCGCAGTTGTAGGCCAGGGATGCGGGATATAAACCAACGCTGTAAAAGCCAACTTTTCCGGCCACAACCTCGTGGATCCGGGATCGGATCGACACGGCGTCCAAGCTTTGGTCGAAAAAGGAGTTGTGCATGGCCTATAGCCTAAGCAGGGTCGTTCGTGAGCCTGAACAGCTCAGGGGTCATTCGATGACACTCACTCTGTATGGCGGTCCAAAAACGCGGGCCTCGATGCCGCGTTGGTACCTCGAAGAACAGGGGATTGGGTACGACTTGGTGGAACTGGATCTGCGGGGTAACCAGCACCGTCAGCCCGACTATCTGCAGGTCAACCCCTTCGGAAAATTGCCGGCCCTGGTTGATACCAGTGTTCAAGCCATGGATGGAACACCGCTCAAGTTGTTCGAATCTGGAGCCATTCTTCTCCATTTGGCGGAAAACCATGCTGGGCAGATCAAGTCAGCTGCTGAACGCTCATTAACGGCCCAGTGGTTGCTCTTTGCGAATGCAACTTTGGCGATTGCCCTGTTTGTACCCAGCAATCGGGAACGTGAATTTCCGCGGCTTATGCAGGAGCTGAATCACCAGTTGACCCCTGGCCGTCCCTTAGTTGGTGATCAGTGGGGTGCGGCTGATTGCGCCATAACCGCTTACCTCGCCTACCTACCCATCTTTTTCCCCCAAGAAGATTTATCGCCGTATCCAGCCATTCAGGCGTTGATCACGGCCACCCAGCAGCGTCCGGCTTACCGCAAGGTGATGGGCATGGATTGATTGGAGGCGGTGTAATGAACTGAAAGCCTGATTCTGATGTCGCCAACGTCCCGAGAACTGTTGTTGGCGTACCGCTGGCCCGCTGCCGTGGTCGTATCGAGTGTGGTGTTGGCCGCTACGGCGATTCAAATCCTGAGCAAGCCAATACCGATTCGGATTGAGGGTGGTTTGCAGGTCGACAAGCTCGTCTTGCCCGCGAGTGTGACGATTCGATCGAACGAACCCTTGCCGGTTGCCGTTCGCGAAGATGTGGTGATTACAGGAACAACCCCCCTGGCGGTTCAAGGCCAAGTTCGGGTGGGTGGAGAAGTGCAGGCCAATGTTCGATCCATCGAGACGCCTGTTCAAGTGAATGCGGCTGTCTCGGTGAACGAGACGGTGAACGTGAACGGAAAAGTCAACGTGGGAGGGAAAGTAACGGTTGAAGGAAATGTTGGAGCGAAAGTGAAACCCACCCTGTTGCCTTTGCCGTTGCCTTGATTAGGCCTGTCGGTTGCGGGGGGCTGCACCGTCTCCCCGGATCAATCCTTTCTCCCAGCGAGAAACTTGGCGCAGGGTGAGTCCCGCAAGGGCTGCAATGACGACACCAATGGCACTCCAGACCCCGCCTTGGCCTAATCCCACCAGAGCGGCAGCACCCCACAACACCACCCACGCCCAAGGGCGAGCAGCGCGGATCCGTCTCAATGCTGTGGAGCAACTGCGACACGATTGGGTATGGCTGTAGTAACGATCCATCAGGTCTGCGGTTCGCTGACGTTCAGGTAGGTCTTTCCCAGCGAATGGCTCACCGCCGTTGTTGTTCAGCCAGCGATGCAGTGCGGCCACGTAGACGTCGGCTGTATTGGGCATAAAGAAGGCTCGATCAGCAGCAGGACTGCCGCCAGCTCGCTCCAGCACCCGTTCCTGCCAATGCAGAAAAACCTGATCGTCCTCCAGCACTTTGTGGTTGCCGATGTGTTGGAGCCATCGCGGCCGTAGACCGATGAGAAGTTTTGGGACGGCCGACTGAAATTGGAAGGGAAAGCGGGCAAATAAACGACATTCACCACGGCGGATCGGTACCGCATAAACCACTGTGAGGATTCGGGCGAAGCCCTTCGCCGTGAGGTCGTGCCACATCAACTGAGGGGCGTGAAAAGATGTGGTTTGAGAGCCGAGCTTCCCCCGACGGGGCCCCTCCTCCCAAAAGGCATCAAATCCGTCTTCAGCCTCTCGAGTGATCGTGGCCAGCACCGGAGAGGCATTGTTTCGATTGCCGACGGTCTTGTGGTGGGTGAAAGGAACATGGCTCACGTCGAGCACGTTCTCCAGCAGGGTCACCGCATCCATGGGGAGGTCGCGAAAGGTGTCCTGCAGCGTCCAGCTTTTGGGGTCCTCCTCAAGGGCTGGTACGAGGGGTAAGGGATGCTGATTGGCCGCATCTGGTTCTCCCGTCCAAACGAACAAAAGGCCCTGCCCAATCGCTGTGGGGAGGCTGGAGCAGCGTGATCGGCGTGCTTCTGGCTTGGTGTTGTCGGGTGCTTGCGGAATAGAGCGGCAATGGCCCTCTCCATCGAAACTCCAGCCGTGATAAGGACATTCCAAGAGCCCCTCATCATTGATCCTGCCCTCGCTGAGGGGCACAAGCCTGTGGGGGCAAACATCGGGGAACACACGCCAGGAGGCTTGTTCAGCCTTGGCGTCCCACCAGATCACCAGGTCTCGCTCCAGCAGTGTGAAGCGGTTGGGTTGGCTGCGATCCAGGTCCTGGAGGTAGGCGATTGGCCACCACTGTTCAGTCCAAGTGGAATGCATCACAACGTCCTTCCAGGACCGACATGATCGCGCTCGCCTTGGCTTGTTGCGACTTGGCCTAGTGCGACAACCGTGGGAAGGTGACGGCTCGATGCCGCGAGTGCCGTGCAGCGCCTCAGCCCCGATCAACTGTTGCAGGAGCTCTGTGGTGTTGAGGATCTTTTGATCGTTCAAGACCTTGATGGCGTCTGCATGCAGCTGGTGAATGATCCACTGACACGGCAGATGGATCCGGCCTATGTGATGGCGGTGGGTCAGCTGGGGGAGACCTTTGCAGTGCTCACCAATGGTGAACACGAGGGGCGCCGAGGTGTGAATCGGCTCGTGGAGCAGGCACTTTGTGGCGAACATGATCCCGCTCAAGCCGGGTTGTACCTGCGCGGACTCGCGGCCGGTGGTGTCCAATTCCAAGACCGCTATGGACAGGTCAGTCATCCGGGGGTGAGTGAGGCAGAGATCGCGTTTTTGGCCGCGGCTCCCTTACGGATGGAAGCGTTGCTGAAAGACGGTTTGCCGGAGATCTTTCCCCTGCATTCGTTGGAGCAGATCGCTCAGCTTGCCCATGCAGCCGTCTTGGACACCCAGGTGTCTCCGACGGTGAATCTCAATGGAATCTTTGCTGCGATTACAGGTGATGTCGAGAAGCAGCGAACTATGCAGTCCCTGCTTCAGCGGCTGATGGAGACGCTGCTGGCCGATGCGGAGAAGCAGGGTCTCGAGGGTTCATTTTTTCTGCATGTGGCTCCCAATCTTGGCCGCAATGCTGATGGTATGGAACGTCTCAAGCCAGCGGTGGAGTGTGATGTGGGCACCACTGACATTCAGTTCATGTTGAGTGGTTCGATTAAAGAGGCCGGCCTGTTGGTGCTGCTAAATCACTACATGGCACGACGCTATGGGGAGGTGCCCTTTGGAGATGATTTCAATGTTCGCGTCGCTCCACAGACCCATGACGCGTTGTTGAAGCTTGTGCAGGATCGAATCCCTGCGGAGCGGATGCCATTGCTTGTGGGGGTGGGTGACACGGTCACCTCCAACCTTTCTGCTGACGGCGCCACCTGGTTGCGGGGTGGAAGCGATCGTGGATTTTTAACCCTGCTTCAAGCGTTGGGAGCCTGGAGCGGGAGAGAAAACCGCGTGGTTGTGGTTGACAGTAGTCATGGTGAAGTCGACCGCCCAAGCCTCTCTGACCCTGCCCTTACAGGTATTTCAGATCCCGAAGACCCGCTAAGGCTCGATGTGTTGATGACGGCAGGGCCAAAGCAATACATCAACTGGTTCTGCCAATTTGCTGCTCAACGTTCCCCAAGTCCTGCCACGATCTAAACGATCAAGTCCATTGGAGTCGAGCACCATTGACCGTCAGCCCTGCAATGTTTCCTCCACTGCAACGGGTTGCTTTGACCACACTCCAGGTCAACTTGGGCTACCGCTGTAACCAAAGCTGTGCCCATTGCCATGTCAATGCCGGGCCCACCCGCACCGAAATGATGGCGGCGGAGCTGTTAGAGCTCATCCCTTTGGTGCTTCGTCGGCATCGCATTGGCTGTTTAGACCTCACTGGCGGGGCTCCGGAATTACACCCTGGCTTTCGGAAGCTGGTGAGTGAGGTGCGGTCGGCTGGGGTGGCGGTGATCGACCGCTGCAATCTCACGATCCTGAATGAACCTGGCCACGAAGACCTTGCTGAATTTTTGGCACAGCAGGGTGTGGCCGTGACGGCATCTTTGCCCTGCTACACCGCAGACAACGTCGATCGTCAACGCGGTGATGGTGTCTTCGATCGGAGTCTTCAGGGTCTCCATCAACTCAATGCTCTGGGCTACGGCAGTGGCGATCCCGAACGGCAACTGGATTTGGTGTACAACCCGCTTGGCGCGGCACTCCCTCCACCCCAAGCCAGCTTGGAAGCCGATTACAAGCGAGAGCTAACCCGACTCGGTATTCGATTTGATCGACTCCTCACGTTGGCCAACATGCCGATCCAGCGCTTTGCTCGACAACTAGAACTGAAGGGTGAATTGGACGACTACTGGCAAGTGCTCGAGCAGGCGCACAATCCGGCCAATCTCGAAACGGTGATGTGTCGACAGCTCCTGAGCGTTGATTGGGAGGGTTCTCTTTACGACTGCGACTTCAACCAACAGCTGTCATTGCCACGCCCAGGCGTCATCCGTCACTTGCGTGACCTTCTTGAAGATGAGATTGACTTAAGTGGCGATTTCATTCACACCGGTCGCCATTGTTTTGGCTGTACGGCTGGTGCCGGATCAAGCTGTGGCGGTGCTCTTCAAGCCTGACCAACGCAGCTGGGCATGATGGTTGATTGAAGATGTCGTTCAACGCATGGTGACCCTCCGACTGATAATCAGCGCCTGCACTTTGGTGCTACTCGGTGCTGCCGTGAATGCCCAGAACGATCAGCCCAAGCAGGCGATGTTTAAAACCGAAGCTGAGGCTCAAGCTGCCGCCCCAGGGTTTGGTTGTGAGGGCGCCCATCGCATGGGGGAAATGTGGATGGTTTGCACAAAGCACTCCGACGCCGATTCACATCACGGACATTGATTCAATGAAACGGGATGGTGATTGCGCTAGCAATCAAAAGCGCATCGCCATCGGTGTGGCGCCGATGGGAACTATTGCCATCGGGATTGTGCCGATGGGTGTGATCTCGATCGGCGTGGTGCCGATGGGTGTGGTGTCGATTGGTGTGGTCGCCATGGGTGTGTTCAATGCCGCAATCGTGGGCATGGGGTTGATCGCGGTGGGGTTCAACACCATGGGCGTCCTAACCGCTGGACCCATGAGCATGGGCTTGATTCAAATCCGCTCCACCACAAATCCTCGCTATCTCGCTTACCCCTCACGGGAGCAGGCTGAAGAACAGGCAGCAAAACTTGGTTGCCAGGGTGTCCATCGCATGGGTGACCGTTACTGGATGCCTTGCAACGAGCATCCTCAGTAATCAGTCGTCGTCAGGTCTGACAGTCAGCGCAGATGGCTCTGACATTCAGGCTTGATTCAATCAATTTGAAGTTCAATCTTTTTGCTGCTTCTGCCCCAGCGGCAAGAATTGACTCATTCTCAAATTCTTCGGTGCGTCCACAGCGGATACAAACCACGTGGTGGTGGTCTCTGTGGTCATCATCGGCTAACTCAAACCGACGCCCCCCCTCGCTGAGTTCCAGCTCTTGCAGAAAACCCATGTCTGCCAGAAGACGGAGGGTTCGATACACCGTGGCTAGGGACACTTTCAGTTTGAGGTTCACCAGTTGTTGATGCACCTCCTCAGCGCTGAGGTGGCAACCGGCACCGCGCAGTTCAAAAAGCTCCAGCACCCGTTTGCGCTGGGGGGTGAGACGTCGTCCGCCTTGGTGCAATCCGTCTTCGAGGGATCCGTCCTCAGGATTCGGTGCTGAAGACGGCGACACCTGGGATTGATCAGTTGTTCTCAATAGTAACCACTAATGAGAGTTCGCACCATGAGCTAACCCGTTCGTGTTGATGACGTATTGGCTTCTGTGATCCGGCTTTCGGGGGTGATTGATGCCCCCTTTTACAGCGGTGATACCGTCCGGATGTTCGTTCGTTTTGGCTGAATGGAAACCCACGTGCTCACATTCACCATCACGAAACCGTTCGGCGAGTGGGTCAAAACCTATGACGCATCGCGTCCTCTCCAAAAAATGGCCGGTATTTCAACGCTATATCGCGGTGTGAGTCCGGATGACCCCACCAAAATTTGCGCTGTGATGCAAGCCAAACCAGGAGTGATGGCTCAGTTTATGGATGATCACAAAGACATGATTGCCGCCTCGGGCCATGTCTTAGAGAGCACGGTTCATCAGGTTTTTGTGGATGCCTAATGGCTTGGTTTCCAGCGAAGGCTTGGACCAGCCAACGGGCCGTTGGGGGTTATCGCCATTTTCAGCTTGTGACCCAGGGCGGTAAGGGGGAACAACGCTGGGTCGAGTTATCAGCTGTTCTTGACCCAGGCCATCGAGAACGCGTGCTGTGGCGTGACCTCAACGATGCCAATCTCTGGTGCAGTGGTTGGCAGCAGATTGTTGAAAAAGAAGATGATGTTGTTGATCATCATCTTGTTAAATCCGATGAGGTTGTGGAGTGATGATGTTCAACCCATGTGTTGTTGCGACTCTCGAAATGCTTCCAGTTTGTCGATATCTTTCTCCTCATCGATGGTGTAATCGGTGAGGATTAGAGCCTTTCCTATGGTGCCAAGGGCGTATTCGATGCGATCTAAATAAAGCCGACCTTCCTTGTCTTGTCGTGCTGCCCGGATCACCTCAGGTTTTAATTGAGTTGTGAGATGTTCAATGGTGTCAGCAATCTCGCGAGCCTCGATCAGGGGATTGCTTGGATCCATTGATTCGAGCTCGTTCATAGAAGCATCTTGACAGACACCTTTAAAAACCCTGCACCATGGGCCGTTGGGTGGATAAGGAGATATTCCCCATCGCCTGAGGTCTTGGTGGACCGGGAATGGCTGTTGCATTGAAGGCCAAGGACCACCGCTCACCATCCCCACGAAAGGGCATCACTGAATGGGGTTGCCAGGCCGGGAAGATATAAAACTCACCCGGTACTGGAAGGACGTAATGGGCCATCCCTGTTCGGAACGACTGCAAATGCCACTCTTCAGGACCGTGAAAACACAGCTGTCCGTCGAAACTGTTGGCGTTGATCTGGGGGGGAGTTTTTAAGAAAATCACTCCAGAAAAGCTGCCGCCGTGAGTATGGGTGGGGTTGTAATCCCCAGCAATTTGGCAATTCAACCAAAGATCGATGAGTTTGAGCTGGTATTTCCCAGCACTCCATGGCCCGCGACCTTGAGGTGGCTGGCGGTCGATCACATGGCGGATCCAGCGCTCGCATCCAGGTAGGAGGTGGTCCCCGATCAGGCTCTGCACCCCTGGTTGCCCAGGTTTTAACTCTCGCTGCTGACTGAGCTGACCAGCCAGTTTTAAGGATGCATCAGGATTGGCCTCCGGGTTTTTCAACACCGTTTTTCCCAATGCCAAAAGCTCCTTCAGCAATGGAGTTGGCAGCTCTCCCTTGAGAATGGAACGTGGGAAAAGATCAACAACCTCCATGGGCCCGACTCGTGTTTTTGATTGCATCGTGCCAGCGTTAGGCACGTCTTGGTGTCCATGTTGATGGTCTCGATCCGTTCGGCATTAGTGGTGGCTGTTCTGTGTGTTGTTGGTTGCACGCCTTCAGCGGAAACGCGACCTCCGCTGAAGGCCAAAGTTCAACAAGAGCAGCTCCAGAAATCTGTGGTGTTGCCTGGGCAAGCGGGGCCCACATCAGATCGGTCTAAGGGACAAACACTTCGTCTCACCATGCGGAGAACCAACGACTTCTTTCCTGATGGCAACAGTGTTTGGCTTGTGGAGTTGCATGGGGATGGATCTCTGTTGGCGCAGTGGACAGCGGCAAGCGGAATTGCGCAACGTCAAACCGCTGATCGATTGTGGAGCCCAGGCAATGCTTCACCGTTACCGGCTGGAACGTATCGACTTGGAGATCCGGAACCCTGGGGTGATGACCTTTGGTTCGATCTTCAGCCTCGTTTTGAGACCACGCGAAGTGCATTGGGCATTCACCGTTGTTATCCAGGCACAGGGTGCATCTGTATACCGAGCCGCACTGATATTGAGGCATTGGCTGAGTGGGTAAGGGCTTCTGGTGGATTGCGTGAGATAACCGTCAGTAATTGATGCTTATTTCGCTATTGCTGGGGTAATTAATAGAAATCTACTTTATCCACATTTGATAATTCAGCGTTGAATAATGCATTCAACTTGTAGGGTATTTCATGGATCCGGTAAGTTCTGCAGCGCCGTATGTCGTTTGATTCAAGCGCACTTAATTGACATCTCTAAATTAATTTATTACGATTTAATGTTGATTTTGTAATTCAATTCTATTTGACGGCAATATGCTGTTTTCAGTTATTATAATGTTTGAAGTTGTCGCTTTCAAGAGAGATTTATCGTTGCATGAGGGCGTTCTTTTTGACTCCGCCTGAGCTTTATTTCGCTCTTAAGAGTTTTGCAGTAAAAATGCTTCTATTTTGTGTAATTGAATTTTTGATTTGCCAGTTTGATGATTCACGTATTGCCTGTCGACTTGTTGAGCGTGGATTTCTCCCTTCCTTCATCGTGTTTGGTTTGATGGATTTCCTGGTGATTCCTCGATTGCGCCGCCGCATCAGGGATCGCTGATCGATCCAAAGGCATGGCGGGTTTTCCCTCTGTATTTAAGATCCTTGATTGGTCATTCTCCTGTAATATGTATTTTTAGTGTTGCTATGAAAAAAGTAATAGGTCCGCTTCGACGTGCTTCTATTTATGGCTCTGTCAGCTATTTTGGACTCGTGCTAATTAATAATAGCAACCTCAATCTTCCAAGCTTATGGATTGCTTATTTGCCAATGTTTATAGCTGTTTATGCTCTGACCCAATGGATTGATCGCCGATTTGGTTGATTTAGGCTTCTGAAATTTGTGCACTATCGATTGATACAATTCAGAGCCAGGCTCTGAATTGTTTTGTTTGTGCACTCTTCTAAAGCGTAAGAGTTCTTAACCGTGAAGAGAGTAAGCATTCGCCACTCCCCAAACAGCTAGCGCAGTAATGGATGCAAAGACGACAGCTGTCCAGGCTGCTAGCTCAGCTTGTTGTCCTTGATTTTGCGAAGCCTGAAGCCGACGTGCCATGGAGATTGATACCAACTCTTTATGTTTGGCTCAGGACGATGGATCAATTCAAGGAATGTGATCAAATCAGAACGATGTTGGAAGGTTGATTTTGCTGGACCACTGTCTGGTTGGAGGCTTTCCCCCTTTGCGCCGTCTATATCGCAACGGTTAATTGGTTTTATTTTTTCTTGCCGATCCGCACTGCTCTTGGATGTAGAGGACATGCCAAAGCATGGAATGGCTGATGAATGCCGTCATGAATCAGGCTTCCCATTGGGTGAGCATTGGCGCTGTCGAGCTTCATGGATGGTTTGTCTTCAAACCTGTTCTAAGCAATTTGGCCGCAACAAATCGATAAGTATTCCTGCTTAGTGGTTCGGGTCAGTATTTGGAGCGAGGAATTTAGATATTTTGAAAATTCCGTTGATTAATCTTGGGGTGAATTTAAATAACATGAAATTATTGGTTGCATAAATAACTTGGCGATAACTTTAAGTGACCAATCACTATTTTGGAACAATTTATTGTTAAGGGTGATTAATTATTGATCGGTCTGCTCAGATTTTAATTTGGCAACAGCCGCATTTTCAGCCCGCTCTTTTAACACTCTTTTGGAGATACTCGCAACCGTAATGCCTTCTTGGTTCCGCAAAATAACAGCATCAATGCCGGATGTACTTTTTGACAAATCAATATCAGAGGCTGATTGAATTTTGCCTGTGCTTATGGCGAATTGAATGGCAGTGGTGAGAGGGGTCGTTTCTGCCATGGGGAAATTAATCTGAGATATCAAACTCTAATTGATCAATGCCGATATCGTTCTTTTTAGTGTTGTTATGGTTCACCTCTTCTGTTGGTAATTAGCGTTTCAGGCTGACGATGACCGGGGAGTTTGAAGTTGGATGGGCCGCTTGATTAGCGGCAGCATTTGTAAATTCTCTGTCGATCTGGTGTTCGAGCAACTTCTTTGCATTCTTCTCGATTTGGATTAGTTGGAGAGATCACCGTGAAGCATTTGGACGCCAACGAGCCAGTCCCAGTGGTCGCAAGGGTGATGATTGTGTAACTGATTAGTTTGAACATTTTATTTAAATTGATGGCCTAAGGCTAACAGATATTGTTTCCAAAATTAGTTTTTTCCTGAGAAAAGGAATCCAGTGCCCTGATTTGAATCACTTTCCCGTTGAGTTTGATTATTTGGTTCTTGTCCAAGAGTAATTACGGCACTCGCAAAAATAATAATGAGTGGAACCAGCTTCCAGCCTTGATGATGATTGGTTCTTCGAAAAATACAGCGTGACATGACAAGCCAGGAGTTGTTTCCATAGCTCTAGGTAATAAAGCTCGGACTGAACTTTGCTGCAGCTGTGTCAATGCTTTGAACCGTCTGAGAATTAACGGGAC
The DNA here is from genome assembly GCF_000153805.1 of Synechococcus sp. BL107. NCBI lineage: Bacteria > Bacillati > Cyanobacteriota > Cyanophyceae > Synechococcales > Synechococcaceae > Synechococcus > Synechococcus sp. BL107. The sequence continues at coordinate 1,780,904 of NZ_DS022298.1, read as the reverse complement.
GACTCAGGCTTTTCAATGTCGCGCCGGATCAATGCCAGAAGGTATGAGGGGGATTTGTAACGGGTCGGAAGGCATCGATTCAGGGTTTCGAGATGCCCCCAGCACACTGTGCGTTCAATCTCTTTGGCAGATTTTCCCTGTTGTAGTAGGCGCCTCAGTGCCTTGCAATACATGGGATAGCCCGCTTCAAGTTCGCCGATGGTGAGTTTTGCCTGAGGCATCGGACCGTCTCATCCACCAAAACAACTTATGTGTTCGTCGCTCCTAGAAAGTGAACCTGTTTTGCTTCTTGATGAGGGGAGTGCAGCGCGTTGTTCATCCCTCTGCACTCCCCTGGTGTGGGGTTTCAGCGGTTTATTCCATTCGTCATCCCAACCATGCAACGCAATCGATCTCGACCCTTGCACCTTTCGGGAGTGCGGCTACTTGAACGCAAGCGCGGGCTGGGCTAACTCCACTACCAAACATCTCTGCATAAATGGCGTTGACCGTTGCGAAATCCGCTAAGTCAGCCAGGAAAACGGTCGTTCGCACCACCTGTTCTGCAGATGCTCCGGCTTCGCTTAAGACCGCCTTTAAATTTTTCAAAACCTGATAGGTCTCCGCCGCAACATCGCCAGCTCCAACCATGGCTCCTGTGGTTGGGTCGAGAGGGATCTGGCCTGAGCAGTACAACCATCCCCCAGCCAGGACAGCTTGGTTGTAGGGACCAACGGGTGCAGGTGCAGCTGTGGTGGTGATGGCTTGATTCGGCATGGCGGGACAGCAGAGCAGAATGGAGTTAAATCATCGCGTTCCACTGTTGGAAAGGGTCTCAGGACCGGTTGAAATTCGGGGCCTTTGGCATCGCTACAAGGAGTCGTCAAACGACTGGACCCTTCGTGGCATCAACCTCGAACTCAAAGCAGGAGAGCTTGTGGGTTTGCTCGGACCCTCCGGTTGTGGAAAGACAACTCTGTTGCGCTTGATCGCTGGTTTTGAGCGGCCTGAGCAGGGATCGATCCATCTTCAACACCGCATCGTGGCCGGAGGCCAGCACTGGCTTCCACCTGAGCGTCGCGGCGTTGGCATGGTGTTCCAGGACTATGCCTTGTTCCCTCACCTCACGGCATGGCAGAACGCTTGCTTTGGTCTTCGTCCAGGTCAAGACAACAGTCGTGCCATTTGGTTGCTCGATTTGCTGGGTCTTCAGGGCCTTGCGCAGCGCTATCCCCATCAACTGTCGGGGGGACAGCGTCAACGTCTGGCGTTAGCCCGTGCTTTGGCTCCAGCTCCTCAGGTAGTGCTTTTGGATGAGCCTTTTTCCAACCTCGATGTGGAGGTGCGCCTTCTTCTTCGCAGTGAATTGGCTTCGGTGTTGCAGGTTTGTGGGGCCAGTGGACTGCTGGTGACCCATGACCCTGGCGAGGCTCTAGCGATCTGTGATCGTGTTGCTGTGATGCGGGATGGAGTGTTGCACCAATGCGCCACTCCAAGGGACTTAGTCGATGCCCCTGCCACTCCCTTCGTAGGGCGTTTTGTTCTTCAGGGGAATCTGATTCCTGTTTGGCCAGAGGCAGACAACCGCTTGCACTGTTGCCTAGGCAGCCTTCCTGTGCCCACGCAGCTTTCGTTGAAGTCTTGGCCCGAAGACGCAAGTCTTTTGGTGGATCCAGCTGCGATCGCCTTGGAACCTGAGCCCGAGGCTGAAGCCTGTGTGATGGGACGTGAATTCCAAGGCCACGCATGGCAACTCCGGGTTCAGGCAGCTGATCAACAGCTCCGTGTCACCCAGCCCTTGGAGCACGACTACAACCGAGGCACACGCTGTCGTCTTGGGTTCAGAAAGGGCGCCACGGCCATGTTGTTTCCCCAACGCATCAGCTTGAACGCCACTGATCCTTATGGCTCCTGAGTTCGGCGAGTTGTTCGGCGGTTTCTGCCCGCATAAATAAGTTGGTGCGTTTCTCTGCACCAATGCTTGAGGGAAGACTGAGATCTCCGCGGGAACGAAGTTGCTTCACTGTGCGGTAGCGCGTCGTGATTTGAACATCGTGGGGATGTTGCTCCGTCGCCCAGCGCAAATTGGCTTCGGTGTATTCATGGGCGCAGCACACAAGCGTTTCATCCGGCAACGCCGCGAAGCGTTGGAGTGCTCGATACATGTCCTGAGCGGAGCCTTCAAACAATCGACCGCAGCCACCGGCAAACAGGGTGTCGCCGCAAAACACCAAGGGTCCAAACCGTGGGTCTTGGTCGTCGTCGTTCCGAAGGATGAACGCGATATGGGCGGAGGTGTGGGCCGCCACATCGATTACCTCAAGGCGCCGTCCCAGCAGTTTGATCACATCGCCATCGGCAACGCCTCTGGTTTGAAACGGAATTCTGAGCCGATCTGCAGTGGCTGCGACGACCTCCGCCTGCGGCCATTCGCTTAACAGTTCTGGGGTCCCGCCGATGTGATCGGCGTGATGGTGGGTTTGCAGGATCGCGGTCAGGCCCATCTCGTGAGAGTTCAGCCATTGACTCACTGGCTTCGCCACTGCTGGATCCACGACGACGGCGTTCCTGCCCCGGACCCAGATCCAAATCACGTTGTCCTGTAGGACTGGCAATGCATGAAGTGTGGAGTGCATCGTTAAAGTCCTGCCTGGTTTCCCGGTCAACGCTGGACCCATGATTACCGTCGCGTTGGCTAAAGGTGCGCTTCTCAAGGACTCCGTGGCACGTTTCGCTGCAGCGGGTCTCGACTTCTCGGCCGTTCTGGACAAAGACAACCGGCAGTTAATGGTCCCGACCCCGTGTGGTCGGGCAAGAGCACTCTTGGTTCGAAATGGAGATGTGCCCACCTATGTGTCTTACGGACAGGCTCAGCTTGGGGTTGTCGGATACGACGTCTTGAAGGAGCACCAATTGCCGGTGGCACAGTTAGTCGACCTTGGTTTTGGCGGATGTCGGATGTCCGTTGCCGTGAAAGCGACTAGCGGATATCAACGAGCCTTGGATCTCCCAGCCCACTGCCGAGTTGCCAGCAAATTCACCCACTGCGCCAGGGAATACTTCGATGCACTCGATCTTCCTGTCGAGTTGGTTCATTTGAACGGATCCGTTGAACTCGGCCCGATGACGGGGATGTCTGAAGCGATTGTTGATCTCGTTGCCACGGGCCGCACCTTGCGGGATAACGGCCTCGTTGAAATTGAGGAGTTGTTTCGCTCGTCGGCTCGATTGGTGGGACACCCCCTCTCCATGCGCCTCGATGACGGTGCGTTGACGGAGATCGTGACAGCGATTCGCACCGTTGAAACGTCGAAGGGAGAGGGTTGATGGGAGCAGGAGCTGATTGGAAACGGGTTCGGCGTCTTGGTCGCTACTTAGCTCGTGATCGCCGCCGTCTGTTTGTCACCCTTGCTTTGCTTGTGCCCGTTGCACTGGCAGGGTCGATCCAACCTTTGTTGGTGGGTCAGGCAATCAGTGTTCTGCGCCGCGAGCCAAGCCTGCCTTGGCTTTCTGGATTGTCGGTTCCCCAGGCGATTCAAACGATCGTGGGTCTCCTCTTGATCTCCGTGTTGTTGCGACTGGCCTTACAGGGGATTCAGTCGTTCAACATTCAGGCCGTTGGCCAACGGCTCACGGCTCGAATCCGAGACGATCTTTTCCGCCACGCCCTTTCGCTATCCCTTCGTTTCCACGACAGCATGCCGGTGGGGAAGTTGCTCACCAGGTTGACCAACGATGTTGATGCCTTAGCTGAGGTGTTTGGTAGTGGGGCTGTAGGGGTCCTGGGCGATTTGGTGAGCTTGACCGTGATCGCCACCACCATGCTGTTGATTGAGTGGCGCCTGGGTTTGTTGTTGCTGGTCACCCAAGTGCCCGTCACGTGGTTCGTGTTGTGGCTGCAAGGGCGTTATCGCAAAGCGAACTACATGGTGCGCGAAGAGCTGTCCCAGCTCAATGCTGACTTTCAGGAGAATCTTCAGGGGCTTGAGGTTGTTCAGATGTATCGCCGGGAGCAGGTGAACAGCAGCCGCTTTGCCCGCACTGGTGCCGCCTATCGCAGTGCGGTGAATGGAACGATTTTCTTTGACAGCAGCATCTCCGCGTTCCTCGAATGGGTTGGTCTTGGCGCGGTTGCCTTGGTGCTGGCCCTTGGCGGCTGGATGGTGACCAGCGGGGCCATGGGCCTAGGCACGCTCACCACGTTCATCATTTACGCCCAACGACTGTTTGATCCCTTGCGTCAGCTGGCGGAACGATTCACTCAGATCCAGGGGGGACTGACGGCAGTTGAACGGATTGGCGAGTTGATGGAAAAGCCTTTGGAGATTGTCGAAGCCTCTGACCCTCAGCCCCTTAACGCCCTCGGTGCGGGTGAATTGATCTTCGAAAACGTCAGCTTTTCGTATCGCGCTGATGACCCGATCCTGCGGAATCTCTCTTTTCGTATTGCTCCCGGAGAGCATGTCGCCCTTGTGGGTCCCACAGGGTCTGGAAAATCAACAGTGATTCGATTGCTTTGTCGTCTGTACGAACCTCAGGAAGGGCGCATCCTTCTTGATGGCCGCAATATTCGTTCAATCTCAACGGCGGATCTCCGACGTCAGTTGGGGGTCGTGCTTCAGGACACCTTTTTGTTCAGTGGCAATGTTGCTGACAACCTCCGTCTCGATGCTGAGGTGAGCGATGAACAGCTTCAAAAAATTTGTTCCGACCTCGGACTGGATGAGCTGCTTCGTCGCCTTCCACAGGGCCTTGAAACAGAGTTACGCGAACGGGGAGGCAACCTCTCCTCCGGTGAACGGCAATTGTTGGCCGTTGCCAGGGTGGCGATTCGCAACCCAACCGTTTTGGTAATGGATGAGGCCACGGCCTTTATGGATCCTTCCACAGAGGCAACCTTGCAGCGTGATCTCGATCGGTTGCTGCAAAAACGGACAGCTGTGGTGATTGCGCATCGCCTCGCCACCGTCGAGGCTTCCGATCGCATTTTGGTGTTGAAAGGGGGAGAGCTGATTGAGCAGGGCACCCATGTCGAGTTGCGTGCTCAGGGTGGTTTGTACGCCCAGTTGGCTGACCTTCAAGAACGGGGGCTTGCCAAGCTGTGATGACGTCCTCGTTGCAAGTGCCTGCAGAGCCACTCCTGCAGCAATACGGCGAAGACGCCAGGTTGTGTACCTGCGCGAATGATCAGCTCACCCTGGTGTTCAGTCAGTCCCACCCGTTTGATCTGATTGAGCTTGAGCAGTTGCTCGAGGCTGTCGGTTGGAGTCGTCGCCCCGCCCGTCGTGTGCGGAAAGCGTTGTCAAACAGTCTTCTCAAGGTGGGCTTATGGCGCCATGACCCCAGGGTCCCCCGGCTTGTTGGATTCGCTCGGTGTACGGGAGATGGCGTTTTTGAGGCCACCGTTTGGGATGTGGCAGTTCATCCCCTTTATCAAGGCAATGGCCTGGGGAAACAAATGATGATTTACGTCCTTGAGGCCCTGCATCAGATGGGCACGGAGCGGGTAAGCCTGTTCGCAGACCCAGGCGTGGTGAATTTCTATCAGCGTCAGGGGTGGGATCTTGAGCCTCAAGCCCATCGATGTGCTTTCTGGTACTCCAATTAAGACTTGGCTCAACGTCGATAGGTCTGGATCAAGTCTTCGGCTTTCACACCGTTTTTCCAGCGTCGTCGAAGCTGAGCATTCCTCCAGGCTTGGTTCATAACGCCGCGGTGGTTCCAGCGTCGTGCGCTTGTGGTGAGGGCACACCCCAAAGAACCGATTCGACTGACCCGTCGCAACCTTTCGATGATGTCGAGATCTTCCATCAGGGCTATGGGGCGATAGCCCCCAATTCGCTCATACAGGCTGCGGTGGATTAGGAGTCCTTGGTCTCCATAGGGCATTTGTCCCCAGCGGCTGCGAAGCGCCACACACCATTCCAGCAGCCTCAACATCGGTCGGCGTTCATCAACGCGGAAGTCAAAGGCCCATGCCTGTTGCTGGCCTTTCGCCATGGTGAATACCCTTTGGACGTGAGTCACCCAGTGCTGGCTGAGCCGACTATCGGCATGTAAGACCAACAACCAGCTGTGCTGAGCCGACTGCAAACCCCATTGGAGTTGCTGTCCTCGACCTTGAACAGGGCTTTTCACAAGATGGGCGCCTCCTTGATGGGCCACCGGGATGGTTTTGTCTGTACTGCCACCATCGACAACAATGATTTCGAGGGCTTCTGGCCACTGCTGGAGGTCTGCCAGGAGGAGGGGGAGGTGCCGCGCTTCATTAAGGGCGGGAATGACCACGCTTAACCCTGCCACGCTTAACCCTGCCATGGCCTGAGATCTGCCAAGTGATCGAGATCATTTCGCTGAGCGATTAGCGCTGTGTTCAGCTTGTTTTCTGCAGCTTGTGCTGTTGTTTGTTCCAGCACATTTGCCTTCCCCCAGGGAATTCCCCCTAAGGGCCAAAGATGCGGGTGTTCAAGGAGTTTCCGTCCGAAACCAATCAGCCAGTAACCACCATCCCTTGCAGGACCGAGCACAAGATCGTGGCTTTGAAGACTGGTGATTGCCGCGTAAAGGTCGTTGGTGTTCAGCTCCGGAAGGTCGGTTCCGATGAACAGGGTGCTGCGGTCGGTCCGTTGGCCCAATAGGAGCTGCCGTTTCATCCTGCAGCCCAAGTTGCCTCCCCCCTGTAATTCCACATGGGTTAGGCCGAGTTGCTCTCCCCAGCGCCGGGCAGCATTGGGGCCAAGGCCGTCGATGGCCAATGTTGATGAGATAGTTCGGGCCGTTTCCATCGACGCCACTACGGAGGCCGTGTGACGTGTGAGCTGACGCTGGATTCGCATGGCACTTTCCGCCGCGTTGAGTACCCCATCGCAACGGCTCAGGTCGTGCTTCAGGCGTTGCTTGCACCGGTTGGCTGCTGGCCAGCGGGCCATCACCACGATCCGTGGCATTTCAATTTCGACGGGGTAACTCTTTTGGCAGCACTTCAACTGAAATTTCATCGCCATCACGTCTCAGCTTGAGCTGCATTGGTTGTCCCACCTCGCCGCGGTCAACGGCTAGCTGAACTTCTGTGGGGTTTTGCACCGATTCGCCATCCACATAAAGAATCAGATCGCATTGGCGGATGTCTGCCTCCGCAGCTGGTGTATTGGGTACAACCTCCACCACCAGAACCCCATTGAGTTCTGGCACTTTGCAGCTCCTACCGGTGGCATTGATCTCTCGGGCGAGTTGGGGCGTCAGGCTCCGCAGCTGAACCCCAATAAACGGATGTGATGCTTCGCCCGTGCTCACAATCTGTTGGGCAATTCGCTTCGCCAGATTGATAGGAACGGCAAAGCTGAGTCCTCCCCCTGGTGCTGTTCTGATCGCGGTGTTGATGCCGATGACCTGTCCTGCAGCATTGATCAGCGGCCCACCGCTGTTGCCTGGATTCACGGCTGCATCCGTTTGGATGTAAGGAACCCGTTGGCCCTCTCCAACGGCGTTGGTTCGGTCGACGGCGCTGATAATTCCAGCTGTGACAGTGTTATTGAGTCCAAAGGGATTACCGATGGCAATGGCCCATTCACCGGGCTTCAAGTCATCGGAGTTGCCCAGGGATGCCACTGGCAGGTTTTCGGCGACCACCTTCACCACTGCAACGTCGGTGAGGGGGTCCCCCCCGAGCACTTTGCCTTTGAAGCTGCGCCCATCAGGAAGGGTCACGGCCACTTGGTCGGCGCCTCGAACGACATGTTCATTGGTGAAAATCAATCCGTTGCTTCGCGTGATGAAGCCCGAGCCCTGTCCTTGCTGTTGCTGGGTGGAAGGACCGATTCCGAAAATCCCTCCAAGCGGATTATTGATTTTTTTCACCACATCAATGCGCACCACGGCGGGCCCCACCCTGTCGACCGCTTTCACAATCACATTCTCTCGGGCCTGGAGTGGGGCACTTCGAGGTTGGTCATTGACAACGGGTGGCGCCAGTTGAGGGGGTTTGGGACCCAACCCCAGCTGGGTTTTGATCAAACCGCATGAGGACAGGCTTGTCCCGATCAGGGCCAGTCCGATCCAACGAACGAATGTTGGCATCACGGTTTTTTCGATGCTGATGCATTTAAGAATGCCGCAACCTCCCAACATGCGTAGATTCAGCCTCCAGGAGCGCGGCAATTTCGTGGAGACGGGAGACGAGCTCTGGACCAAGGTGCGAAAGCAGTTACAGGACAAGCTCTCTAAGCCCACCTTTGAGACGTTCATTCGGCCAACGGGCTGCAGCAGCTTCAGCGATGGTGAGCTGAAGTTGTTGGCTCCAAATCCCTTCACCAGCATTCGGCTGCGGGAGCAGCTGCTGCCCACCATCGCTGAGATGGCTACCAGCATCAGCGGTCGAGCCGTCCAAGTCACGGTTCTGGCGGAAACCGCTTTTCCTAAGGCAGAACTCACGACGGATGCGGCTCCTCTCGACAGCACAAATGCAGCTGAGCAACCGCGGGAGGCAGCACCAGCACGCCCTAGTGGACAGCGCCGCTATCTGCCAGGACTGAATCCTCGCTACGTCTTTGGTCGCTTTGTGGTGGGTCAGAACAGCCGCATGGCCCATGCGGCGGCATTGGCAGTGGCGGAGGCTCCTGGGCGGGAATTCAATCCACTGTTCATTTGTGGTGGCGTTGGCCTCGGAAAAACCCACCTAATGCAGGCCATTGGCCACTACCGCCTCGAGATCGATCCGGGGGCTCGGGTTGCCTACGTATCCACCGAAACGTTCACGAATGATCTGATTCAAGCGATTCGCAAAGACGGCATGCAGGCCTTCCGTGATCGTTATCGCGCGGCAGATTTAATTCTGGTTGACGATATTCAGTTCATTGAAGGGAAGGAATACACCCAAGAGGAGTTTTTCCATACGTTTAACGCTCTGCATGAAGCAGGCCGGCAGGTCGTGATTGCCAGTGATCGCCCTCCCAGCCAGATCCCACGCCTGCAGCAGCGGCTAATTTCTCGGTTTCAGATGGGTCTGATTGCGGATATCCAGTCCCCAGATCTTGAGACACGGATGGCGATTCTTCAAAAGAAGGCGGAGCAAGAACGGATGGCTCTGCCTCGGGATCTGATTCAGTACATCGCTGGTCGTTTTACCTCCAATATCCGTGAGCTGGAGGGAGCTCTCACCCGAGCAGTGGCGTTTGCATCGATCACAGGCCTGCCGATGACGGTGGAGTCGGTCGCCCCAATGCTTGATCCCACCGGACAAGGCGTGGCGGTGTCTCCTCAGCAAGTGATTGAGAAAGTCTCTGAGGTTTTCGATGTCACCGCGGATGAGATGTGTAGCAGTACTCGCCGTCGTGCCGTGAGCCAGGCGCGTCAGGTGGGGATGTACTTAATGCGCCAGGGCACCGACCTCAGTCTTCCTCGCATTGGCGACACCTTTGGGGGCAAAGACCACACCACGGTGATGTATGCGATTGAACAGATCGAGAAAAAATTGGCGTCCGATCCGAAGCTGGCCGGCCTAGTTCAGAAGGTGCGCGACTTGCTGCAAATTGATTCAAGAAGCAAGCGTTGATTCAGAGTCAGACTTTTTTTTCTCCTTTCCATCCGGCCATATTGCGTGCGCTTTCGGAGCACACCAAGCGTCTGGCTGGAGCGAGTGCAGGCTCCAATTGACGCGAACTAAATGGCGGTAGAGGCCTTTGGCGAAGCCAGGCCGCCCAACGAAATTCGTGATATGGAATATGGGCTTGGGGTTTGATCAATCCTTCTTGCTTTAGTTTCCAGACCAAGCTGCGGTAGGGATCGTCCTCCAACGTCAGTAGTGAACCTGGCAGCTCACTGGGATGCCGTGGACCCTGTCCACGGCTGTCGTAGAGATAAAGCCATCCTTGCGTCTGCAAATAATTGATCGCCGCCGTTGGATTTTGATCATCAACTTCTGCAATCACATAACCCCATGTGGTGGCTTCAGGATCGATGCCAAGTAGAGATCTCAGCCTGTGATGCCGATCCACCATCCAGAGCGAGCCCGCTGCATTGCGCACCATTGGCACAGGCTTTTTGCGGAGATAGTCCAGCCGGGTTTGGCGGCTGTCACTGGAAAAATCAATTTGCCGAGCCCACACCTCTGCATAGCCAACACACCACTGCGTTGGGCGTAACGCTGCGACAGAAACTTCGACCAGCGGCGTCTCAGGCGTTGGTTTGGGAATGTTCTGATAAACCGACAGTCGAAGCGACACGCCTCTGTTGCGACCCTTCAGACCACTATGGCCGAATCAAAAAAGCGCTGGGGTCTTGATCAAAGCGATTTCGTAGCCCCAGTGGTTCCCCTTGTTGTGGGCCATCCATGGCCGCCGTCGCTTCCAAGGCTTGGCGGAGAAGACGACCTGCGGGTAAGGGCATATCCCGCGGAATTGAGATGCGGTCGCGGAGATAGCGCAGTGAGGCTGCAGAACCGTTCGGTGGTTGGCACGCTGCCCCGGTGATGAGTCGGGTGAGGGCGCAACGCAATGGCAGATCGAATCTTTGGCTGCCGAAAGGATTGCGCTTCAGCAGCTGGTCGCGATGGCGGATCACGCGAGATAAGGCAAGGGCTGCTTGACCATGAAGGCTCTCGTCGGGCCAAACCGCTTCGTCGTCGCCGAGTCCATCGCCACAGTCGATTTGTGCCGCAAGCTCCGTGGAAAGTTCCGAATTGTCCGACCAACAACCGCCCATTTGGGGTGGCAAATCGTGGACATGGGTGTGCATATCGCTCTGGGTTCCTCGGTAGGTCGCCAGGGATTCAAGGGCACGAAACCAGCCATCGATGCTGGGATGTTCCCGTCGCAATCGATAACCTTTGTAATAGGCCAATGAGGCGTTCATTCGTTCTACATAGGGGACGAATAACAAATCAACGGTTTCGGGTTGGTCTCCGCGCAGCCAGGGGCCCGGCGTCGTGTTGAGCTCCTGTTCAAAGCGCTTGGCTACCGCTCGAAATTGTTCTTTGGCTTGATTTTGCTGGCGAAGATTGAGACCCGGACTACAGAGCCAGATGCACCACGCACGGAACAAGAGTCGCTCTAAATGTCGTAATTCCAAAGAATCTGAGTCGGTCATCGCACTGCCTAGGGGGCCGAACTGTTTCTCAAGAGCAAGCAAGATCACATCACTTTCCGTGATGAGCTCCCCGTTAAGTTCCAGGGCAGGGAGCATTCCTGAGGGGACCTTTTTTAAAAACCAAGGCTCCTTCGGTCCATAGCAACGCATGGTCACCTTTTGGATTTTGTAGGGAATCTGTTTGAACTCCAACCAAAGCCAAATCTTTTGGCAGTAGGGGCACCAGGCGTGATGGTCTCTAAACAGCGTGACTTGCACACTGTTCGGGTCATGGCCAAATAAACGAAGGTTGGCTTGGGCGTTCGTGGGTCCTTGCACACGTTCCTGTTCGGACGTTGTGTGCAAGATCAGTTCGTCCCAGCTCAGGGGATGGCCAGGGGCTGATGAAACAAAGGCTGATGACATGGACATCACAAAAGTGCAAATAGTGCGTTGAATCCCAAGGTCAGTTGGTCCTTAGCCATCGGCGTGGAGGGCGTCACTCTGACGGGTTGTCTGTGTCGATGGCTGTCGATCACACTGCGAGCATCCCAGCCAGTCATTGACGAGAATGGCAGGAGCGCTCTTGCCCCATGGAATTGTCGTTTGATTTGGTTGTGCTCGGGGCTGGTTCCGGCGGACTTGCGGCGGCGAAACGGGCGGCAAGTTACGGCGCGCGCGTGGCGATTGTGGAGGGTGACCGCGTTGGTGGCACCTGCGTGATTCGGGGTTGCGTTCCAAAGAAACTGCTGGTCTATGGCGCTCAAGCACGCCATCAACTGGCCGATGCACCTGCCTATGGCCTCAAGCTCGACTCCATTCAGTCCGATGTGCCGGAGCTCCTGCGTCGTGTGCGCGCTGAGGTGGATCGCCTCAACACGCTTCATTTGGGTTTTCTCGAGAAAGCAGGGGTGACCCTGATCTCCGGGTGGGGGCGATTCACAGGACCCCAAAGCATTGGCGTCTCAAATGAGCGCGGCGGAGCACTGAGCAATGAAGTGTCTGGATCCCGGTTGCTTGTCGCCGTTGGTGGTCGACCGGTACGTCCGCAAATTCCGGGGATTGAGAAGACCTGGGTGAGTGATGACATGTTTGATCTTCAAGATGTCCCCCCTTCAGTCGTGGTGGTGGGTGCCGGTTTCATTGCCTGTGAATTCGCTTGCATCTTGCGGGGGCTTGGTGTTTCGGTCACGCAGGTGGTGCGTGGGCCAAGGCTGTTAAGGGGGTTCGATGGCGAGCTGGCCACTGCTGTGCTCGACGGAATGCAGGAGAGCGGCATTGAGGTGCTATTTGGCCAAACGGTTACCGCAGTGGAAGGCGAGACCGGTGATCTGCTTGTCCAGCTGTCCGATGGAACCTCGAGAGCCTGTGGTGGAGTTCTCATGGCGACAGGGCGTCGCCCTTGGCTGCAAAATTTGGGTTTGGATCAAGCAGGTATCAGCGTCGAAGCTGGACACATTGAGGTGGATTCCAATTCCTGTACATCGGTGCCTCATATTTATGCCGTTGGAGATGTCACAGATCGAGTGAATCTCACTCCGGTTGCGATCGACGAAGGGCGGGCATTTGCCGATAGTGCCTTTGGTACTCGCCATCGTTGTGTGGACCATGATCTCGTCGCGAGTGCCGTTTTCAGTGACCCTGAGCTCGCGACGGTTGGTTTATCGGAAGAGGCCGCGATTGAACGGTTTGGCGCTGAAGGTGTAGTCGTTCACCGCGCTCGCTTTCGTTCGATGTCGCGTGCTTTGCCTGCTACGGGTCCCCGTTGTTTACTCAAACTTGTGTTGGAGAAGGAGAGTCATCGGGTGCTGGGTTGTCACATGGTGGGTGAACATGCTGCGGAAATCATTCAAATGGCGGCCATCGCTGTTGGAATGGGGGCAACCAAGGACGACTTTGATCGCACGATGGCGTTGCATCCTTCGGTGTCTGAGGAATTTGTGACGATGTGACTTCGCCGATTAAAGGACTTCAGCGAGCATCAATTTTTTGTATTAATGAATTGTCAAAAATACTTTTTGATGTCTCATGTTGTGCGGCAAAATATTTGTTTAACGCAAATAGAGCTCAATGGCTTGTCCGCCAATACACCACGGCTTGCGTGATGATCGTGACCATTACGACCGGTAAAACCAAACAAAGCATGACCAATCTGAATTCATCAGACCAACTAGCGAGGATTGTTCTTGGAAGAACATTGTCAACGATGTAGAGGACATAAAGACTCAGCAATAATCCCCCTTCCAATCGACTGATGCGTCCGCGAGTCCAGAAGATCGGTAGACAAGCAAGGCTGGTGAGGAGCATCACTGGCAAGTCGTCATGGATGAGGTCGGGGGAGACGTTTAATCCCTGGCTTCCAGTGACTAATGCGGTGCCTCCCAGTACGAGCATCAGGTTGAGCAGGCAGCTGCCAACAACGTTGCCGATGGCCAAATCGGTCCGGCCGCGTAGGGCTGCAACGAGCGACGTAATCAGTTCCGGCATCGAGGTGCCAGCCGACACGATCGTCAATCCGATGACGGCTTCACTGACGCCGAGCAGCGTTGCAGCGCTGGTGGCTCCACTCACGAGCACTTTGGATCCAACCGTGAGGACGGCGATGCCACCAATCAGCCTGAGAACAGCTAAGTGCCATCCGCCTTCTGCGGCGTTCTCTTCGATCTCAGGTTCTGCACTTTCGCTGTCATCCGGCTGTTCCCGTGCGGTTCGGATCTCCCAGATGGTGTTGATGATCAAGCCGAGGAGGAGGGCAAGGCCGGCCTGCCAGGTCACGCGTCCAGCCGAAGCCATCCCCCATACCGCGGCTGAAACGGCAATCATTAAAGGCACATCTCGGCGCACCAGTCGGCTTTCAACGCGCAGGGGCAGCACCAACGCACTGCTTCCCAGCACCACCATCACGTTGAAGATATTGCTGCCCACCACGTTGCTTAGGGCAAGTGCATCGGAACCCTGAAGCACGGAATTGAGGCTGACAAACAGCTCGGGTGCACTGGTGCCAAGTGACACCACGGTGAGACCAATCACCAGCTGAGGAATCCCGAAAATCACAGCGAGGGCGATGGATCCCTGAACAAAAAGTTCACCCCCGCCAAACAACAGAGCGATGCCAAGGAGAACTTCGATCGTGGCCTGGAGGAATTCAGGCATGGGCAACCGAGAAGTTGGAGGGATTCTGCTTTGCCCTAAGGTCGTTAGCCACGGGGCAGAGTCACGATTTGTTGAATCGCATCAACGCCACGAACCTCCAGGGCGATGCCTTCGGCGGAGTTACCGCTGCTGTGATTGCTCTACCGATGGCACTGGCTTTCGGTGTGGCTGCCACCGGTGACCCGGCGCCGGGGCTTTGGGGAGCCGTGATCATTGGGCTTGTGGCCGCCGTGTTCGGAGGCACTCCCACGCTGATCTCGGAACCAACGGGTCCGATGACGGTGGTGTTCACCTCAGTGATCCTGAGTTTTACGGCCACCGCGCCGGATAAAGAAACGGCGATGGCGATGGCCTTCACCGTGGTGATCCTCGCCGGCCTCTTCCAAATTCTGTTTGGTGTGTTCCGCCTTGGGCGTTACGTCACCCAGATGCCGTACACAGTGATCTCCGGCTTCATGTCGGGCATCGGCGCCATCCTGGTCATCCTTCAGCTGCCCGCATTTTTGGGCCAGAAAGCGGTGGGCGGGGTGATGGGAACCCTGTCCAATCTTCCCGGTTTGATCGCGGGGGTGCAGCCGATGGAGCTAGCGCTGGCGGTGATCACGGTGGCTCTTCTGTGGTTTACACCTGCCAGCGTCAAACGCTTTTGTCCGCCCCAGCTGCTCGCCTTGGTTCTCGGCACCCTGCTGTCGATGACGCTTTTTTATAACGCAGGCTTAAAAACGATTCCGCCATTTGAAGCAGCGCTGCCCACGCTGCATATGCCCACGTTCTCCGGTGGACAGCTGCGCTTGATGTTTGTGGATGCTGCTGTTTTGGGCATGCTCGGTTGTATTGATGCGTTGCTTACCTCGGTGGTGGCAGACAGCCTCACCCGTACGGAGCATGATTCCAATAAGGAGCTTGTGGGTCAGGGCCTGGCCAACATTGCCTCCGGTGTGTTCGGTGGTCTTCCGGGTGCTGGAGCCACGATGGGCACCGTTGTGAACATCCAGGCGGGGGGACGATCGGCGCTCTCTGGAATTATCCGAGCGTTGATCTTGATGGTGGTGGTGCTGGCCTTTGCCCCACTGGCCTCGACGATTCCGTTGGCAGTTCTGGCCGGGATCGCGCTGAAAGTCGGCATCGACATTATCGATTGGGACTTCTTGCAAAGGGCCCACCATCTCTCGGTGAAGGCGGCTGTGATCACCTATGGGGTGATTGCTCTGACGGTTCTCGTGGATTTGATCACGGCCGTTGGCATCGGTGTGTTCGTTGCCAATGTGCTCACGATTGATCGAATGAGTGCGCTTCAGTCGAGGAAAGTGAAGACCATCAGTACGGCCGACGACGACGTTGAGCTCACACCGGAAGAGCAAGCTCTCTTAGACCAAGCCTCCGGCAAGGTGCTGTTGTTCCAGCTTGCTGGACCGATGATTTTTGGCGTCGCGAAGGCGATTTCCCGCGAGCACAATGCCATTGGTGCTTGTCAGGCTGTCGTGTTCGACCTTTCTGAGGTGTCTCATCTCGGCGTGACAGCTGCGATTGCCCTTGAAAATGCTGTGAAGGAGGCGATTGAGGTGGGGCGTCAAGTGTTCCTGGTGGGTGCTTCCGGCAGCACCGAAAATCGGCTACAAAAACTCAAACTCACAGACCGTTTACCGACTGAGAACATCACCTCGGATCGGATCACTGCATTGCGCCTGGCGGTGGCTGCTATCCCTACTGATGTCTGATCAAATTCAACTCATTGCGCCGGATGATTGGCATGTCCATCTGCGTGATGGAGCGATGTTGAAGCAAGTGGTGCAGTACACCGCCCAGATGTTTCGTCGGGCAATTGTGATGCCGAATCTCCGTCCCCCTGTGGTGACGGTGGACGCGGCCAAGGCCTACCGAGAACAAATTGTTGCGGCGTGTGATTCGACTTGGGGATTTACGCCGTTAATGACGGCTTATCTCACCGACGACATCGCCCCTGATGAGATTGAACGGGGGTTTCGCGAGGGTGTCTTCACCGCAGCAAAGCTTTATCCGGCGAATGCCACAACAAATTCCGCAGCAGGTGTGACGGACCTCAGACATATCCATGAAGTCCTGCGGGTGATGGAACGCATTGGTATGCCCTTGCTGATCCATGGGGAGGTCACAGATGTTGACGTGGATGTGTTTGATCGAGAGGCGGTCTTCATCGAGCGTTCTCTGAAGCCAATCCGGGACCGTTATCCCGATCTGAAAGTGGTTTTGGAGCACATCACCACAGAACAGGCAGTGGATTTTGTGGGCTCTGCGGATCAAAACTTGGCGGCCACCATTACGCCCCACCATCTCCACATCAACCGCAACGCCATGTTTATGGGTGGCCTTCGCAGTGATTTTTATTGCCTACCCGTGGCAAAACGCGAACGCCATCGCTTGGCCCTTCGACGGGCGGCCATGAGCGGTGATCGCCGCTTTTTTCTTGGCACTGATTCGGCTCCCCATGCCAGACCCGGTAAGGAGACGTCCTGTGGTTGTGCTGGCATCTTCAATGCTCCCCATGCCTTGGAGAGTTATGCCCTGGCTTTTGCCCAGGACGACAAACTGGACAAACTTGAAGGCTTTGCGTCGTTGCATGGACCGGCGTTTTATGGCTTGCCGGTGAATGAAGGCATCGTCACCTTGCATCGGCACGACAAATTGGTGCCAGATGTGGTGAATGGGCTCGTTCCCTTTCATGCTGGGGAGACGCTCCCTTGGAGGCTTCAACCATGCACGTGATCAAGTTCAGCTCTGAGGACTGCGGTACTTGCCATCGGATGAGTCATTACGACGCCAAGGTGGCCGAAGAACTTGGCTGCACCTTTGTGTCCGTGATGCTTCAAGACACTGAGGCGTATCGCAAATATCGCAAGATTCTCCTGAAGCAGTATCCAAACAAGGAAGGGATGGGCTGGCCCACTTACCTATTGGTGACTGATCCTGAGGGCGATTTCACCATCCATGCTGAGCTGAAGGGCGGGATGCAGAAAGGTGAATTTCGCACCAAGCTTGCGGATTTACTCCCGTCTTGATTGATGGGATGGGGGCAGGGGGACTTGAACCCCCACAGCACTTGCGTGCCGACAGATTTTAAGTCTGGTGCGTCTACCGATTCCGCCATGCCCCCCTCGCCAGACATCCTAGATTTAGGACACCTGTCCTTGCATCTTGGACTTTCAGGCCCTCCTAAGCCAACTCCCCCAGGAAACGTTGTTCGTGCTGCTGGCCTACGGGGCTGTACTTGGCACGTACTTGATCGCCGTTCCTCTCGCGCTTTACGCCTGGATCAATCTGCGCTGGTACCGCATGAGCAAGCTTGAACGCTTAGGGGTTTACGGACTCGTGTTCCTGTTCTTCCCGGGAATGATCGTGTTTGCTCCTTTCATCAACCTCCGTCTGAGCGGCCAGGGAGAGGTTTGAGTTGACGCGAGGAAAAGTTCTGCTGATTGGCCTGGCTGTTTTGCTGATTGGTGGCATCGGCCAGGTGGGTTTTCAAGCTGCTGGTTTCGAAGGCTTCTCCGCCGGCATCGCCGCTCAGACCCTGCTGGTGCTGATCGTGGTGATTTGGACTGGGTCCTACCTCTTCCGGGTTGTCACCGGCAAGATGACCTACATGGAGCAGCGTCGCCGCTATCGCGGGGTTTATGACGAGATTGCTGCTGACGACATCCAAGCGCGCTTTGATGCCCTCCCAGAGGAGGAACAGCAGGCTTTGCTTCGTCGTATTGGTGTTGAAGGAGACGACCCCACCTCTGCCGACCCATAGGCTTGGCAGGTGTTGTGCAGGTTGAGCCTTCCAGATGTTGAGTCAGCAGTCATCGTCCATAGCGCTGCGTTTTGAACAACTGAAGCGAGAAGGTCGAATGGCCCTGATGCCATTTCTGATGGCAGGCGATCCTGACTTATCTGTCACGGCCGAGGTGTTGCTGAGCCTCCAGGCCGCAGGCGCCGACATGGTGGAGCTTGGAATGCCATACAGCGATCCGCTGGCGGACGGACCTGTGATCCAAGCTGCTGCAGCACGAGCTTTAGCTGCTGGCACGACACCAAACAAAGTTTTGGAGATGTTGGCGTCCCTCCGAGGCCAGTTGTCGATCCCCGTGATTTTGTTCACCTATTCCAATCCCCTTCTCAACGTGGGGATGGAACGTTTTTGCGAACTGGCAGCAGCAGCTGGCGCATCGGGGTTAGTGGTTCCAGATCTTCCTTTGGAGGAAGCTGAGCGGTTGTCTCCGATTGCGGAGCGGGTGGGGCTGGATCTTGTTCTTTTGGTGGCACCGACGACCCCAAGTGAGCGGATGGGACGGATCGCTCAAAGCAGTCGAGGATTCACCTATTTAGTAAGTGTGACTGGCGTTACTGGGGAACGCAGCACGATGGAGAATCGTGTCGAGGGGTTGGTTCAAGCTCTGAAGCAAGCATCCCCCGTACCCGTTGCCGTTGGATTTGGGATATCTGGTGTCGATCAGGTGCGACAGGTGCGCAGCTGGGGTGCAGATGGAGCGATTGTTGGAAGCGCTTTGGTGAAAAGAATGGCGTCCGCTTCATCGGGTTCTGTGGCGGCGGAAGCAGGATTGTTCTGCTCTGAACTCCGCAAGGCTGCGGATTAAAAACGATTCAACACCATTTGATGGGGATCAATCGTCATCATCTTCACTCCCTCCAACGGGAACCAAACGAATTTGTTGGCGTCCAAGCTTGATCTCGAATTCGTCCCCAACTTGGAGGTCGAGTAGGGCCGAATAGGCTTTGCCAATTAATAAGTTGCCATTGCCTTGAACCGTGGCGATATAGCTCAATTTGCGACCTGGCTTACTATCCCCAGCAAAGCCAATCGTGCCAAGACTGACACCTTTCGCTTCTAGAAGAGCTTCATAGAACGAGGTGAAATTCAGCCTTTCTTCGCCATTTTTTTTGGTGGTTACATAGCCACAGGACCGCACAAGATCAGACTTGCTGATGTCACCCAATTCTTTGAGTTTGTTAAGCAGGTCACTCCCGGTAAGCATGGGTTGTGAATGGATCAATATATCCAAGATAGCGATGACATTGCTCCATATGCCATTCTTATTCCAGAAGATTTTGAGATCATCGATTTATTATGGCGCGTTTTGTTCTTTGGGGCACATATTGTGCCGATGCACTTGAAAAGCGCACTCCATATCGTGAAGAGCATTTATCACGGTTGAAATCCCTTAAGCAGGATGGAATCCTGGTCACGTTGGGGCCAACAGAAGGGAGTACCCATGTGTTCGGGATTTTTGAAGCCGAAACTCTCAGCGTTGTGCAGCAGCTTGTTGCTGAAGATGTGTATTGGAGAGAAGGGATCTGGACGGCTATAAACGTTTATCCCTGGATCCAAGCATTTTGAGCCTGATCCCAAATCCATTCAGCAACAAGTTGATCACCACCAGGACCAAGAACATCGCCGTAGCCGCTCATCTGCCCGACGCCTTCCCTAGCAATTTGAGCAATTGCGTCTACAGATGCAATTCCTTGACGCTCTAATGCCTTCAGCTTGAGTGTTTTGCCCCGACGAATGATGTTGCCACCATTGATATGGCAAGCAGCACAATGCTGCTGAAACAGTGCTGCTCCCTCGTTGGATGCTGCAGCCTCTCCGATCCCTGGCGCCATCAGCAGCATCAAGAGAGCGGTCAACACTCCTTGGATCAATCGATTCACGCCGTTTTACTCCGCTGAAAAACTGTTTGCTGTGGTGCTTGGTCGGTTGTCAGGATGAGACCAACAAACGATGGAATCAGGGATGGCTGAGCATGATCTGATCCGTTTTCTGGACAAGGTTGGGCAGTTGCAGGCGCTGGTGAAGAGCCTTGAACACGATCAAAAACGACGTGATCAGTTGGCATCCTGCTCCTCCCACAACCAAGTTGTAGCAATAGCCCAAGCCTGGGGTTTTGATATTGGTCGGCGTTGGGGAGAAGCGGTTTCTGGGACTGACCACGCCGACAATTTATTTCAAACACGATGCCCACCTCTTGGGGAAGAAGTCTCATGCGAGTTGGCTGCAGGTCAGGGATGGCAACTCAAATTGATCTGTTCCAACGCCTTCAGTTCTCCCGAGCAGTCGTGGATGGATCAGTCAGAGATGGAATGGGTTTTGGTATTGCGGGGTAGTGCTCAGCTGCGTTTTCAGGGAGATGGGGGAGTGATGGACCTCAGTCCAGGCGACCATCTCTTCATTCCGCCCCATCGTCTTCATCGGGTTGAACGAAGCGATCCGGATCCTGGGACGCTCTGGCTGGCGTTGTATTGGCACGCTTAACCAGCCAATACGCGGCCGCCAATGCCGCAACAGCGATGCCCAAGCCGACCAGTAACTGCGGTTTGTCCTCTGCCCCAGAGGGCAGCACGATCACTTTCCGAGCGACTGCGGTGAGAGCAGTGACGAGAACGAGCTCAATTTGAACGACGTGACGTCGTAGGTAGCTCGTGATGTTTTGAAGCACCTCAAGTGCGATGAGGACGGTGAGCAAGTCCCCGAGCACCTTGATCAAGTCGTCACCGAGCCATGTGGCCTCTGAACCCGTGAGCAACTTGGAGCCAAGCGACAACACCAGTTTCAGCAGTGCTGAAATAATCACGACCCCGGTGATCAGGGCGAGAATCCTGGCCACGAGTCGTTCGCCGGTGTCAACCCAGCTCAAAAAAGACTGTCGTCCACCGCGAGAGGGCTTTTGAAAAGAGCTCAATCGTTGAAGGGGTTGTAGTAGGGACGAGCCGTCGTGCTGCTGGCTGGATTGGTGATTTTCGTGTCACAGCTGATGGATCCATCGCTGCCCTCAACGCAATTGGTCGGAACAACGGTGCTTCCTTTCCCTGCATTCACCCCTGGCCCCTTTAACCAGCCTTCCGTTTGAGCAAGAGCCGAACTGGTTCCAGCAAAGAGAGAGGCCAATAGGAGCAAGCCCGCGCTGGCAACGTTGATCTGATTCATTGCATCAATGTCGAGGTCTCCAGTGTGCCATTGATGGTGCTTACTCGGAACAATCTTGGCGAATTTCCTGCAAAAGCAGATCTAATTGGCCAAAAGGATCCGCTGCAGTTTTGGCTGTATTTGCATCGAACGGACGTTCTTCTCCGTGCCATTCGCTCTCTACTTGGCACAGCCGAGATGCCAGCCCTTGGAGCCCGTGGGCTTTGTAGTCCTGCTCCAGCACCTCCAAAATTGAAGGCATGCGTGTCGAGGCCGCACGAAGGCTTCGACGCAGGTCGGCCTGGGTTCGACCCTGGCTTTTCAACCAATCCTTCAGCAGCTGCGTGAGGTCGTTTTCGAAATCGGGAGACCATCCAGGCATCGATTGGCAGGCTGTTTAGAGCGAGGGAGGGAACCAGCGGTTGAGTCTGCGTTGAGCGCGACTGCGAATCTCTGGGGTTACATGATGACTCCAGAGGCCAAGCAAGGCCGTAAGAGCCGCCAAATCATCACTGAGTCCCGCTACGGGCAGAAAATCTGGGATCAGATCAGCTGGCAACACGAAATAGGTCAATGCCGCAAGCATGGTGAGCCGCACTTGGGCGGGGGTTTGATAGTCCAGCAGGAGTTCGATCCCTTCAACGACGGGCATCGCTAGTTGTCGACCACCGCGGCGTAGAAGGTTTCTGAACACCCCTTCATCAATGAGTTCACGCTCGAGCACCTCGGCTTCAATCACCTGCTCATCGAAGGGTTCACTGGCGCTTGTGGAAACAAACGGCATTTGAAGCATGAGCTCCACAGCGTTTTATCAAAGTGTGGATTCGACCAATCCGCTCTGAATCCCTGTCTTGCGCAGTTTTCGAAGTGCCCTTTGCACGACCTGACGGCAGTATTCACGCGAGCAGTTCATGTGGCGAGCGACCTCTGCCAACGTCCGCCATTCATTGGTGCCATCGAGTCCAAAGCGGAGGGTCACCACTTTGTGCTCCTTTGGTGTGAGGTTGGCTTTGCTGAGGAGGGCCCAAACGGAGGCTGAACGCTCGGCGATTTCGGCCCGTTCCATGGGGGGGATCTCTTCGCTGGGCAAGATGTCCACGAGTTCTGAAGGGTCCGACTTTGACTTCACAATTCCTTGAAGACTGACGGTGACACTGCGCAATTCGCAGGCCAAGAGGTCTTCCACTTCGGTTAGGGGGAGATTCATAAATTCAGCCAACTGTTCCGCCGTCGCAGTGAGCCCATTGCGTTGCATGACCCGTGCTTTTGCTGCCCTGAGCTTCGTCAATTTTTCGTTCACATTGACGGGGATTCGAATTGTTCGGCTTTGCGTTGATAGGGCGCGATTCAGCCCTTGGCGTATCCACCAATAGGCGTAAGTCGAAAAACGATGACCTCGGGTGGGGTCATACTTTTCCACGGCTCGTGTGAGCCCAAGTGTGCCTTCCTGAATGAGATCTAAAAGGTCAAGACCCTTGCCCTGGTAACGCTTTGCCAAATTCACTACCAAGCGAAGATTGGCAGTAATCATTTGATTTTTTGCTCGTTCTCCACGACGAATGACAAATCTTTGATTGTCGTTGTATTCGCAGGATGGTCCTGTTCCACCTGCAATAAGACAAGGCTCTGTTATTGCAACCATCGCTTGTACTTTTCTCCCTAACATCAGTTCTTGCTCGGGAGTTAGCAGCTGATGCCGACCAATTTCTCCGAGGAAGGCACTGAGGGAGCTCGACATCATGACTTCATCGCTTTAATGAAGCTAGAACCAAAGTGTATTGATTTAACGGGCGTAATAAAGAGTACCGAATTAATGTTTTGCGTAATATTCAATAGTTTCTTCCTATTGATGAAGCCAATCTTTTGATCAAGAAGTTTTGCGGGCGGCTATGGTCGCGCTTCCTTTTGTTTTCGTGTGATGCACCTGGCGGTCGCCCTCACCACCGACGTCGCCAAGAGCGCCGGCGTTGCGTACGTTCACTATCTCAGCTTCATGTTGTGCTTTGCCGCGCTGGTGGTGGAGCGTCGCTTGATCAAAGCCAATCCAGATCGTCGCGAAGCTACAGCGATGGTGATTACCGACATTGTTTATGGCATTGCTGCACTGGCCCTGCTGGTGAGCGGAATTCTCCGGGTCATTCACTTCGGCCAAGGAACTGAGTTTTATACCCAAAACCCCTTGTTCTGGTGGAAGGTTGGCTTGTATCTCTCCGTCGGAGGGTTGTCTCTCTACCCAACGGTGACTTACATCCTTTGGGCAATCCCTCTAAGGAAAGGAGAGCTTCCCAAGGTGAGTGAAGCGTTGGCCACTCGCCTCAGTTGGATCATCAATATTGAATTGGTTGGTTTTGCCAGCATTCCATTCCTGGCAACATTGATGGCCCGTGGAGTGGGCTTGCCTGCGGGGTGATGCCGCTTGACCCATGCCCGCCCGTTGAGGCGATGCAGATGTCACAGGTGAGCTTGGACGGCTCCTCTGTGACATCGGCTCCCGGTTACGGCTCTGTCTTGGCCATAACGCCATTGGGTCCACCAGTGCTTCAGCACTGGTGTGTGTGGCTTGAGCCCGCTGATCAGCAACCTCCCGATCGGTGGGACCAGCGTTGGACCCTGGCCCTTGAATCGGCCCTCTCTGTTTGGGAGGAGGTGTTGCCAATCACTCGGGTGATGTCTCCGGCCCGAGCCCATATTCAAATCTTCCAACAACGCCCTCCGCGCAGGCGCATAGGCTCTCAATGGCGAGCCAGCAATGGCAGGAGTCGTCTTCAGGTCGTAGAGGTTCAGCGTCGGGGGCAGTGGCGACTCGAACCACATGTGGATGTGTTGGTGTCTCCAGAGTTGAGAGCCTCAGTAATAAAAGCCACCGCTGTTCATGAACTCGGCCATGCTTTTGGCGTCTGGGGCCATAGCCCTCAATCTGATGATGTGATGGCGGTTCACCAGAATCAAAAACCTGTGTTGAATCTCAGTCAGCGGGATAGGGTTACCTTGAATTGGTTGTATCAAATCACCACGGATTTTGGTCAATTAATTCAAACAAATCCGAAATAAATTTTGAAAAAATATGCGCTTGTGGTCAGCAAGATGTTGTGCATCTGCAGGACTTCTATGGAGTTGGCATCCTTAGTCGAGATGGTGTTGATCTAATGAGTGCTGGTCGTGGTCTGGCTGCGATGGTCTTGGTCGTGGGCTTGTCTAGCTGTGCCCTGCCTTCGGGAGACGATCAAAACGACAAGGCGTTGAATCAAACCGACGCAATTCGGATCGTTCTCAACACTGACCAACCTGATTTGAGCAAAGGCGTGCTCTACGACGCCAAGGCCCCACTCCATTTCAACGTTGGCTTTGGTCGCCATGGCATCGCATGTGCGGGGAGCACATTCCAGGAAGGCGTCA
The DNA here is from genome assembly GCF_000153805.1 of Synechococcus sp. BL107. Lineage (NCBI taxonomy): Bacteria > Bacillati > Cyanobacteriota > Cyanophyceae > Synechococcales > Synechococcaceae > Synechococcus > Synechococcus sp. BL107. Next base: position 1,756,375 of record NZ_DS022298.1, on the reverse strand, counting down.
CGCCATTGGGAACGTTCAAGGTGAATGCAATTCTCAGCACAACAACGTTTGAGATGGATCCATCGTTAGTGACGAAATCTGGAAAAAGTGAGGACGAGTTACGCCAAAATTTGTTCAGAGATATGAATGCTATTGATTTCAAAGGTGATGGTGAAACCGGTGAGTACGGCGGGGGCTACATCAGCCTGGCGCCCGTCGAGAACACCGACCAACCATTTCGCTTCAACACCTACAACGGCAAATTTCGCTGGTACAGCTTCGCTATCCATGGCACCAACGACGACAGTCGTGTGGGGAAGGCGGTGACCGGTGGTTGTATCAATGTGAATCAAACCGCACTGAGAACCCTTCTGAACACGGTGCAGCTTGGCGATGAGGTGGTGATCAGTTCGGATTATCCTTGCCTGAGTTAGTGGCGTCGCGGTGCACCACGGCGTGCAGCCAGTACCTTCTGCACGTCTCGCCAAGGCACACCGTGATGGGCCATGGCGACTTGGAGATGAAAAATAATGTCCGCGGCTTCGCCAGCAATCTCTTCTGCGTTGTCGTCTTTGCAGGCCATAACGAACTCGGCGCTTTCTTCGCCGACTTTTTTGAGAATGCTGTTGTCGCCGCCTTCAAGCAGTTTGTTGGTGTAGCTGCCTTCCTCGGGTTTGTTTTGGCGATCCTCAATCGTTCTGAACAATTCAGTGCAGGCATCGGCCGGTGGGGGCAGGGCATTCTCCCCACCGCTGCTGCGTTCATCCGTTTCCTCAAAGAAACAGCTGCGCGAGCCTGTGTGACAGGCAACATCACCGGTTTGGTCAATGCTGAGTAGCAACACATCGGCATCGCAGTCGTATCGAATTCCTCGCACCGTTTGGGTGTGTCCGCTCGTGGCACCCTTGTGCCAAAGCTCCTGGCGGGATCGGCTCCAATAGTGAACCTCACCAGTTTTAAGGGTGTGTTCAATCGCGTCTTGATTCATCCACGCCATCATCAGAACCGCTCCATCTAGCCAGTCCTGGGCAATCGCTGGGATTAACCCTGCTTCGTTAAAACGGAGTTGGTTGATGAATGCTGAACTGAGGGGCTGCATCAGATTTCAGACTTACAAGCCAAGCCCTCATCTTCCCGCAGCGCTCATCCCCTTGCCTCCCCCATCCGTGTTGTGACCATTCCCCCTACGTCCTTCAGCTGTAGCAAGTTGTTCGAGGGCTACTCCTGTTGCCATCGCCAGTGGTCCCACGAGGGACATTGCCGTTTTGTGCACGGCTACAGCCGTAGCTTCACCCTTTGGTTTGGAGCCCAAGGGCTTGATCGTTGCGGATTTGTGGTGGATTTTTCCAGTCTTCGACCGTTTGAACAGCGCTTGCGGGGGCAATTTGATCACACGTTTCTTGCCAATGCTGACGATCCGTTGCTCGCTGAATGGCGTCGTTTGGATGAGCTTGGTGCCCTCGATCTGCGGGTGATGGATAACGTTGGAATGGAGTCCACCGCCGCCTTGGTGTGGGCGTGGGCTAACGAACTGCTTCAGCAAAGGGATGGGGGACGAACCTGTTGCTGGGCCGTTGAAGCCCGTGAAAATCGTCGTAACGCTGCCACCTACACCAAGGTGCCCGACTGGTTCTGAGTGCTGATCGATCAAGGGTGTTGGCGTCTTAACGGAACGCCAACGCGTTGGAGGCAACATCCAAAGAGATCACATCTCCTTCGCTGTATCGACCTGCCAAGATTGCTTTGGCGATTGGTGTTTCAAGTTCGCGCTGGATCGCTCGCTTCAAGGGACGGGCGCCATAGACCGGGTCGTAACCGGCATTGGCGAGCCAGTCGGACGCCTCTGGACTGAGTTGCAGATTCAACTTGCGCGCTTCGAGCCTTTGTTGAAGCCGAGCGACTTGCAGGGTCACGATCTGCTTGAGCTCGTCCTTTCTGAGGCTGTGGAAGATGATCTGATCGTCGAGTCGATTGAGGAATTCCGGTCGGAAGTGCGCTCTTAACGCCTCATTCACCCTGGATTCCATGGCTTGGTGTTGATCCGGATCACCCGCTAGTTCAAGGATGGATTGGCTGCCGATGTTGCTGGTCAGGATCAGCACGGTATTGGTGAAATCCACGGTTCGCCCCTGGCCATCGGTGACGCGCCCGTCATCGAGGATCTGCAACATCACATTGAAGACATCAGGGTGAGCTTTTTCCACCTCGTCGAACAGGATTACGGCATAGGGCCGACGACGTACAGCTTCCGTCAGTTGTCCGCCGGCCTCGTAGCCCACATAGCCAGGGGGAGCGCCAATCAATCGACTCACCGTGTGCTTCTCCATGTATTCCGACATATCGATGCGCACCATGGCTTCGTCGCTATCGAATAACCGGTTGGCGAGGGCCTTGGAGAGTTCGGTCTTGCCGACGCCCGTGGGGCCGAGAAAAAGAAAGCTGGCAATTGGCCTGTTGGGATCGCTCAGCCCAGCCCTGGATCGCTGAATCGCATCGGCGACAGCTGTCACGGCTTGGTCTTGGCCGATCACCCGTCGATGCAGATCGGTTTCGAGTTGGAGCAGTTTCTCCATTTCACTTTGAACGAGTCGTGCCACGGGAATGCCGGTCCATTTGGCAATCACCTCGGCGATGTCGTCTTCGGTGACTTCTTCGCGCAGCAAGGTTTTGTCGGACCCGTCTTCGGCGGCGAGTTCGACTTCCTTCTCCTGAAGCTTGCTCTGCAGGGTGGCCAACGTTCCGTATTCCAGTTCAGCTGCTTTGTTGAGGTCGTAACTGCGTTTGGCTTGATCTACTTGGAGCTGCACGCGTTCCATGTCTTCTTTGAGGGAAGAGATCTCGTCAATCGCCCCTTTTTCCTGCTGCCACTGAGCATTCAGGTTGCTTTGTTGTTCACCCAGCTCCGCCAACTCCCGTTCAATGCGTTGTAGCCGTTCTTGGCTGGCACTGTCCGACTCGCGACCAAGCGAGAGTTTTTCCATTTCCAGCTGCAGAATTTTCCGATCGATCTCATCGATCTGCTCAGGTTTGGATGTGATTTCCATCTTCAGACGAGCGGCTGATTCGTCGACGAGATCGATGGCCTTGTCGGGAAGAAACCGATCGGCGATGTAGCGGCTGCTGAGCACCGCAGCAGCGACCAATGCGCTGTCGGCAATGCGCACCCCATGATGCACTTCGTATCGCTCCTTTAACCCTCGCAAAATGGAAATACTGTCTTCCACGGTCGGCTGATCCACCAGCACCTGCTGAAAGCGTCGTTCGAGGGCAGGATCCTTTTCGATGTGTTGGCGGTGTTCATCGAGGGTTGTGGCGCCGATGCAACGCAATTCACCTCTGGCCAGCATGGGCTTGAGCAAATTGCTCGCATCCATGGCACCTCCGGTGGCACCCGCACCAACCACGGTGTGGATTTCGTCGATAAACAGCACGATTTGACCTTCCGACGCCGTTACTTCTTTCAAGACGGCTTTCAGGCGTTCTTCGAATTCACCGCGATATTTGGCACCTGCAATTAGGGAGCCCATATCGAGGGCAATCAGCTGTCGGTTCTGGAGCGCTTGAGGTACGTCACCATTCACGATGCGTTGGGCCAATCCTTCAACGATCGCTGTTTTGCCGACGCCTGGCTCGCCGATTAAGACGGGGTTGTTTTTCGTCCGTCGACTGAGAATTTGAATGGTGCGACGAATCTCTTCGTCGCGACCGATGACTGGGTCAAGTTGACCTTCTTTGGCTGCAGCGGTGAGATCGCGTCCGTATTTTTCCAGGGATTCATAGGTTCCTTCTGGGTTTTGATCATTCACCGTTTGATTTCCGCGCACCGCTGTGATGGCCTCTCGTAATTGGTTGATCTTGATGCCGGCTTGGCTAAATAGCTGCCGACCGCAGCGATCATCGCTAGCCAAGGCCAGCATCAAATGCTCGATCGAGATATAGCCATCACCAAAGCTGTTGCGTTCATCTTCAGCCCGGTCCAATGCTGCATTGAATCCCCGCCCAAGAAACACCGATTCCGGCGGTGATCCCATGTTGGGCTGACGTTTCAGGTGAGATTCAACGGCGGCTTGAATGGTGGCTGGATCGATGCCAGATTTCTTCAGAATCCTTCCTGCGAGACCATTTTGCTGCAGCAATGCCAGCAAAAGGTGCTCGGTTTCTAATTGTTGGTGTCGGGATGTTTGTGCGATCTGTTGAGCAGACACAATCGCCGCCCAGGCCTTTTCGGTGAACTGTTCTGCGGTTGGTTGCATATCAGTGACTCTTGAAGCTCGTCCAACCGTATGGGGGGCGATGGGATCACGAGGTCGGCAAACCGAAGTGCCTTGTTGGGGGTCTACGCCGCCGGACGTGCAACCCGATCTTCTTTTTAGAGTTCACCGAACATGGAAGCTGTTATGCCGGAGAAGGAGATCATTGATTCTTTAGTGCGCAAGGGGTTAGAGCTCTCTGTGAGTGCAGGAGGGGAGCTCGAGCGCAGTTGCTGGATGGTGGTTCATGAGCATCACCACGGCGTTCGACCCTCTGAGTACGACATCCGCGAAATCGATGAGGAGCTCTATCTGGCGGTGCTGGAGGCTGCGCGGCAGAGCTAATTAACTGAAGCCCTGGGCTTTGGCTTGCGGTCTTACATCACGCAGCTGACCATCCAGGAGTGCGGTGCGTTCTGCTTCAGCGCCCACATGCGGTGCGATCGAGACCCCTGCAGTTTTCATGGCTGCAAATGCCGTCTGTTCTTCCTCCGTCCCGGTGGCACTCTGTAAGTACCGCTCCACTGCCTCGGTGGCTGTCTCGTCTGGGGCGAAATAAATGGTTCCTGGACCGCGCCGAATCGTCGTCAGACCCCGTTGACGTCTGCGTTGCTGCACCCCAGCCCAAAGCCTTCCTTGGCTTTGGGTCATGTAGTCGTTGAGGTTCCCAAGATCCGTGTCCTCCACCAGGGCCATGCTGGTGCCGTCCACAAAATCACTCAGCAGGGTGATAACGGCCATCAGGCACGGGGAGGTTGAAAAGAGGAGGAGATATGGCTCACCTCAAACCATTCGGTTATGGCGCTGTCGCGGCTGTCTTGGTTGAGATCTGCTTGGTTCACAAAAAAGCCAAGTTGGTTCGCAAGGGCGATGAGTTCTTCGTCGTTCCGACACGACGCAGCGGCATGTCGCACCCGTTGGCTGTGCTCGATGGCATGGAGAAAATCAGATACAGCTTCCCTGCTCATCGACTTACCACCCCATTTCGGCCTGCTGTTCGACGTAGGTGGCGACAGCAATAATCTCTGACTCGCTCAACTTGCCGGCGTAGGACGGCATCGCATTTTTGCCGTCTTCGATTTGATGCTCAATCGCTTCGAGAGGATCCTGTGGATACTCCTCCAAATGGGCATTGAGATCGCGAATATTGAGTGTGCGGCTCGCTCGGATCACGTTGCCACCTCCCATGTGGCAAGCAGCGCAGTTCTGGCTAAATATTTGCTCGCCCTGCTCAACGGCACTGTCGAAGGCCAGCACAGACTCCGGTGTAGTCATTGGACCGATCAAGGTCCATAACAACAGGAGCAAACCAGCGATGCGAGCCATCGAAGAGCGTTCGGTACCCAAGCCTATTCAGCTGCAAGGGCAAAAGAAAGATCCCCGAACCGTGAATGAAACAAACACGATTCGGGGATTTTGAAAGGCTGATCTCAAGCGATCGGATTAGCCGATCATTCAACAATCACTTTGCCAACCATGCCAGCACCACGGTGGGGCTCGCAGTAGTAGTCGTAGGTGCCTGCTTCAGAGAAGGTTTCTTCCCATGATTCGCCGGGGTTAAATGCCAGGTCGGAGTGGCTGAGCTCATCGTGGCCATCGAACACAGCGTTGTGAGGAGCAAGCTTGTTGTTCACAAACTTCACGGTGTCGCCAGCGCTGATCGTGACGGAGCTGGGCTCAAAAGCGAGCATTCCGGCATCGGTGCCGAGCTTCACTTCGACGGTGGCAGCCTGAGCAGAACCGACATTGAGGCCGATCAACATCAGGAGGGCGCAGCATGCAGCTGCGAAGGAGCGAATGACAGACCGCATTGGAATTAAATCAATGAATTGACTTTACGACTCCTTCTTGGTTTCCCGCGATTGGGTAGGCCGGAATCGATAAGAACTGTTTCTAGGTTTGGAGCATGACTGGTTCCACCGAAGCGCTCAGGAGCGCTGACTGGTGAGTGAATGAAGTGTCGCTGACGGATGCTGAATCGATCCCAATCGTTGATCTCAATCGGAAGGATGCGGATCAGGGCTTGAATCAGCCATGGCCACATCGGAACACCAGGTGTGCGTTTAACGCTACGCCAGCGGCAAAGAGTGACCACGGTTTGATCTACTGAAATCGCTTGCTGACCCATCACAATCCGACGAAGACTTCCCTGACCAGGCTCCTGATTGGCCTCATGCGCATGTGTTGCCAAGTGACCACAAATGCGAGCGATATCTTCGGCATGGATGAAATGAAAACTTGCATCGGCGCGTAGCCACCGAGCCAGCCACAACCATCGACTGGCCTCCGCTAGTCCTTCTGTGAGGTAGCTGGTGGGGAAAACACTTGTGCCATCGACTCTGCCGCCGAACACCAGCGTTGGGAAAACAGCGATGATCCGATCGGCGAAGCGATGCGTCTCAAGGTCTTGCAGGCAACGCGCCTTGGTTTGGATGTATTCGGTCCCGTAGGCCAGGGCCTCTGGGAGAGGATTGAGGTTGCGATCGAGAATGCTCGCTGTGGAGAAATAAATAATCTGTTCGACAACATCTGGGTTGAGCAAAGCAAGCAGGCGCTTCACCGCCACAACATTCACCTGTTCGGCTCGTACCGGATCCCCCCACGCTGTCGCGGTGTGAATGACGCGGGTTACCGATGCCAATTCTTTGGCAAAGCGATCCGTGTCACGTAGGTCGCCGACAAGCAACCGAATGCGCGGCTCATCCGCAGAAATTGCTGTGAGTTTTGTGGGATCTCGCAGCCAAAGCAGAAGTTCTGCATCGGTGTTGTCGAGGAGCCAGCGGGAAACGTATTGACCAACGCAACCGCTAGCGCCAGTAACCAGGATCCGGTTCAAGCGAGGGTCCCAATCCGATCCATCACGGTCTTGCCAGAACGGAAGAACGCTTCCCCATTTTCCTCAGGGGTGCCAGGAAGAATGCCGTGGCCGAGATTGAGGATGTGGCGACGTCCGCGCGCTTTCCGAACCGTGTCATCGATGCGGGCTTGGATCGCATCTGGTGTTCCGAAGAGCAAACCTGGATCCACATTGCCCTGCACACCGATGTGTTCGGGAAGGCGGGCGCAGGCCTCGGCCATATCCACAGTCCAGTCGAGGGAAATGATGTCGACCCCAGTTCTTGCCATGCGTTCGAGCACCCCTGCGCTGCCAGAGATGTACAGAACAAAGGGTGTGTCTGGATGGGTTTGTTTCACCAGATCGACCACCTTTTTCTGGTATGGAGCGGCGAAGGTGTCGTAATCCGCAGGGCTGAGTTGCCCCGCCCAGGAATCGAACATCTGGACCACTTGTGCACCTGAATCGATTTGGTATCGCAGGTAGTTCGCGATGGATTCAGCAAAGTGATTCAACAGCGTGTGCAGGAGTTCCGGCTCTCGGAACGCCATGGCCTTGATCACCGCGTAATTTTTGCTGCTTTTGCCCTCCACCACGTAGGCAGCAAGGGTCCATGGGGCACCAACGAAACCCAAAACGGCGGCCTGATTACCGACGGTTTTGCGAAGACGACCCAGCACCTCACCAACAAAGGGCATGGATTCAGCTGGGTTCAAAGGACGCAGAGCTTTCACCTGCTCCATCGACCGAATCGGGTCTCCTATTTGGGGACCTTTGCTTTCGATGATGTCGAAATCAATTCCCATCCCTGGAAGCGGGGTGAGGATGTCGGAGAACAGGATCACTCCATCGGGTTTGAAGGCCTCGAAGGGCTGCATTGAGATCTCATAGGAGAGATCAGGGTTCTCTGAGCGCTCGCGGAAGCTGGGGTATTTATCGCGCAGATCCCGATAGATCTTCATGTAACGACCCGCTTGTCGCATCATCCAAACGGGGGGACGCTCTACCGATTCACCGCGTGCAGCGCGCAGTAGTAGTGGCAGCGTGTCGCTCATCTAGCCGGATCAATTAAGCCGGAAACCTACCTGAAGCAATGCATTTGCTAGTGGGTTTCCGGCCAACTGTCACCGGCTTCGTCACATGCCCGTTGTTTGAGGCCTGAATCGGGTGGAATTCAGGCCATTGGCGAGGAGGATTCGATCAGGGTGCGTTTTGGATTGTGCTGGAACACCACCAAGCTCAGTGGTGGCAGGCAAAGATCCAAGGAGTTTTCATAGCCATGGATGCCACAAGCATCCGTGGGTTTGCCGCCCATGTTTCCGAGGTTGCTGCCGCCGTATTTGGAAGCGTCGGTGTTGAAGATCTCTTCGTAGAAGCCCTCGAGTGGAACACCAACGCGGTAGTTGGCATGGCTCTGTGGCGTGAAGTTGGCCACAACCACAAGCCAGGTTCCACTGGCGCTGTCGCGTCGCATGAAGCTGATCACGGAGTGGCGATTGTCGTTGCAATCAATCCACTGGAAACCAAACTGATCAAAATCATCGCGCCATAAGGCTGGTTGAGCCTTGTAGAGCACATTCAGATCATCAACCAGGCGTTGAATTCCTTTGTGCGGCTCGTAATTCAGTAGATCCCATTCGAGATCTCCCCAAACATTCCATTCCGCCCGCTGGCCAAATTCCATCCCCATGAAGATGGTTTTCTTGCCGGGGTGGGTCCACATGTAGGCCAAAAGAGCCCTTGTATTGGCGTACTTCTGCCAATCATCGCCAGGCATCTTATGAAGTAGATGACTTTTCCCATGAACAACTTCATCGTGGCTTAGGGCCAACATGAAGTTCTCCGTATAGGTGTACCAAATGGAGAAGGTGATGTTGTTTTGGTGGAACTGACGGAACCAAGGGTCCAACTCGAAATAATCGAGCATGTCGTGCATCCAACCCATGTTCCATTTCAGGTTGAACCCGAGTCCGCCCATGTCAGTGGGTTGGGTCACCATGGGCCAGGTGGTTGATTCCTCCGCAATCGAAAGGGCGCCTGGGTAGTGCTGGAACAGCACATGATTGGCTTGTTGGAGAAAACGAACAGCCTCCGTATTTTCTCGACCACCATTTTCGTTGGGTAGCCATTCCCCATCCGGCCTTAAATAATCCCGATAGAGCATGGAGGCAACAGCATCCACGCGAATTCCATCGATGTGGAACTGTTCAAACCAAAAAACGAGGTTGGCAACAAGAAAGTTGCGAACTTCATTTCGGCTGTAGTTGAAAATTAGTGTTCCCCACTCTTTGTGTTCACCAATGCGTGGATCACCATGTTCATAAAGATGGGTGCCATCAAAGAAGGCCAATCCATGGGCATCTTTTGGGAAGTGTCCAGGAACCCAGTCGATGATCACGCCAATTCCTTCGGCGTGACAGCGATCAACAAAGGCACGGAACTCGTCAGGGGTGCCGTACCGACTGGTAGGGGCATACCAACCGGTTACTTGGTAGCCCCAAGAGCCATCGAAGGGATGCTCGGTGATCGGCATCAATTCGATGTGGGTAAAGCCTCGCTCCTTCACATAGGGGATGAGGCGATCCGATAACTCGGCGTAGGTCAGCAGTCGAGCGCCTGGCTTCATATCCGCCGCGGGAACGGGTGCCCGCGGTTCGCCATCCGGTTGGATCCAAGGCTCATCTGCAGAAGCATGGATCCAACTTCCTAGGTGCATCTCATAAACAGAGATCGGTTGGTCGAGTGCGTTCCGACTGTCTCGATCCTGCATCCAACCAGCGTCGGACCAGTTGTATCCCTCAAGCCGTGACACAACGGAGCTGTTATCGGGCCGAACCTCGTGTTGAAACCCGTAGGGATCCGCTTTCTGATAGCAATGCCCTTGCTGGGAGCGAATTTCGTATTTGTAAAGGGTGCCGGCGTCTAATCCGGGGATGAACAATTCCCAGATTCCCCCGAGACGTTTTTGCATCGGGTGATGGCGCCCGTCCCAAGAGTTGAGATCGCCGAGGATCGAAGCACTTAGGGCGTTCGGTGCCCACAAGCAGAACATCACCCCATTGATGCCATCGATCTGGGTGAGGTGAGCCCCCATCCGTTGCCAGATGTGGTGATGATTTCCTTCCGCAAAGAGATGGCGATCCATCTCCCCCATCCACTCTTGGCGAAAAGCCCAAGGATCATGTTGTTCGTGCGTGATCCCTCCCCGCACAACTCGCACCTTGTAGTTGGTGCCTGGATCTGAGGATGTCGAAGCCTCAAAAATCCATGGGTGGTTGGGGGTGGATGTGACGATCTCTTCGCTGCCGAGCAGAAGGGTCACCTTTTGAGCTTCGGGCATCCAGACCCGCACGGTCCATCCCTGGTCCCCGGGCTGCGGGCCCAGTATTGACAGGGGGTGGTCGTGACGGCAATTCTCTAGCCGTTCGCCGTCCTGAACCATCCAGTCGAGGACCGCAGCGCCACCCATGTGTGAGATATGAAGTGGCGCGATGTTAAGCCGCTTTTCGTGATCGGTTCGTTGGGAGTCAGACGAAATCTCTCGAGATGTCGACGTTGATGATCCGACCTTGTTCATCGAAGATCACAAAAAGGTTGGACGTCGCTTTACCGAACGCCACAGCAACCAGTACCAACTGCTGGTCCCCTCCCTGGCTAGCAATCACCGCATCCTTCAGCTCACGGAAGCCGCCGGAAACGCGATTGAGCTTGGTCCATTTGCGCTCCAGATCAGCTGGAGACAGCTCTTCTTGCAATTGGAGAGAGAGTTTGCTCCTGGCGAAGACCCACTGTTCTGCAACAAGGTGTCGAACGAATTCAAGAGCTGTGGCTTCAATCGGTTGGACCTGTTGACTCCATTTCCAGGCCAGCAACTTCCCATCTTCATCGAGCACCATCAACAGGGGTTGATCGCCATCTGCTGTCACCACAACCGCATCAATGGTTGTCGTGTTGTACCCAGGAGCAACCCCCACCACGCGGGTGCGGCGAATGCTGGTGAGCTTGTTGAGACGCTGTTGAACCTTGTCTTTGCTCACGCTGGTGCGAACCGCTTCGGCCAGGGCTCCATGCAGTTCATCCCCATCCCGATCTTTGAGGGCCCCTAACGCCAGCTCGGCGGCAGCGGTGGCTTCAGTTGCGGACAGTTCAGTTGTTGTGAGCTGCTCTCCATCCTGTGGAGCGGCCATACCCATTGGGGCTGAAAGAACGAGAGCCAGCAGGGCGGCGGACAGCTTCACGGCAGGACGAATCACTCGCCATCCAGTTTGCCGGAGTTCATCGGGATGAGCTGCAGCTTGGAGTCAGTGAGATGCAATGTCAGTGTCACCACACGGTGTTGGGGAGAGGGTGCACCCGATGGCGTGGTGTCGTCACCGGGATTGACTCCAATGGCAGGCCAGGCAGCTGCGGCAATGGAGAGCCGCAGTTGATCCCCGGCTTTCAAGGTGGCCAGTAGGGGTTGCAGTTGCACGACATGCTCCAAGGCCATTTGTGCTCTGCTCCCGAGAACTCTTAAAACGCCGGTGCTGAGTTGCTCGGCCGTGCTCCCCCCTTCACAGCAACGAGAAAGACTGACGCAGAGGTCAAATCCGGGATGGTCAGCTTGAGCCCTGAGGCTTAATTGGGGGTGGCCGAAGAGCTGGAGTTCCGTTGTTAGTGGCGGAGTGTTGAACGTTGCTACATCGGTGCGACGGTCCAGCGTTGCCCTGTCTGCAGGCCCAGCACTCGGGCTGAGATGTCCGCCGATGGCAGGCATGGGGCGCCAGGGATCGTGCACGATCCACTCGGTTCCCATCCCGGAACAATTTGATTGGAGTACTCCGTGGGTGGGATCGGTGCAGGCCAGCCCCGAGCTTTGCAGTGACCACTTGATCGCCGGAGGCGTGCATTCCTCTTGCCAACAGGATTGTGTGATGTTCCAAAAATGCGTTCGCTGGGTTGAGCGCACGATGTCCGCTCCCTTCAGGTGTTGGCTGAAGAAGCGCAAGAGTTGTGTTTGAACGCCTGGCCACCATTCCAAGTGTGTGGCTGGCCCCACCATGAGTTCTGGAGAACCGCCAGCAGCTTTGCTTCTCTGCCAAAGCTCCAGGAGCCCTGAAAGATGGGGATCCCACCATCCACCCAGCAACAACATGGGTTGCTTTAACCAGCTGGATTGAACGGGATGGATCGGCCAGTGATCACGATTCCGAGGGTCGCGCTGGAGCCATGTCCATGCCATGCCTTGAGGATCGTTCTCCTTCAGCAGGTTGGGACCTTCCCTGAGATAAGTGCCGTCTTCAAGGCTGCGACGAATTTTGTACCAGGCTTGATCATCACCACGTCGTTTGGCTTGAAGGGCGGCTAGCTGCAAGCCCCAGCCCAGCCCGAGATGCCACCAATGAGCACCTCCTGAACAGCTCCAGTCGTCACGCTCATCGAGTCCTGCCATCGCTGGTGCAAAGCAATCCGGTGGCGGAGAATTGGCTGGTGCGAGAAGTTGCGTAAGGCCTTGATAGGAGAAGCCGTAGCAACCCAGCTTTCCGTTGCATTCGGGGAGAGCGCGCACCCAGGCATGGGTTTCTGCTGTGTCGTTCGCTTCTTGGGAGAAGCCACTAAAAACGCCATCGGAATCGCCTTGCCCGCGAACGTCCTGGACGACAACAAGAAAGCCCTGCTGGGCCCACCAGGCTGGATGGGCATAGGTCACTGTTGAAGCGATGTGTCTCCCATAGGGCTGGCGCATCAACAACGCCGGCCACGAACCTCCCGATTCGGGAAACCAAAGCTTGGAGATCAGCCGAACACCATCGGTAAGGATCAGGCTCTGATCCCGAGATCGAATCGCTGGGCTATCAGCGAACATTTGGACAGTGCATGCCCACGACGTATGTCACCAAAATTTCGGCATCGTCGTGGTTCAAATTGCGACTCTTCGCAATCGAGTCGATGGATTGTTTTGAATAGGCCGATTCGCCATTCTCATTGAATGTTTTGAAATCGCTGCACATGCCTTTGGCTTGCTGTGGATTTCTCTTGACGTCCTTCAGCAGTTCAGAGCTGGCGGAAACAGCGCTCGTTTGCAAGCCGAATAGGGCTAATCCGATTAAAACGTTTCGCATCAGATCCCTAGACGCTCTCCATCAATAAACAGTCCTTTCTTTGGGTGGGGATGGTCTGAGGTCAGTTCATGAGTTGTTTGGCTCGGTTGATCCAGTCTTGAGCCACGTTCAGATCAACAACGGCTTGGCGACGGGTTCCCAGACTGCGCTCAAGTCGTCCTGTTTGTCGCACCAAACGCTCCGGAGTGCAGCTGGCCAAGGCCGGAATCGAAGCGATTCCAGCGTGCATCAGAAGCGCTGCATCCTGGGGGGGAAGGTCTAGAGCACAAACCAACGTTGCGATGCCGCGTAATCGCTTGAGGTTGCGCGCTGATGCCAGTCCGCTCCTGGCAAGACGACTGAGCTGCAGCTCATCAATGGCTTGCACCGCAGGCCAGGTTGTGATTCCTGCCCGTAGGAGTTCTTGCTGTTCCCGTCGGAACGACTGGGGTAGATCCTTGAACGGCTGCGTTGTGGGCGATGTCATTCCCCTGAAGCAGCTTGGAAGTCACGCACTGTTTCACCAAGAATCACGGGTCGGCCGACGCCTTGTCCGATGGACTCGATACCCCTTAAGCGCACAACAACGGTGCGGCTCCCTCGCCCAGATCCACGCAAATTGCCAGCGATTTGTTCGAGCGTTGGGGTGATCGATGCAGGATCGATGTCGATGGGGATTTGTGCGATGACAAGATCGCTGCCGTTATCAAAAACAATCGGAGCCCGAACAGCTCCTTCAATCACAACCGGCGGGGTGTAGCTGACCCCGAAGGCCCAGCTGCTGATGGCCAATAAAAAAGTAAAGCTGCTCACCCCCACGAGTCGGAAACGAATTCCCCAGCGAGCGATAAATCCCACCACGGTGAGGCCAGCGAGCCCGAGGCCCGTCCAGGCCAACCATGGCGCTGCGGTGAGGAGCAGCTGATCAAGGGCCATCAAGTCTGGTGTCTTTTCGACAGTCTCCTTATATTGCGCCTGCCTTGGTGCCCTTTGTCGCGTTTGATGCGGATAACGCGGCGAAAAGTCCTTCCGATCACCGGCGGCTTTCTCCTGATCAGTGCAGGGGTCGTTGGACTGCATGCCATGGATCGATGGACTGCAGCCGAAGTTGATCGATGGCGGCCAGCCCTGGAGCGTTCTCTTGCTGGGCCCGTCGGTCATCCGATCCGCATCGGTGCGTACCAAGGTCTTCGCCCATTTGGACTGGCGTTCGGTCCAAGCCGTATCTCGCCCTCCACGGTCGATCCTTCGCAGGTTCGTTTGGCTGGCTTCACGGTGACGTTGGATCCCCTGGCCAGCTTGCGACGCTGGAAACCCGTGGTTGCCTTGAAACTTCGTGGATTAGAGGCACAACTTCAACGCAACGACGCTGGGCGCTATTGGACCTTCGGCGGGTCCAATAGCAAGAATCCCCCTCCCAATCTTGAGCTTCGTTATTCCTTTGATCAGCCTGCACGGTTCACCCTTAAGCCGGGTAGTGATGAATTAGCGCTTCAAAGTCGCGGAGCGATTCGGCTCGACGACTCCAGTTTTCAGACGTCGTCCAGCGTGAGTTGGTTGGGACAGGCGGGGACGTTGCGTTTGGACGGCAGTGGTCGTTGGGATCGACCCCAGTTCGACCTTCGTACCCGTGCCAAGTCCATTCAATTGAACAGGCTTGCGGCCTTCTTGCCGTTGTCGGCCGAAGCTGCTGTTGGTGGGCAGCTGGATGGTGATCTGCGGTTGCGTTGGTCTGGCAAAACGTTGGGATGCGAAGGGGATCTCAATATCAATCGTTTTCGGGTGCAGACGACGGCCCTTCCCAGCGAACTTCGCTCGGGTCGGATTCGCTTGGAATGTCAAAAAGAGCGTGTTCAACTTGCACCTGTGCAGATGCGAAGTGGTGACATAACGACCACAGCATCAGGGTCGATTGAATTTCAAAGGCGGCTGCAGTTCAAGTTGGCTGTGCGTCGCCGATCAAACGATGACGCGCTGAATGTTCAGATTGCGGGGCCTTGGGCAGCTCCTACTTGGCGTGTGGCGGGGCGATTCAGTCCCAAGCCCACATCAATGTTGCAGGGCCCGGTTTCTCTTCAGGGGGATGGAAGGGTCGTTCTTGACCCATCCGCTCAGCCTCGTTTGGTAATTCGAAATCTGGGGTTAAAGGCACCAGGGGCGCGTTTGGCTGTGTCCGGCGAATTGGGGCAACGCACGCAGCTTCGAAGCACTGAGTTTTTGATGCTTCCTGCCTTTTGGGAACAAGTTCCTTCCCTCCAGGCCACATTGGGTGTAGCGGCTCCGGTCGAAGGAGAGCTTGCGATTAACGGGCCGATCAATTCCCCCGGAGTGCAACTCAAATTTGCTCAAGCCAAGAACCCGTTGTTGGACCGTTGGTCGTTGAAGGCTCAATGGTCTGCAGCGCGTTCGGTGCTGGACCTTGATCAGTTCAGCAGTCCGTTGATGCGTGCCTCAGCAAACTTGCCACTTGCCTGGTCTGACGGAATGGTGCAGACCGGCGATCTGCAGGCGGGGCTCGAGCTCCAATCCTTCGATCTTCAACGTCTATCAGCTTTGGTTGGGACGCCGCTTGGGGGCACGTTGTCCGTGCGCGGTCGTTTGGCCGGACCGCTGGATGCTTTGCAGCCGAACCTCGCCATCAGCCTCGATCAACCGCGGGTGAGTTCTATTGCTCTATCGGAACTCTGGAGTGGACGTCTTGAGGGGGGGGTTGGTGATGGGGCCCAGTTGGAGATGGCCTCGGCGAGTTCGTTTGCTGATGGAGCACTCACTGCCGATTTTGCTGCCAATGGCTGGCCCTCTTCCCTCCGGCTCAAGCGCGGTATGGGCTTTCTCCGCCTGAAGGGTGATCAGCGGGGATACAGCTGGGACGCTGCCGGATTAACGCTCGATGGAATCCAGGTTGCGATCCCAACTCAACAACGCTTTGAGTCCATTGCAGGCGAGCTCAACGGTTCCGGTCAACTGGCTTTCGCGCCGTTGAGCTTGAACGGCAGGCTCACGGTCGAGGCACCACGCATCGGGGCTCTTGCGATGCAAAAAGCTGTATTGGAGGGGGGGCTTCAGAACGGCCGGTTTGAAGCAAATGCCGTCCTCTCGCCTCTTCTTGGATCGCTCACGATCAATGCCAAGGGGGTGGTGAATGGGGCACTTAACAGTCGGGTTGATGCCAATGGACTCGACGTGAATTGGCTTCTGGGTTTATCCCGTCAACTGCGCGGTCCAGTCCGTCTTGATGGAGTGCCCTTGGGTCGTGCTGATGATCTTGGAACGTTGGTGATTAATACGTTCGGTGGGTCGTTAGACGGCCAATTGAAGGCCCTGATCAAGGCGCGTCAGGCGTTGAGGGTGTACGCCCTAGCTCACCCAGATCAAGGGCCGCAGTTGGAACGTCTTGAAGGACGGCTCGATGCAGTTGCCACCTTGAAAGGTCCGCGCTTGAAGGAGCTTGTGGCTGATGTTCAAGCCAAAGCGCATCTCTGGACTAATGGTGACGATCAAGCCCAAGCTCTGCAGCTGGAACCGGTTGTAGCAACCGTGAAGGGTCCTCTCTTTGGGGGGGTGGGGAACTTCAGCTTCTTGCATCTGCCCTTTCCCTTGCTGGCGCTGATTGCCCCTGTTCCACCAATGATGAAGGGGGCTTTAGGGGCCAAGGGGAGTTATGACCTCAGGGGTGAATCGCCGCTGATTCGTTCTTCCCTCACCTTGGAGTCGGCGACCCTTGGCGATCAGCCGCTTCGTTTTGAGCGTGATTCGCTGGTCGTCAAAGACCAAGCCCTTCGGCTGGATTTGGCCCTGAAGTGTGGTGAGAGCGATGAAGTGGTGGCGATCTATGGCGCTGTCCCGTTTGATCCTTCGTCTGAGCTCAATCTTCAGGTGGAAAGCCATGGAGATGCCTTGAACTACCTGGCGGCTTTATCGGGAGGCAACGTCAAAATTCAGGCAGGCAGTACAGATCTACGTCTGATTTTGCGGGGTTCGCTGACCCAGCCTGTGGCCAATGGCTTCGTGGTGGTGTCGGACGGCAACATCACGCTGGGACAGCAGAACGTGAGCCGAATTAATGCCTCGATGCTCTTTGATTTTGATCGGCTTGAACTTCAGCGGCTCGAGGCTCGTGTGGGTTCCGACGGCACCCTGAGCGGAGCTGGATCCATTGGTTTATTTCAAGAGAAAGTGGTGGAGAGTCCACTCACCTTTGCGCTTACGACGGCCAAGATCCGTCAGGAGATTGCGCGCTATCAGGTCGATGGAACTCTGATTGTCAAAGGGGCTTTGGCACGGCCGTCGATTGGCGGTGAACTCACCCTGTCCGATGGATTGATCACGCCGCGATCGGGGGTGTTGGCTAAAGCCCGACAAGGGAGCTTGAGACCAGGTCTCTTGCCGGCAAATCAGTCCGGTGCTTCGGACGACACACCCTCCGACGTGTCCATGATCAACCTTGTGGAGGAGAAGTGGGATTTCAAGGATCCCTTGGTGTTGATGGGTCCTGGTACACCGTTGCCTGCCTCGCAGGAGCGGCTGAAGAACTTGATGCCAAACCTGCCCGCCGTGCGCCTTGAAAATCTCAGGCTGGCCTTGGGTCCGGACTTAGAGGTGAAGATGCCCCCCTTCATCAGCTTCCGTGGTGGTGGACAACTTCTACTTAACGGACCGTTGGATCCGTCATTGCAAGCGCGCGGCTTAATTCGACTTGAAAAAGGACGCGTCACCCTTTTCACCACGACATTCATTTTGGATTCAAAGGTTTCGAATGTGGCGGTGTTTACCCCTTCTATGGGGCTCGTTCCCTACGTCGATGTCGCAATGAAAGCGCGGGTGTCGGATGGCGTCAGCATCGGCGAGTCCGACCGGGCAACCACCGCCAACGTGTTTGAGACCAATGGACTTGGCGCTCTGTCGATCGGTGATGGTCAATTAAATCTCGTTCGCATCACCGTGGAGGCCACTGGACGGGCCGATCGCTTCATGGGAGATCTCAAGCTGCGCAGTTCTCCACCAATGGGTAAAGCTGAGCTGATGGGATTAATTGGTGGCAACTCCTTAACCGGTTTGGCAGGAGGAGGGGGTGCGGCCTTGGCCACGGTGGTGGGTCAGTCTTTGCTCTCGCCAGTGATTGGAACGCTCACGGACGCCTTTGGCCAACGAATGCAGATCGCGCTCTTCCCCACTTACGTCAACCCTGAAGTGAAATCAGAAGAGGAACGCACCTCTGGCCTCGTCCCTCCCACCTTCACCCTGGTGACTGAAATTGGTTTGGATGTCAGCGACCGCTTTGACCTGTCCGTGATCGCGGCACCGAATAATTCCGATGTCCCTCCTCAGGCCACGGTGAGCTACCAAGTCACCCCCAATACGAATGTGACGGGTTCGATGGATACCAATGGCACCTGGCAAAGCCAATTTCAGGTGTTCTTCCGGTTTTAACGATGTCCTCTGATCAGGTCATCGGTATCGATCTGGGTGGGACGGCGATCAAGTTGGCGCGTTTCAACCGTTCTGGGGATGTGCTGGCAGAACTGCAAATTCCGACGCCTCAACCTCCAGTTCCTGGGGCGGTAACGATGGCCTTGTGTGAAGCGATCGACCAGCTGGACCCCGATCATCTCGCCGATCTCGTCGGTGTTGGTTTGCCCGGGCCGATGGATGCCAATGCACGGGTCGCCAGGGTTTGCATCAACCTCTCAGGTTGGGACGACGTCCCTTTGGCGGATTGGTTGGAACCTCGATTGCAACGTCAAGTCACCCTCGCGAATGACGGAAACTGTGCCGTGGTTGGGGAAGCCTGGCTTGGGGCGGCTAGAGGATTCGAGGATGTCGTGTTGCTCACCCTTGGAACAGGTGTTGGGGGGGGAGTGATTCTTGGGGGTGCGTTATTCACCGGCCATAACGGTGCCGCGGCTGAGCCCGGTTTGATTGGCATTCATCCGGATGGTCCGCCTTGCAACAGCGGCAACCAGGGATCTTTGGAGCAGTTCGCCAGCATTGCGGCGTTGCGACGTCTTTGTGACGTCGATCCCAGAGAACTGAGTGATCGAGCCGACGCTGGTGATCTTCAGGCAAAGGCCATCTGGCAGCAGTACGGAACAACCCTTGGCGTTGGGATCGCGTCGTTGGTTTATGTGTTCACTCCTCAGCGTGTTCTCCTCGGCGGTGGTTTGGCTGCTGCGTCCGCTCACTTTCTCCCTGACGTTCGGCGTGAAGTGGAGGCCCGTGTTCAGGCTGTGTCACGGGAAGGGCTATCGATCGAGGCCTGTGCGCTTGGTAATGGTGCTGGCCGTCTTGGCGCTGCTCGTTTGGCGTTGCAGCGTCTCAGTGGCTGAACCCGAGATGTGAGATGTCCCAATCGAGCTCAATCTCCGCAGACGATGATGGGGAACGTGACGCATGAACGCCGCGATGAACACCGTTCCAGAGCCTTCAGCTGAATTGCTTGCTCGGGCGGGAGCCGTGCGGTTGGCCGCTGTAGAGCTGGGCCAAACCAACAACGGGCAGAGATCTCGCGCCCTTCATGCCATGGCGGATGCTTTGCAGGAGCGATCGTCATTGATCGTGGCCGCCAATGCCCAGGATTTGGAGCGATCTGCGGCAGAGGGGCTCGCTTCAGCTCTGATGGCTCGTTTGAAGCTTGATGCCACCAAACTTCAGGCGTCAATTGATGGCGTCCGAAAAGTCGCATCACTGTCTGATCCCCTCGGCCTTCGCCAACTCCACAGGGAGCTCGATACTGATCTGGTGTTAGAGCGCATCACGGTGCCCCTTGGTGTTGTAGGCGTCATCTTTGAGGCACGGCCTGACGCCGTGGTTCAGATTGCGTCTCTGGCCATTCGCTCTGGTAACGGTGCCTTACTAAAAGGGGGCAGTGAGGCCCGTTGCACCAACGAGGCGGTGATGGACGCCCTTCGAGCGGGCCTGGCTCGAGAGGAGAGCGATGTTTCGCCGGATGCTCTCGCGCTGCTCACGACCCGAGAGGAAAGCTTGGGACTGTTGCGTCTCGATGGGCTTGTGGACCTGATTATTCCTCGGGGAAGCAATGAGTTGGTGCGCTTTATTCAAGACAACACCCGCATACCCGTGTTGGGCCATGCCGATGGGGTTTGTCATTTATATGTCGATGCTGCTGCTGATGTGACAAAGGCCACGCGTGTGGCGGTAGACAGCAAAACCCAATATCCAGCGGCGTGCAATGCCATCGAAACGCTGTTGGTGCATCACAGCATTGCCGCTGATTTTCTGGCGGAGGCCGTTCCTGCTTTCCAGGCAGCAGGGGTCACGCTCCGGGGAGATGCGGCGAGCCAATCCTTGGGCGTGAAGGAGTCAGCAAAGGAGGAGGACTGGTCAACGGAGTATCTCGATCTCACCCTCTCGGTGCGGGTGGTCGACGACCTGGCCGCTGCTACCGAACACATTCGCCGGTATGGCTCTCGCCATACCGAGGTGATCTTGACCGAGGACCTTGCCACGGCTGACCGGTTCTTGGCTGCTGTGGATAGTGCCGGGGTCTATCACAACTGTTCCAGCCGGTTTGCCGATGGTTTTCGCTATGGGTTTGGAGCTGAAGTTGGCATCAGCACGCAAACACTCCCGCCACGAGGGCCTGTGGGGCTCGAGGGTTTGGTGACTTACCGCTATCGACTCCGAGGGGATGGTCACATTGCGGCGGATTACGCCGTCGGACGTCGTGCGTTCACCCATCAGGATCTACCGCTCTGATGGATGCCATCCAGATCCGTGATTTAGAGCTGTGGGCACATGTGGGTGTGCTTGAGCAAGAACGCCGAGATGGCCAATGGTTTTGCTTGGACATCCAATTTCAACTGGATCTCAGCTCAGCGGCTGCGGCAGATGATTTGAGCACCAGCCTGGATTACAGCCTGGCGATCCAGGCCTTGCAAAGGCTGGCTCGGGAGATTTGCTGTCTCACCATTGAGCATTTCAGTGAACAGGTGCTCGATCGGTTGCAGGAGCTTTACGGCCCCGTCCCAATTGGGTTGCGCCTCACGAAGTGTTCGGCGCCGGTGCCTGGATTTCGTGGTTTGGTTGCGGTTGAGCGATCCCGTGGTGGTGGGATGCCACCAACGCCATGATCCCCCTCGTTTTGGTCCATGGTCTTTGGGACCGACCAAGGGTGTTTCATCGATTGATTCAGGCCATGGATCAATCGCAACGAGACTTGTTGGCGCCCCATCTCCCCCATGGTCTTGGGGACGTGCCCCTGCGTCAGTTGGCCCAGCGGTTGGATGAGCAGATCCGCCATCGGTTTGGCGCCGACACATGCGTCGATCTTCTGGGTTTTTCGATGGGCGGAATCATTGGCCGGATCTGGCTTCAGGACTTGGGAGGAGCAGCTCGGACCCGCCGCTTTTTCAGTGTGGGAAGTCCCCATCAGGGCACGATGATGGCCCAAGCCATTCCGCGTGTGCTCCTACCAGGCGCCGCTGACATGAAAATTGGCAGTCGACTCTTACACCATTTGCGCTGCCGTTCCGATCAGTTGTCGCCTGTGGAATGTCACAGTTTTTTCTGCCGTTGGGATTTGATGGTGTGCCCTGGATGGAAGGCTGTGCTGCCACAAGGATCGATTCAAGAGATTCCTGTTTGGACGCACCATCAATTAATGAAGCATCCGAATGCCTTGAGAATCATTGGCAAAGCGGTGAACCAGTCCTGATCAACCCTTGGCCTTAGGCGTTCACCAGGCCGGAATGTCGGATTAATGCTTCGGTGCTTGCAGGGCGCCCGCGGAAGGCTTCGAAGACCTCAGACGGCGAGCGGCTTCCGCCAAGGCTGAGAACAGTGTCTCGGAAGAGAGCCCCAGTGGATTGAACTTTCTGTTCATTGTCGAGACCAGCATCCTCAAAGGCAGCGAATGCATCGGCGCTTAAGACCTCAGCCCATTTGTAGGAGTAATACCCAGCTGAGTACCCACCAGCAAAAATGTGGCCAAAGGCGCAGAGAAATTGATCTTCAGGGATGGGTTCCATCACCGTGGTGGTGGTTGCAACGTCCCGGCGTAATGCATCAGGAGTGATGCCAAGTTCAGGCGTCCAGCGGCTATGAAGGCGAAGATCGCTTAGGGCGAAATGCACTTGGCGAAGCGTTGCCAGACCAGCGTTGAATGTGCGGCTTTTGCGCAGTTTTTGGAACTCGTCCTCAGGTAAAGGTTCGTTGGTTTGCCAATGGCGTGCCATCCCCATCAAGGTGGCACGATCAAGGCACCAATTCTCCATGAATTGGCTTGGCAGCTCAACGGCATCCCATTCCACGTTGCTAATGCCGGCGGCTTCCGGTTCATCAACCGTGGTGAGCATGTGCTGCAAACCATGGCCAAATTCATGGAAGAGCGTTTCCACTTCTTCGAAGCTCATCAAGCTCGGGGTGTCTTCGACGGGAGGGGTTTGATTGCAAATCAGGTAGGCCACAGGCAGCACATGGGTGCCGTCGGGGTTTGTTCTCCGTCCAAGGCATTCATCCATCCAGGCCCCACCGCGTTTGCTGGCCGGTCGGCTGTAGGGATCGAGATAAAACGAGGCAAGTGGGGTGCCGTCTTGCCGTTGCACGCGGAAATAACGAACGTCTTGATGCCAGATCGGAGCCTCCCCATCGGCGGCTTCGATCACCACATTAAAAAGCCTGTTGCAGAGCCCAAAGAGGCCATCAAGAACCTGCGGCAACGGGAACCATGGACGAAGTGCCTCTTGATCCAAATCAAACCGCTCTTGGCGTAATTTTTCGCTCCAGTACGGGAGATCCCAAGGGGCGAGTTCTTTTGCTTCGGCCGCACCGTGGCGTCGCGCGATGGCCTTGAGATCGTCGAGTTCGCGTTCGGCCGCAGGAAAGGCAGCAACCCGCAATTCCTCAAGCAACCCCTCGACGGCGTCCACGTCCTTCGCCATCTTGCTGGCAAGGCTCACATCTGCCCAATGGGCATAGCCCAATCGAGCGGCTTGTTGCCCTCTTAAGGAGAGGATTTCCTCGATGAGTGCGCGGTTGTCGTGTTCGCCGCTGCTGGCACGCCCCACATGAGCCCGATAGGCCGTTTCGCGCACCGATCGATTGCTGGCATGGGTCAGAAACGGGAGATACCGGGGCATGTCGAGGCCAAGCAACCAAGGGCCTGCATCGGCTGTGGCAGCGCTCTCTCCTGCTTCTTTGGCGGCGGATGCAAGGGCCTCAAGGGCCCGCTGAGGAAGTCCGGCGACCTCGTCTCTTGAGGTCAACTTCAGGGTCCATTCCTGGGTGGCGTCCAACACATGATTCCCAAATTGGGTGGAGAGGGCTGCTAGTCGTTCGCTGGCTTCATTGAATTTGGCTTTGTCATCGCCGCAGAGTCCAACTCCACGGTGTTGCATCGACAGCAATTCAGAGCGAAGAATTCTTGATTGGGTGGGCGTTAGTGCAACGACGGGTGACTCTTGGAGACGGGTCAGGGCCGAATGCAGCACCTGGCTTTGTCCAAGGCGATTGCCAAGCCGCACAACCTCGGGTTGTTGATCGGCATGGGCGGCGCGCAGTTCAGATGAATTGCAGACTCCATTCAAATGGGAGACGACACCCCAGCTCCAACGGAGACGCTCTCCGAACTCCTGCAGGGGTCCCATCACGGTGGACCAATCCAAGGCAGTTTCGCTGTTAAGGATGGCTTCAAGGCGACGTTCATAGGTCGTGAAGGCTTCATCCACTTGCTTCAAGATCACCGGGATGTCTTGCTTCACCTGGTCAGCGGTGATGGCGCGGAATTCAGGAAGACCTTGTCCTTGGAGAAGGGGTGAGAAGGTTTGTGCCATTTCAATCAGCCGATCAGGAGGGGCAGGGCAATGGCATCGGTTGATGCTTCGTAGAGGTCCATAGCGATTCGGGGCCAAATACCAATCACGAGGGTGGGCACGAGCAAGCTCAATCCGATGACCAATTCACGGGGCCGCATGTCTTCAACACTTGCGAGGGCTGGAATTCGTGGGCCAAAGAAGATGCGACGGCACATGGAGAGCAGATACATCGGCGTGAGCACCAGGCCGATGGCAGCGAGGAGGACTGTGATCGAGCGGAAGGTGGAGGTGAATGCTTCCTGACTTGTAATTCCTAAAAACACGGTGATCTCGCTGATAAATCCGCTCATGCCTGGAAGGGCAAGGGATGCCAACGAGCTGGCCAAGAAAAAAGCAAAGGTGATGGGGAGGGCTTTGGCCAGTCCTCCCATGTTTGGGATGGAGAGGGTTTTGGTGCGTTCGTAGAACACCCCAGTAACGAAGAACATGGCGGCTGCAATGAGCCCATGACTCACCATTTGCAGCATCGCTCCACTGATGCCAAGCGCATCAACGGCGCCAATTCCAACCAAAACAAAGCCCATGTGGCTCACGGAGCTGCAGGCAATGCGCCGTTTCACGTTGTCTTGGGCAAACGCGTTGAGTGCGCCGTAAACGATGTTCACGATCCCCAAAATCACCAAGGCCGGCGCAAGGGTTTGGTGCGCTTCGGGCAGCATTTGAACGTTGAAACGCAGCAGCGCGTAGCCGCCCATTTTTAGGAGAACACCAGCCAGAAGCATCGACACCGGAGCATTCGCTTCACCATGGGCATCGGGAAGCCAGGTATGGAGAGGGAACATCGGCAATTTCACTCCGAATCCCACCAAGAACCCGAGATAACAAAGCAACCCAAAACTTCCGCCAGCAGACCGCGAAATGAGTTCACTCAGATTCAGCGTGAATACATCCCCGGATAGGGCCAGTGCAAGGCCACTGATCAAGATCAGCAACGAAGCAACGGCGGTATACAGAATGAATTTCGTTGCGGCGTATTGACGGTTTTGACCTCCCCAGATTGCGATCAATAGATAAACGGGGACCAGTTCAAGCTCCCAAGCCAAGAAAAAGAGAAGGAAGTCTTGGGAGAGAAAAACAAGACCTTGAGCTGAAGCTTGAACAAGGAGTAACGCGAAATACAACCGTGATTTGCGCTCAATCGTCCAGCTCGCCCAAACCGAAAGCAGGGTGACTAATCCACTCAGGACCACCAATGGCGCTGAGAGACCGTCCACCCCAAGGGACCATTCGAGTCCAATCGCTGGCACCCAGCTCACCCGCTCCACCAATTGAAGGCCGGACTGGGTCGGGTCGAATTGGGTCGCCAGAACTCCCATCATCAGGAGTAGGTCTGCAAGCAGAACGCCGAACGCGACATTCCGAGGCCATGGGGACGGTTTGTCGTCGTCTGCGGGCAGCAAGGGCAGGAGAAGAGCTGACGCAGCTGGCAACAGCACAATCAAAGAAAGCCATGGAAAGGCTGTTCCTGTCTCGACCATTGCAGCTATCCCATCACCCATGCCATGTCCGCAATCTTTAACAAATCTAACAGGGCTGAAATTGTTTTTTGGGTAGTTCTACTCATCATCTGCTGGTTGCCAGTGGCTGCCGGTGGTCTGCACATTCAGCACCGGTGCCCGACTGGCGACGCCTGCCGCTTCCCAGGCTCTCACCATCGCTCGACTGACAGCCACTCCCTTGTCTTCGGCGCAGAGGGCTAAGACGCTCGGACCGGCTCCGCTGATCGCACATCCCCAAGCTCCAGCATCCATGGCGGCTTGTTTTACCTGGTCGCCACCCTTGATTAAGCGCCACCGATAAGGCTCATGGAGGCGATCGTGCATGCCGTCTGAAATCAGATCTCCACTGCCTGTGCGCAGTCCCTGCAGCAAAAGGGTGAGGGCACCGAGATTCACCACCGCATCACTTACGGGGATGGCCTTTGGCATGGCGCGCCTTGCTTCGCTTGTGCTCAAGCGGATGGAAGGGATTGCCACCACAGCCTTCACAGTGCTGGTCCATTCGCATCGCACGACACGCCAGCGTTGAGACGCTGCTTTCGCCGTCATGCACAAGCCTCCCAGTAGGGACGGCACCACATTGTCTGGGTGCCCTTCGATATCGATTGCGAGTTCTAAGAGCTTTTCTTTGCTGAGAGGTTCTCCCACTAGAGCATTGGCACCCATTAGGCCCGCAACGATTGCCGTTGCGCTACTGCCCAAGCCTCGAGCCGGCGGTACAGCAAGCCGGACGCGAGCTTCGAGGGCGACAGGTTCTAGGCCAGCTGCCTTCCATACCCTCTGAGCAGCCCGATACACCAAGTTTTCGGGACCGCCGCGGAGATGACTGCCTTCACTTCCTTCAATGATGAGCTCAAATCGTTCTCCGCCACCTTCAATTCTCCGCATGGCAAAGCGGTTATTCAGATCAAGGGCAGCTCCAAGGCAGTCGAAGCCCGGACCCAGGTTTGCGGTCGTTGCTGGTACGTCCACAATTACTCTCTGGCCGATGCGCGGCTGCGCCATCGCTGATCCTCCACTCAGGACAGTGTCCCACTTGACTCAGCCAAGATTCTTGCCCGACATGCTGCACTGAAGAGACCCGCTTCAGGGTCGATGACGGCGGTGACCCTTAAACCTCCCAAGAACGTTTCAAAACGACCTTTTTGACGCAGGGCCTTGAGAAAGGCTGCTGACTGCAATCCTGCGAGTTGTTTGGCCGCCGTTCCTCCCCCGACCCAAAGTCCTCCTGTGCAGAGTTCTTGGAGTGCCAGGTCCCCCGCCGCTGACCCATAGGCAGACAGCCAAATCGTTTGGGCCCGTTGCATTAATGGGTCACCTTGTGCGGCTGCCATGCCCACTTTGGCCGGCAAATCACTGGACTTATTGGCTCTCCATTCCTGCGCGACGGGTTGCAGGGGGTGCTGTTGGGTGTGGGGGTTTTGGAGCAACCAAGTCGCGATATGTCCCAACCCAGTTCCACTAACGATGCGTTCCACCGACAAACGATCAACGCCTAGATCGTGTTTCAACCAGCAGGCCAATTGCCATTCCTCTTCGGTTCGCGGGGCGAATTCTCGATGCCCCCCTTCACTCGAAAGGGCGATCAGCCCTCCTTCAATACGGATCCCTCGAGCCATACCTAAGCCCGTTCCAGCGCCAAGAATGGCAATCGGACCGTCATGGACTTCGCCCTCTTGGAGGACAACTTGTTGGGTTTCATCGAAGTGGGGTAACCCATAGATCAAGACGCCGAAATCGTTGTCGAGTTCGAGTTGGCGTATCGATGCAGCAGCGGCCAGTTGGTCTTCGTTTAATTGCCAAGGAAGGTTCGTAATGCGTGCACTTCGGTTGTTCACCGGTCCGGCCACAGCAATACATCCGTGTTCAGGTGCTTCGATGTCGCTCGGTCGCTTGTCTAAAAAGAATTTCAGCATCGGTTCCAGCGACGTCCACTCGCTGGACATAAAGCGCTGCTGGTAAAGCTGCGTGAGCCGACCGTCCTTGATTCCGTAAAGAGCTAGGAGGGTTTTCGTTCCTCCCATATCACCGGCCAACAGTGTTGAGAGGGCCATGCACGAGGTGTGGAGGGAAACTCCACCCTGAATAAATCTCACAAGACAGGCAACCAATCGCTTCGTGCGAAGCGTCTAGCCAAAGAAATCCAGGGGAAATGGTCCCCATGTTGTGGCCGGCTGAGTGTCATCGTCCCCGTGGCCACTAATCAAAATCCCTGAGCCCAAGCCATGTTCGATCCTGACCCGAACGGTGCCGCCGCGTTGGTTCGCCTTCAGGAAGACGGGACCCTCATCGGTTGTGGTCTCAACGACCTCGAGCGATGTCCACTGTTGACTCGCCTCTACGGATCGAAGGCTTGATAGGGCCTGATCGGCTGAGGGAGCCATCACGCCAATGGTGAACCAACTTGATTGGGACAGTGCCACCTCCAGCTCCTGAAGGAGTTGCTCGGCAGTGCTTTGGTCGAGGCTTGGCGCCTCCCGCAGTCGACTTAAGTCCTTGAGGGACTGAATGCCTGGGGAGCTCATGGATTCACTCCAAGTTTTAGATCGAGCCCAGGTTGCCGCTCGGTGTTGGCCCACTTTGCGGCGTTAAGCAATGCGTCCACGGAAGTGACCCCGAGATCACCATCACGGCGGCTGCGCAGGCTGACGGCGTTTTGTTCGGCTTCTTTGGCGCCAATCACGGCGAGAACAGGAATCTTCATTTGTTCACCTGTGCGGATGATCTTGCCGAGGCGATCCCCGCTTTGATCGATCGTGGCTCGTATTCCAGCAGTTTTGAGCTGGTCGAGGAGCTGTTCGGCATAGGGCTGAACGTCATCGGTAACGGGTAAGAGGCGGATCTGCTCCGGGGCAAGCCAAAAGGGAAAATCACCGGCATAGTTTTCGGTCATGATTCCGAAAAACCGTTCCAGCGAGCCGAAAATCGCCCTGTGAATCATGATCGGCTGTTGCTTTGAGCCATCAGCGGCCACGTAGTCCAAACCGAACCGCTCGGGCAGGTTGAAGTCCAATTGGATCGTGGAGCACTGCCACATTCGGCCGATGGCGTCTTCGATTTTTAAATCGATCTTCGGGCCATAAAAAGCACCGCCGCCTTCATCGATTTTGTAATTCCAACCTTTGCGCTCGAGTGCTTCGGTTAGCCCCTTTGTCGCTAGATCCCAGACGGCTTCGCTACCGATTGATTTTTCGGGACGGGTGGACAGGTTGATTTCGTAATTATTGAAATCGAATGTGGAGAGAATGCGCTCGGTGAGATCAAGGATTCGCAGAATCTCATCACTAATTTGGTCTGGCAAACAGAACACGTGGGCATCGTCTTGTGTGAACCCTCGAACCCGCATCAGGCCATGCATGACCCCAGGACGTTCGTAGCGATAGACGGTCCCTAACTCGGCCCAACGAATCGGCAGTTCGCGATAGCTCCTTAATTTGCTGGCATAGGTGAGGACATGAAACGGACAGTTCATCGGTTTCAGTTGATATTCCCTTTCGTCCACCTGCATGGGGCCGAACATGCTTTCGGCATAAAAGTCGAGGTGACCTGATGTTTTCCAGAGGCTGATGTCTGCCACATGTGGTGTGTACAGCAATTCATAGCCACCTTCAAAATGAGCCTGCCGCCAAAAATCTTCAATGAGAAGGCGCATGCGCGCGCCCCTTGGATGCCAGAAAACCAGCCCTGCACCCGCTTCATCTTCGATGGAAAACAAGTCGAGATCTTTGCCGAGCCGCCGATGATCACGGCGTAGCGCTTCCGCTTTGCGGCGTTTGTGTTCCGCAAGTTGCTCAGGCGTTTCCCAGGCTGTGCCGTAGATGCGCTGGAGTTGCGCTTTCGTTTCATCGCCACGCCAATAGGCGCCGGCGACACTTTCCAGTTCGAACGCCTTGGGGTGAAGCTCTTTGGTGTTTTCAACATGGGGGCCCGCACAAAGATCCCACCATTGATCCCCAAGTGTGTAGAGGGTGATTGGCTCTTGGAGTCGCTCTAAAATTTCGAGTTTGTAGGGCTCGTTTTGGGCTTTAATACGTTTCTCCGCCTCATCCCTGCTCACCTCGATGCGCTCTAGGGGCAGCTTGCGGCCGATGATTTTGCCCATCTCCTTCTTGATGGCCTTCAGATCGTCTTCCGTGAAGGGTTCGGGGTTATCGAAGTCGTAATAGAAACCAGTCTCCGTCCACGGACCAATGGTGACCTGAGCATCGGGAAAGAGCTTTTGCACTGCCATTGCCATCACATGGCTCATGGAGTGACGAATTTTGAGGAGCTGCGCGCTCTCGCTTGTCTTCGGCAGAATCACGGGCGCGAGTGGGGCGGTTGTGGTTACTGCAGCGCTGCTCACCGGAACCGGAACAAGGCCCGCCATCCTATGGGCGTGGCTACAAGTTTCTTGCATGGATCCGTCGAATCAATCCGAAGCGGGCATCCTTCTCGACCAACTCCTGGAATCGTTGTTGGCTGATTTTGACCACTGGTTTCAACGCGGGGATGAACTCTTGCGCTGCTGCCCAGATGACGTGATGGGGAAAACGGAGAGGGATCTGTTGGCCGCACGTTTAACAGAGGGCAAGAAGGCGATCACGGCCACACGGTCCTTAGTCAGCGCCTCATCTCAACCGATGGCGGTGTCAATGGGTGCGATGAGCCCTTGGCATGGCCTTGTGACGGAGGTCTGGGGATTGGCAGCCAAGCTGGCTAAGTATCAACGCAATCAGACGTTGACCTGACGTTTCAAGCTGTTCAAGTTCTTGCTGTAGAAACTTGCGAGTTCTTGGTGGCTCTTCACGGGTTGCCCGTAGGCCGAAAGGCCAGTGGAGGTGGGGAAAGAGGCCCACTCAGGCGCCAGCTTTGCCATGGCGATTTTCGTTAAACCTCGTTGATCAATCTCCTTGAGCGCCCCCCGACGTTTGGCGAGATGCAGTGCCGCCTGATCTTGATGCTGAGGCTCAAAACTTTCGAGCTCCAGTTCTCGAGCTACACCTTTCCAGGTGGCAGGCAAAAATTGATAGGCACCGGCAGCGGCGCTGGAATATCGCTTCACGACGACGCGCTCAGGGTGACGTGAGAGATCGCTCACCATCCCTCCGCCATAGATGACCGTATAACCCTTGTCCTGTCCGTCTTTCCAGGTGCCTTCTGCATATCGGATCGTGTTGAGCAGTGCGCGGCGTTTAGGGGTTAGTTCGTAGGGGGCATCTTCAGTATTTGCAATCAAGGATGCCCGTGAGAGGCCATGGGAAGACGCGTTCGTTGTTTCCTTGGTTGCTGTTTGGATCGAGAAAGACGAGCCACTGGCGCATAGCAAGAAGCCACCAAAGATGGAGGAAGCTACGAACGTGCGAATGGATCGGAATTCAAGAGTTGGAAACAGCTGAAACACGCAGAGCGCTCAAAGTCAGCCCACAATGAAGGGATGTTGCGTTGTGTGGAGTGTTCGGCCGATGTGGGGTTGACTTTCGCTCTTCAATATGTGTATGCGAGTGAAGAAACGATGAGAGTCTCGCAAGACTCTTTGGCTTCACTCGGTTTGTTTGCTGCTGTTGTCGATGGCTGTTGGTGTGGCTGAAGATGGATCCAATTGATTAGCCCCGTTAATCAGTTAAGCAGTTACCAATTAAGTGCTGCTGGCAAACCCAAGGGATTTCTTGACGCGATTCAGCGTTGCGTTGGCCACGGCTTCGGCCTTTTGGCGGCCTTGCTCGAGGACGAGATCCAACTCCTCGGGGTTGTCTATTAGTTCCTTGTAGCGGCCTTGAATCGGCTCTAATGCAGCAACAGCTGCTTCAGCTAGAAGGGGTTTGAATTGTCCCCAACCCATGTCAGCGCACTGAGTCGCGACGGCCTCGCGCCCTTGTTCACTGAGGATGGCGTAAAGGCCGAGGAGATTATCGGTTTCAGGACGGTCGGGGTTGCCGAACTCAAGGCCTCGCTCGGGGTCTGTCTTCGCGCGCTTGATCTTTTTGGTAATGAGCTCAGGAGGGTCTAACAGCGTGATACGACTGCCTTCATTGGGGTCGCTTTTGCTCATCTTGTTGCGGCCATCGGTCAGGCTCATCACCCGGGCTCCTTCTTTGAGGATGAGCGGTTTCGGAACATTCAGCACCGGATTTTCTTTGGAGCCGAACCGTGCGTTGATGCGCTGTTGGGCAATATCTCGAGCCAGTTCAAGGTGCTGTTTTTGGTCTTCTCCCACCGGTACTAAATCGGCGTCATATAAAAGGATGTCTGCCGCCATCAGTACGGGGTAATCCAGCAGGCCAACGGACACGTTGTCTCCTTGCTTTACCGACTTTTCTTTGAACTGGATCATCCGTTCCAGCCAATTCAGCGGGGTAACGCAGTTCAAGAGCCAACAAAGCTCACTGTGGGCTGCGACTTGGCTTTGGATAAAAATTGAACAGCGTTCAGGATCCATTCCGCACGCCAGGTAGAGAGCGGCGGTGGAACGGGTGTCCGCGGCGAGTTGGCTTGGATCGTGGGGAACTGTGATCGCGTGCAAGTCCACGACGCAGACATAGGTGTCGTGGGTGTCTTGCAGATCTACCCAGTTGCGGATGGCCCCAAGCCAATTACCGAGATGCAGTGCTCCCGTCGGTTGAACACCGGAGAGGACCCTTGGCCGCGGCATCAATCAGGCCTCTGGGTCTGCTGTTGGCTTGCTCGTCTCCTCGGAGGATGAATCCGCTGCGGTGGCGTCCGTCGTTGTGGCGTCCGTCGGTGTGGTGTCTGTTGGTGTGGCGTCCTGTTCAGGAGTCGGTTCTGGCTGAGGCTCAGAGTCTGGCGCTGCTTCTGGAACTGCTTCAGGCTCTGGCTTGGGCTTGCTGGGACGAGCGAAAGGATCTGGTTTTGAGCCACGGCTGCCTCGATCGTCTTCGGAACGACGGTTGCGGGAGTCGCGTCGACCACCGCTAGGGGCTTGGCTCCGTTGCTGCTCGATCAGTTCGGTGAGTTGTCCGTCCGCGAGCATTTGACCAAGCGTGCGCACAGCAAAACCAAGGACGGCAACCGGGGAACGCAGGTTGAAGGCGTCTTGGAGAGCCTTGGCTGCACTCATTTCGTTGTCGCTCAAACGGATGCGGAACCCGCCAGCGTCTCGGTTGCCTCCACGAGTACCGCGACCGCGCTGTCCTTCGCGGCGACCCTCGCCCTGTTGTCCACCCTGCTGCTGGGGATCGCTGTAAGAATCAGTCATGGCCCATGGCCTGTCGTTAGGCGCAAGTGTGACGCATCACCGGTGGGCTGCCAGTTAGCCAATGCAATTGGTGGGGCTCTGAACTTCCTTTGCGAGCCAACACCAACATGGGAATGGTGTTGATGCCTCGTTCAATGCAGTCCCGATAGAGGCTCACGAGGGTTCGATATCGCTGTGCTGTCCAGCCGTGATTCGGGCGTTCTTGGCTCGTCCAAAAGGTTTGAAGTGCCCGCTGGCAATCATCAATGCCGAATTCATCCCAACAACTTTGTTGGGCCACTAAAGGATCAATGCCCTCACGCAAAAGTGTTTGATAGTGCACCAGCTCGGGCGCCTCGGCGTGACCATCTGGCGGTAGTAATCGGTGCAGTTGATCAAGTTGGATGCGATTGAGCTGCATCCAGCAGCGATTCCGAAGCAGCACAGGGCGTTGCCATGACCATCCATCCGCTGCATTCACATCCTGGAGAACGGCCTTTAGCCCGAATCTCTGGATGTCGGTTAAACCCGATAGTGGATCTGATCTCCACTTGGACTCATCCATGGGCTCCCATGTAGGTGATGCCGTCCTCTACATAGTCCCTCGGTTCGAGGTGGATTGTGCAGCGCACAGGGCCAAATTTTTGATCGAGCCGTTCTTCAACAAGTTCGGTGATCTTATGGGCGCTGGTCAGATCGTCCGCATCCACGATCAAGTGCATGTCGATAAAAACCTGCTGACCTAAAACTCCCCGGCTCGCGATGTCATGGCAGTTAAGTACTCCAGGAACTGCCATGCATTCAGTGTGAATGGATTCAGGAGCAATGGCGATGTGATCGACCAGCCATGGCAGTGTTTGGCGCAAGACCTGCCAACACACCTTAATTAACAACAATGCGAGTGGAATCGCTAGGGCAATATCGAGCCAATTTACCTTGAAAATCATGGCTCCTGCCATCCCGACAAGCACCACAACAGTTGTCCAGACGTCACTGGCTGAATGTTGTGCATCGGCTTTCAGTAGACTGCTGTTAAGACGTTGCCCCTCGCTATATTCGTAGCCGGCAAGTAAAAGATTGAATCCTAAGACCACACTTAAGACAACTAACTCCTGAGGACTAACTCGTATTGCTGGAAATCCTTCCAGCATTCGTTCTCCTGAACGAAGCAAAATTTCAAGAGCTGTGAACAGAATGAATCCTGCAATCCCTAAGGCGCCAACGGCCTCATATTTGTGGTGTCCGTAGGGGTGGTCGCGATCTGGCCGTGGATCAGAGAGGCTGTTGGTGATCAGTCCTGTCAGGCTCGACAAAGCATCAGTCGCGCTGTGCATTGCATCAGCAATCACAGCTAAGGAGCCGCTCACTACACCGACGGCCAGCTTTAAGACAGACACGACGATATTGACCACGAGAGCTACAGCGAGAACCCGTCGGACTTCTTGACGATGATCAACGGTGGCCTTGGCCTGCATGGCACTCATCCGTTACATCAATGGGTTCCCCCACGGTATGGAGAAGTCCGCCGTCTGGCCGATTTTTCTGGTCTGCAAGGCTGAGTTGAGCTAAGAGAGGTTCTGGTCTCTCGTGCGTTGCGTTGAATCTCCCCGCTGCGTTACCGCAGATCTTCTTGGCACCAAAGACCTACATCAGACCTTTGCTATTAGCTGCTGGTGGGGTTATGGCCGGGCAGTGGTTACTTAGTGATGTGGTGCATCTTCCTGGTGGAGGGCTTGGTTTTCTGGTGTTGGGTGGAGTTGTGTTGTGGATTGGACGCTCCCCGAAACCCGGCTTTAAGGCTCCAAGGTCTGTTGACGGTTGGGTTGAACGCTGCAACACAGTGCTTGCGCAATTTGAGTCGTTTGAAGTTGATCCGGCTGCCAACGAGCGTCGTCGCGAATCGCTCCAAGCTGTCGTCGACCGTTCGGGTCCTCAACGGATGGCTCTGGTGAGTGTTGACCCGTCAACGGCACCGGATTCTCTGTTGCTTCAAGAAAGTCTTTCGGGGCCGAGATCGCTTCAACTTTCTTTCTGCCGTCCTCTTGTATGTGCAGATGGCCAACGGCATTGGCCTGATGTTTTGCATGATCACGACGCGATCTTGTTCAGCTTGTCCAATCCTTTGACGGCGGCTGAATTGTTGTGGCTTCAGCAAGTTCCACTAACTCAGCCCGCCTGGTTGCTGGTGCATTCAGCTCCTAACCATTCACACGACACGACGATTTCTGAGATTGTGACGGTTTTGCCAGAGCGTTGGCGCGACCGAGTTGTTCCAATCGGGAACTCAAGCACTCTCCGCGCCTCGCTGGCTCCGTTGCGAAGATCCCTGTCGCAGGGACTTCCTGATGCTCGCCAACGGCTGCTTGAAGCCCTGCATCGCGATTGGCAATCCGATTTGGAACGTCTTCGTCGCACTCGCTTTCAACAACTTCAGCAACGCACCCAGTGGGTCGTGGCGGGTTCTGTTTTTGTGTCACCGATCCCCAGTTTGGATCTTCTCGCCGTTGCTGTGGCTAACGGTTTGATGCTCAAGGAAATGTCAGATATTTGGGGGACGGAGATCAAGTCTGATGTGCTTCGGGAGGCTGCTTCTCATTTGGCACGTGCTGCTTTGGCCCAAGGGGTGGTGGAGTGGACAAGCCAGACGTTGCTGGGGCTCGCAAAGCTAGAAGCAGGGAGCTGGTTGGCTGCTGGTGTCATGCAATCCCTAAGTGCGGCCTATCTCACCCGGGTCGTCGGTCGGTCGATGGCGGACTGGTTGGCGGTGAACGCAGGTGTTTCAGAACCTGATCTCGAATCGCTGAAGCGTGAAGCACCACTGCTAGTTGCCCGTGCAGCTGCAGAAGAACGGCTCGACTGGTCCGGCTTCCTTCAGCAATCCAGACAGTGGGCGCTAAAGACAACTTCATGAAGGGTTCATGAAGTTGTTCATGAACTTCTATTGAGAGCCAATTCGGAATATTGAGAGTTGAAGACTTTGGCGTATGTCTTCATAGGATTTAGACGCCATTCTCCGATTTGGAGAAAGGTTTTTCCGTCTTTATTTCTTCCATGTCCACCGCAATTCGCAGCGGACGCCAGAGCAACTGGGCATCCTTTTGTGATTGGGTCACCAACACCAACAACCGCATTTATGTGGGTTGGTTTGGAGTCTTGATGATTCCTTGCCTGCTGGCTGCCACCATTTGCTTCATCATCGCTTTCGTCGCCGCTCCTCCGGTTGACATCGATGGCATCCGCGAGCCTGTCGCTGGCTCCTTGATCTACGGCAACAACATCATCTCTGGTGCTGTTGTTCCTTCCAGCAACGCCATCGGCCTGCACTTCTATCCCATCTGGGAAGCAGCTTCACTCGACGAGTGGCTGTACAACGGCGGTCCTTTCCAGCTCGTCATTTTCCACTTCCTCA
Organism: Synechococcus sp. BL107; assembly: GCF_000153805.1. NCBI lineage: Bacteria > Bacillati > Cyanobacteriota > Cyanophyceae > Synechococcales > Synechococcaceae > Synechococcus > Synechococcus sp. BL107. The sequence goes on along the minus strand of NZ_DS022298.1, from coordinate 1,720,316 downwards.
TCGGCATTTCCGCCTACATGGGTCGTCAGTGGGAACTCTCTTACCGCTTGGGCATGCGCCCTTGGATCTGTGTTGCCTACAGCGCACCGCTGTCTGCAGCGTTCGCAGTCTTCCTCGTCTACCCCTTCGGTCAGGGTTCGTTCTCTGATGCAATGCCCCTGGGCATCTCTGGAACCTTCAACTACATGTTGGTGTTCCAGGCTGAGCACAACATCCTGATGCACCCCTTCCACATGCTGGGTGTTGCAGGCGTCTTCGGCGGCAGCTTGTTCTCCGCCATGCACGGCTCACTGGTGACCTCCTCCTTGGTGCGTGAAACCACCGAAAGCGAGTCCCAGAACTACGGCTACAAATTCGGCCAAGAAGAAGAGACGTACAACATCGTGGCTGCTCACGGCTACTTCGGTCGCCTGATCTTCCAATACGCCTCCTTCAACAACAGCCGTAGCCTCCACTTCTTCCTGGGCGCCTGGCCTGTTGTCGGCATCTGGTTTACGTCCATGGGCATTTCAACCATGGCCTTCAACCTCAACGGCTTCAACTTCAACCAGTCCATCCTTGATAGTCAGGGCCGCGTCCTGAGCACCTGGGCCGACGTGTTGAACCGTGCAGGCCTCGGCATGGAAGTCATGCACGAGCGCAACGCTCACAACTTCCCCCTCGACCTGGCAGCTGCTGAGTCCACTCCTGTGGCACTCCAAGCACCTGCAATCGGTTGATCTGGAATCAACCTGTTCCTTCTGGAACAGACAAAACGATTCAGATCAACTGAATCGCAAAGCCCCCGCCTCACAGCGGGGGCTTTTTGTTGCTCCATGATCAACAGCATGATGGCTTGCTTGGGTCAGAGTTGGTTGAATCGTTCAATCGATGGACTTGCGTCGGGAAAATTTATTGGTGATTCTTTGTTATTGATGGGTTGGAATTGAATCTGGATAATCACTGTGTGAACGCTTTGATTTTTAATTTTTTTTTGAAGCTTATTTTAAAAATTATTGAACGATCCAGCGATATGATTTTTATAATGATCTGTGATTGCATCCCTCACCCACGTAGTCTGTGGGTTGGTTGGCGTTGCCAGCTGCACTTGTTTGATGGAGAGAATCGTGTCGACGGACCCTGTGCCAGCCCTTCAGTTTGAATTGGACGTTGATGCGATTCGTCTGCTGCATCGCTCCGTAAGTTTCCATCTCGAGAAATGGCCAGGAGGGCCTGACCCCAGCGAGCAGCAGGCATTGGTACGCATGAAAACATTGCTTACGGCTGCACTATTGGAATGTTCTTTTGATCAAGATGGGCAGCGTTAAACCACGGATAACGCTTTACGCCTCTTCATACTTTTGAAGACAATGGCAGGCTTCAGTCCTACAAGTTAGTCATTGTCATTTGATGCCATGGAGAACGATCAGCATCAAGCTGAGTGGGATGCCGTAGAGGCTTTTATGGAGTGCGTGACGACATGTTCTATGGATGATGGTGAATGTGTCACCACCTGTGTAAGAACTCATCTTGGGGATGATCGTGAGCTCTGGTGTAGCAGTCTTTGTCTTTGATCGTGGCGATGGGTTGGCTTGTTCTGTTCGTCTTTTTGGGTGCGTTGTCTTGGTTGGGCTGGCGCTGGAATCAAGTTGAAATCATATGGGCTAATTCCGGTCGCCTCCCCTACGTCAAACGGATGCGCCAGCGCAGTAAACGCCGTAAGCATCATCACTAGCTGCCATGCTGTCGGTAGATATTCCCATCTCTCCAGCTCCAGATCCAGGGTTCACAGGCGTGAGCCTCCCTTAAATCGCTTCGATCTCGCAGGCTGACGGGATTGAACTCTGTTCGAAAATTGAAATCACGGTCGCGAATGGATTGGTTCAACACCATGCTTCCTTCATCGCCCGACACAGAGCGATGAAATGTTCCTGTCGGGATTTGGAGAGCACCCATTGCCCGTACGAGATAAACAACATGGTGCGGTTTATCCCAGAGCGGATTCAATAAGGTGAAAACGCGTTGTCCTTCAAGCACCAGGTTGTGATCAATCTGGTGCTGATGCACATAAAACCGCTCAAAATCCTCGTCGTCAGGAGGTGATGTAGCCGCTCCATGGTGAGCCACCACATCGGTTCCGTTGCTACCAGCTATTCCGGCATCAAAGAAGGTGACGGAGGGTGTTTCCCTGAAAATGTGAATGGGCATGAAGTGGAGTCTCATGCGCCCCCTCATCGGTTATTGGCTTCTTATCTAACCCCTCTCCACCTGAAAAATACTTCATCAGCTCCAGACCAGATCAATCGTTATTGATGGATCCAGATTCCTTTTGACAGGGCAGTCGTTGACGACATGCTTGAGCACCCTGCGTTGTGCCTCCGTGATGTTTCTTGGCAGGCTGATCACAACTTTTAAGTTTTGGATTTGGCGTGGTGCTTGGCTCGTCATTGTTTTTTCAACGACGGCAGTGGCCTCTCCGAGCTCCCAGCCCTGACGTTTGGCTGCAATCCCCATAATGGTGAGAACACATGTGCCGAGGGCTGTGGCAATCAAATCGGTGGGTGAAAAACTTTCCCCTAAACCGTCATGGTCTGTGGGCGCATCTGTATGAAGTTGGGTCCCAGAGAGCGCATGGGTAGCAAGGCAATGGAGCTGCCCTGTGTAAGAGCATTCGATAACTGTCAAAGCTTCTCCTATTGATGTATAACGAGTCTGAATGCTTTGATTCATCATGATTATTAAGTTTATCGGAAGTATTGGGCTAATATTTAAAGATAGAGCAAGATTTTATTCTTGCTTTATTTGACTTCCAAAGGATCTATTTTTAAAGTGTTTCTTTAAGTTTACACCATAAAAATTCTCATATCCGTGGATTAGATGCGTCTTGCTCTCCTCTTGTTCCGTCACGGTGGGGAAAACGACCGTGCGTGGCAATGAGCTGTCGATAATGCTTTGCGAGCGCGAATGTACGTGTGTCTGTCCATCGCTCAAAAAGGGGTAAGGCATGCGTATGGACATCGATCTGTTCGCTATGAAGCCGTGGCATCAACCAAAACTGACGTTTCGCTTGCTCGGGTTCGTTCTGGATCCAGCCTTGCCTCTCAGCCTCGATACTGAGACTAAGAGCCCGTGAATCACCTGAAAAAGCTTTGGCTTGTCCACGCCAAAGATGCCTTGGAAATTGATCAAAAAGTAGAACCAGTGCAAGAGCTGATGATGGCTTGCTTGACCAACTGAATAGGCGTCCATGAAAGGCATCGTCGACTAATCCTTCAAATCGATCGGTGATGTGCTGATCAATTTTTTGATCGACGCGGAACCATTGTGCAGGCCGTAATTCGTGAAACCAAAAACTAACAACCGCTTGGTGAGATAAATGCTTTGCCATACCGATGCTGTTGACGTTGATTTTTCTTCTATGCGGTGCAAATCTTTTGTTGTTCCATGGTTCACCCTATTCCACTAGTAGTGATCACAGCAGTTGGCATGCTTACAGAAGTAGTATTCCGCGATCTATTTGGTTCCCCAAGTGTGTATGTGCATTGGTGAGGGATTCGCTGTGTATACAAGGGAACCTTGTTGATGACATCTTGCAAACCGTCCGGGTTCAGTGCATTGAGGGGGCTCGGTCTTGACTAAAATGAATATACGTTGAGCTTGGGATACTGAGCTGCAGTCTGAATTCATCCAGGCAACGGGGGATGGGTCACTGCTGATGGCTTCATGTCTTCCGTTTCCCTTTCAATAGTTTCGGTTCCTGCCCAAACGCATTTACGGGTTGTTGAGCGGTTCAATGTTGATGCACAAGCTTGTTCTAGGCCTCCGTTGGAATGTACATCGCACAGGGGACTCACTGATAAAGATTTTTTTGAGGCGTTGCGAAATAATTGGATCTGAGGTCCTGTAGGTGTCAGGAGTACTAAGCATCTAGTATATTTCTTATTGGAGCTTAATTTTTTCCTCTGCAATAATTAGATATAGTCGCTCAAACTCTTGTTCTCTGATGAATCATAGTTCTCGATGATTGCTGGAAAAATTAAGCTACAAACCTTTTGTAGAGCCAGCGAATAAAGTTCCCAAGAATGGGGATAGGGCCAAAAGTTGGCCCGACGAAGTCAAAATAATCACGATGTTCGATGATTTTTCCGTCATTACCAAAAGTCATCCGTGTTGCCCCTGGATAAATAAATTCAATTCCTTGGATCCTCAGACCCATCTTCCATTCTACAAAGGCTGTTTCGTTATTAATCACAATTGCAAGCGGCTCTAAGTAAATATCCTCGCATCTCTGGATTAAATTATTTTGAGCTAAAATATATGCCTCGATCCCATAACGCTCTTGTGTAGGGTCAATAAAATGAACTTCGTTAGCGTAAATTGCTTTCCATTGTTCTGGTGTTGGGCCAGGTTTTCCATAAGGTTTCGTGAAAAGTTGCTTAATTTGACTTTCGTCCGGTTTAGGTTGCATATCGGTTATTAAAAATCTGCCCCTAATTGCAGCGAGGCTGAGTTGTTGACCTCTGGAGTACTCATGCTCTGATAAATTAAATTATACTGGAGCGATGTAAATAGGCCAGAGTAAATTGATGGGTAAAATTTAAATCTAGCTTTGAAATTGTTCGCAGGCTTTATGTCTGGAGTGAAGGCTGCGGACAACTTGTTGTTGAGCTCCAATTTAAACATTTTGCTTGGTTGCCATGACAGGTCAGTTGTAAATGTTCCCCCCGCATAAGCATTGCCGCAGTATGGATCCTTTCCACATTCATCACCACCATTGGTCCATTGCATGGATGGACCAATGGCAACGACGAGCTCTGTTGTTTTATTTTGAATGACTGGCTTAGCAAGGCCTATCCCACTAAGTAAGCTATTTACTCCCGAGTCATTTTTGCCGTCATAATTGTAATCAGTTAACGCGAATAATCCTATGCCAGATGACATGTTGTAGTCGTATCTAACTTCCGCCAATCCCTTTTGAGTTTCGATTTCTAATGGTTCACCGTTGTCTCGGCTTTGACTGGTGTTAAGCCCAGCTTTTAGTAAAAGATTATTTCTACCTTTTTTGTATTTGCTTTCCACACTGATTGTTGTCGACAATGACGAATCTCCGTCTTTTTCGTTCCCAATCAGTCCGGCCGTCATGGATGTTCTCCATGCTGGTGCCGTCTGTTTTGGTTTCAGAGAGCTTGTAAGGATGGTGAGCCGTCCAAGCTGTGGGTGATCCAGTACTTTTTCTTGGTTGTTGCTGAGCTCTTCAACAATTGTTCCTGTGACGCTGTCGCCATTGAGTAGTTCAAGGGTGACCGTTTCTGCCTGAGACATTCCTGCTGTGAAAAGCAGCGAAAGAAGTAAGAGATGCTGTTTCACGACAACTATTAATTAAAGAATCCCTTGGATTGCAGCCAAATCCCCACTGCAAGCAGTGGACCCAAGCCAGCGACAAGGAGGGTGATTTTTAATCGAAGTGGTGAAACCTGTTTCCGGTTTTCGCGAAGGGCCATAGGGCTGCGACCTGAGCTGGCCGACATTAAAGGACAGGGTCAACTCCCTTGAACCGCCATCGCTGCGATTAAAGCTCGTAGTCCTCTTCAAAATTTTTGATGAGTCCTTGGTAGAGGGCTAAGAGGCCCTCAGTTTCTTCGCAAAATCCATCGGTTGTGTACTTGGCGATCAGGCTCACCACCGCAGAACGAATTTGCGTGAAGGCCCCGAGGTACTCCCCTTGGATGTCCTCATCGCGGATGTCGTTGATCAGTGCACCGATCAATTCGATCTTCCGTTTCGCTGCGGCCATCTCCGCTTCCATCTCCTTGCTGAGTTTGCGGCGCTTTTTCGGCATCGTCCGTCCCTTGCATTCGTGAGGTTACGGGAGCCGTTGCCCCTAGCCTTGGCCTCGGCGCATCCTTCGGTATGAATTCAACAGTTCGGGGCATTGTTTACGTGTCTGTCTGTGTAGTGGTCTGGGGAACCGTGGCCTCTCTCATGGACTGGATGCTTCTTACGGAAGAGGTGTACACCGAGGGAACCTCCGGCCAGCTGTTTACGTTCATCGCCTACGGCGCTGCCACTGTTGTTTTGGCCACACGGTTTTCGAGCCGCTTCCTGGGTGACATCAACGCGGACTCAGGTCAGAACAGTTCGACCGAGGAGTGATAGGCCCATGACAAGTGCCAAAACTTCAAAAGCCTGCTTCACGATTTTGTCGCCTTGCTTAATCGATAAATGGGCTCCGATGTAACCGCCAACCAGTGACCCAGCGATGAGCGCTGGCAGCCACTGCCAATGAATGTCCCCTTGCAGACCAAGGGTGATAGCACCAGTACCGTTCCAACCGAGTCCGACAAGAATCAACGTATGGGCGACGGCACGGGTGTAGCTCAAACCAAACCACCGCACCAACCAAAGCGTCACGAAGAGCCCCGTTCCGGATGTGAGGGATCCGTTAATGACTCCGATCCCAAAAAGCCCAAAGGCACCAAGCCAAAACGTTGTGCCTGTTAGGGGACGCCAGCTTTGATCGTTCCCCAGCTGTGGACGACGTGACGAATACACACCTAGGCCCAGCGTGAGAAGAGCGAGGCATGCGGTGGCTGCTTTATCTGGTATTGCCAGAACAAGGTTGGCTCCGATCCAGACCCCTGGAAGTCCAGCGCACAACACAAGCGCTGATAAGCGTCGATCCAAACTGCTGGCTCGCCAGTGCCGACCGGCAGCCCCCACGCCGAGGGCCACACTCGCCACTTTGTGAGTGGCTAAGGCTGTTGAAAAGTTCAACCCCAACAGAATTAAGGCGGGAAGTTGAACCAAGCCAGCCCCTCCACCAGCAAACGCTGAAAGTCCGTTTGAGATCAACGCCACTGCTGCAAGGGCAAGTTGGGTGGGCAGGTCTGCCGCGATCATTCGCTGGGATTCGTCAGAAAGGCGATTGGCACTGAAAACGTGACAATCCGATGAGGCTCTCCCGGAAGAATGGCGACACAAGCCACTTCGCGATCAGCGTGGGCTTCCTTGGATTTCAAGACAAATGCCGTTGCATCTTCGACGCTCCACATCGGCGCCTCCCCGTTGCGTCGTTCTTCCCGATAAGCCTCCCAAACTTCGTTAAAAACTTCCGCGTCGTTCCCCTGCTTCATGTCAGCGAGCGCTTGCTCGACCCCAACTTGTTCAAATCGAGCGAAAAACTGCTGCATGAGCGGATTACCGATCGTTGCTGAGGCTCGCAATGTTGAGTTGATCGTTCCCACGGACGTCACCACAAGCTTTGGTGCATCGCGTCTGGCATCGATCACTCCTATGGGCAAACTTAAGTCCCAACAAGCTTTCCCACTCACAGCACAGGCCAGATCAAACAGACCTAAAGCGCATTTCTTGATCAGAGCCTGAATAAGTTCTCTCTCCATCACAGTTCTCTTAAGGACGGTGCCGGACGTCGATTTGCGGGAAGTCTTGCCAGAGTTGTTGGCCTTGGTTGATTTAGCGATGTCACTGGTAAAAATCTATCTGGACGCTGTGACCCATCAAGTGATCACGAACGAGGAATTGGCCTACTTGGCAGGGCACCAGGACTGTTTCGACCGAACAGAGCTCAAACTGTCGGCCCGACTTGAGAGCCTGATCAATTCTGGAACCATTAGCATTGGTTCACGCTGAGCTGTGACTTGTTCCAAATAACATTTTTTGAAAGTTGCTGATGACCCAACGAATCGATTTTGTCCTCAGGCTTTGACGACGAAAAATATTTCGCTCCATCACCGCACCTACCTTTTAATAGTTATCCATTAGGCAGTTTTTTAGCGTTCGTCAACCTCCTATGGCAGCGCTACAACACCAGACCAGCTTTGCAGGACATCAGGCCCACCCTGGATGAGTGACGCCATCGTTGTGAAAGAACCAATCCCCACACCTAAAACAAGGCCCATTGCAAAGAGGATGGCGCCCGTGAGTGCGATTCGATCTGTAAAGGGCATGGTTTAGAAGCTCGCCAGCAAACTCTCCATGGGATCCATCGTTTTGACGATGGATGTGTCACAGCTCGTGATCTATTGAATCTTTGTAGTGATGTGTTCCTTTGATCATAAAACTAAAAATACCTTGTAAAGATCGATGTGCACCCCCTCTAAGAAATAATCGCTAGCCGGGTGAAGTCTCATCGATGGAATCAATCGAGGGACACATTCAAACGATCAGGATGAATTCCTGCAGGCTTTGTCCGACCTCAACGATGGAAAGGTTCGGCACTATTTGCGAGCAAAACCCGGATGAGCCCGAATGCCTCGTCCATGACGACTGAACTAGAAACCAATCTCCTAACTTTTGAAAAGTTGGGGTTTGGGCATGGCAGCACCGGTTGTCGCCGTTAGTGGAGCTTCGGGAAAAACCGGATATCGGATTGCTGAAGAATTGTTGGCGGTGGGGGTTCAACCCCGCTTATTACTTCGTTCAGAATCCGCCGTGCCGACGTCGTTGTCGGATTGCGAGCAGGTGCGTCTCAACATCGCGAATGAACCTGCTCTCGATCAGGCGTTGTGTGGGGTCGAGGCGCTGATCATTGCCACTGGTGCACGTCCTTCAATTGACCTCAGTGGCCCGATGCGTGTGGATGCATGGGGGGTGAAGCGCCAGGTTGAAGGTTGCCAGCGCAACAACGTCAACCGGGTTGTATTGGTGAGTTCGCTTTGTGCAGGTCGCTGGAGGCATCCGCTCAATCTTTTCGGACTGATCCTTTTGTGGAAAAGGATGGGTGAGAGAGCCTTGGAACGAAGTGGCTTGGATTGGACTGTTGTTCGTCCAGGGGGGTTGTCTGAACGGGAATCTGGCCTCGAGAGTGAGGGCATTCGTCTGACTGGTCCAGATCAGCAGGAAAAGAATTCCATTCCACGGCGCCTTGTTGCGCGATTCTGCGTGGATGCATTGAAGGCACCAGGGTCGATCGGCCGGATCTTGGAAATCACGAGTGGTGAAAATGTTCCTCAGGTCGCTTTGAACGACGCTTTAGCCCTGGACGGACCTAGGTAAAAATACTTATTTCGCGCGAATCATGCCCAGTGACTCGCGCAGCTTCATGAAACTTTTTTAAGTTATATGGATATTGCCTTGGGTCATGATCCGCGCTGTTCTCACCCGTCCCCTTTTTGCCGACCTGGGGTTGCTTGTTCTTCGGGTTCTGACGGGAGCACTTCTCATCCACCACGGCTACGAGAAGCTTGCAAATATTGAAAATTTTGCTGATGCATTTGTTCGTCCTCTGCATCTCCCGTTTCCGATTGTTCTTTCATACGTAGCTGCGTTTTCTGAAGTGATCGGTAGCTGGTTGCTTATCACAGGGTTGTTAACCCGTGTGGGTGCAGCAGCTATTGCCGGAACAATCACGGTCGCCATCTATCACGCGATTGTCACCGCAGGCTTCAACATTTACTTGCTCGAGTTGCTTGGGCTTTACTTGGGAGCTGCTGGAACGGTTCTGGCATGTGGACCTGGACTATTCGCAATCGATGAACTGATCGCTCGTCTTGTTGAACCCAACATCGAAATTGATGCTTCAAGCGAAACGTTTGATGAGCCAGCCGTTGTCTTGAGTGAAGCAGCTGCAACCCGCTAAATCTCTACGAGCCACCGAATTTGGTTTCTCATAACCTGTTGAGATCGATTTAATTCAATCAAAACAACCCCTTGTGCCTGCCCATAATTTCTGGGATGTCACGAGGGATTTTTATTGACGCCGTCTTTGAAGGTTTAATAACCCTTGGATGGCCCGTTGTCCGCTTTGACTTTCCTAACTGACCCGGCAAGCCAAAACTGGTCGGCAAATGCGTCCTGACAAGCTGCCAGTTTTGATCGAAACGTACCGATCGATTGTTGAAGCGATGCATCGCTGCGATCAGCACCCTCTTCCTCTGTTAATTGGTGGTCAGTCGATTGCAGATCGGATAGCGACACTGGTATCCGACAAGTCCTACATCGATGGCTTAATCCCAGGCGTTGTTGATTTTGGTCATCCGTTTCATTCCCTCATAAAACCTGACTGTTTAAGAACTGAGCACCTCAGATTTTGCTAAGTCCCGAAACTCATTGAACAACGAGAGCGTGATCCGGTCGGTGGCTATAACAAGGTTCAGTACTAGTCCTGTCCATCAAATTCAACTTCGCTGGATTTGAGGCGGGGAACACAGTTTTTCTCTAAAAAACGTTTCGGCTTCACGGACGATCAAAATTCTCGCCAAGTTATTCGAGGTGTTGACGCCTTTATGAATGATGTTTGCGCTCGATAAATCCCATGTGGTTTCACGTCAATCTCCCAACCAACCTTCCCTCATCACACCATCGCTTGCGCCCACGCGTCAGAATTAGGCGCCACGTCCTGTTCGCATGAAAGAAGTCAGTCTGCTTGAAATGATTGGCCGGTCTTTTGCCAAGGTGGCGGCCGGCGCCGGTGTTGCAGCACTTTTGATTTGGCTCACGTACGTGATGCTCGACATTGGAAATATGCAATCTGGTTTCACGTTGCCTCAGTCCACCTACTAAGCAGTCATGGACTGGAGTTCTCTCACGCCCAGCCTTCTCACCACGGCGGGATTGTGCTGTCTCGTGCAGATTGTTTGGATTGGCTCCCTTTTACGCCGTAATCGACGTCAGCGAGGAGCGTTCCCACTCAGTCGAGATGAGTTTCGTCGAGACCTCGACAGAATCCTGAGCCAAGACCTGTGACTGTTGGAGAGACTTGTTTGTCTGAGCATCGATCCAGGCCAAACTCTCAAATCCTTTGTTACCTGTGAATGATGCGTCAGCTCCCAGGACGGATGAAACCAAAGTGGCTGCGGACGCTTGCAACGGTTGCCATCAGCGTGGTGGCAACCATTTGGTTGTTGGCTCTACTCCCATGGCTGTTGTTCATCGCCTTGCTGCTAGGGCTTGCCCTAATTCCTGTGATGTGGAGGCTGCGAAAGGAGATGGAAGCCTCTGGATTTGATCTTGAGAGACCCGTGGTCGATATCACCCCCTGGCATCGTCAGGTGCGTAATGCCTGGCAACAACCTTCAGGCCGTCCTTCGGGCTCGGGCTTGGGATCAGCTGGAGATCGAGATCTTGGTCGACGGCAAGGCTGAGTTGAACACGTTTCAGAAGTCCCACCACCATGAGGCGGATTTCAAGTTCAGCAAGAGCTTTCCCCAAACAAACGCGATCACCCCCGCCGAATGGCAGCAGTGTTGGATTGTTTGATCCATCGAGATGGCGTTGAGGACGAAATTCGTTCAGATCGCTGGATCCAGCACGATTGGAGGCAGCCAAGGCAACCTGCACTACATGACCTTTCGGAATGAGGACGTTGGCGAGCTCAATCGGGCGGCAGGTGCGGCGAAAAAATCCACCGACTGGAGGCGTCAAGCGCATGACCTCATTCACCACGGCTTGAAGCCTGGGAGCGCGGAGTCCATCAAAGGCTGTTGTCGCATCCCCCTGTGCTGGCCACTCCAGGCCTTCTAGTTCTTCACGCAGCCATGGCTCCACATGTGGCTCGATCAGACAAGCCCGCATCAAACAGCTCAATGAGGACGCAGTTGTTTCGTAACCAGCGAAGAGCAACAACAGCAGTTGTTCCACGATGTCGTCTGCTGTGAGTGGCTGGCCAGCCTCATCGAGCCCACCAGCGAGCAAATCCAATCCGCCACGGTTTTGATCCGCTTGCTCCAGAACCTCTCTGAGCCGGTCGAGCAGTCGACGTCTTGCCGCTAGGGCGTTCGCAAAGGGGGTTCCAGGAATGGCAATGGGCACAGAAAATAAAGCCTGTGTCCAAATCTCGAAATCATGGAAGAGGGCATCACGATCTGATCCCTCTAATCCCAACACCGTTGTTGCAATCACGCGAAAGGCGAACCGCCGCATGCGATCAGCAAGCCGTATGGGCTTTGTTTCTTGAAGCAACTCGTGGCTGAGCTCGTCAACCAGCCCAACAATTCCTGGGGTGTAGCGCTTGAGCGCTGCATTGGAAAACAATTGACTAACGACTCTCCGACGAGCTTTGTGCTCGGAGCCGTTGCGGTTGGCCAGGGATTGGCTTCCGAGGAGTTGGCGAACACTTGCGGGCCACCACCCTTCGACTGCGTCTCCCTGGGCTAAGAGGTCGGCAATGGCTTCGTCTCCTCGGATGAAGACGAGTCGTTGACCGATCAGCGTTGTTTCGAAAATATCGCCGTACTCGACAAAGCGTTTGGTCGCAAAGTCAGGATCGCGAAAAAAGCCAATCGCTTCCAAAATGCCTGTGACTGCACCTGTGCTGGGCAGGAGACGTGACATAGGAACAATGGCTGATATGGAAAGGGGAAGTGAGGCCTAGTAAACCCACCCACTAGGTGGGTTTGTTTTGCATTGCTGCATAGGCCACTGCTCCCCCAGCGACCACTGTGAGGACACCTGAGCTGATCAGGAAGCCCACGAGCAAAACGAAACCGATCAACGAGCCCAGAAGAGACATCTTGACGCGGAGAAGCTGGGACTTCATCAGCATCACCAAGAGGAGCAAGACCGTTGCCTTAAGTCCAGCGATTTTTGCTGCACTGATGGGACAAAACGGGTTGATAAGGAACACGGCCAATTGCCAAGATTCAATGAGTCTGGCGAAGCACGGCCGTCAAGCGCGATGACGATCGCCTTCACAGGGTCCGTGGCACTAAAAAACCCCCCTTCTGAAGGGGGGTGGAAAGCATCGTTGAATGAGCTGATTAGCGGCGACGATTGCGCGAACGTTGCTTCAGTTTGCGCTTGTATTTCTCAACCGGAGTTTCATGGTGACGGATGCGACGTAGGTCGGAGAAAATACCTGCCTTGGCCACAGAGCGCTTGAAACGTCGTAGTGCGGACTCAATTCCTTCATTTTCGCCGACTGTGACCTGGCTCATCCGTTCTCCGAAACAGAGCAAAAAGTAACTTTACCAGCCTCCGTATCCCTTTCGATAGTCCGGATTGCGAATGCTCTGAAAATCCCCCATATTCGGCTTACGAACGAGCTTGTCGATGGCGGATGGTACGGCGAAGCAGAGCCGTAAAGGTCAAGAAATTCAACGCAGTTGTGCCGTAATCCCAAACTCCTGTGAGTGTTGGAGCATGGGAATTACTCACTGCCCCATCTGCATCGGTTTGGCTGTGCTTTCAGCATGCCGTTTTATGGCCCATTGCCTGATGGCCTTTCAACTTGAGCGTGGCCATGCCGGCCGCACAACGCATCCAGCAACATTGCTGGGCGTTGTCTTTGAGCTCTAAGCACCAGTCCTTTGGTTTTAAGGATCCTTCCGATTGATCAGGGCGAGGTAACCCTCATCGATCCAACGCATGGCTTCATCATCTTCAGGGGAAGCGCAGCAATACAAAAGGTTGATGATGCGGCCAAGGTCCATTTCACGATGGGCGACGTCTTGCCAGAGACGGGTTGTTAATTCCCGATCCCTAAGGACGAACTGGGCTTGCACCAGTTGCCGACTTAAGGCCACGTAGCTCTGTCGGTCGTTGCGTAGACGACATTCATCGAAGCTCTGCGCCCCAGGAGTCCGGAGCAGATCTCGAATCGACTGCGATGCAGCTTGAAGAATGGGGGGCATCGAAATCGCGCATCTAGGGTCAGTCTGTTCTGTTCGGAAGCCCTGACAACGGTGCTTAATGCCTAGAACTTTGCTCCCTGCCACTGCACTGGCACGGCGGTGACGATTAAGAAATTAAAGATGAGTATGTTTGCTCATCAAACGCAAGGCGTATCACCCATAACCATTTGTAAAGTCATATGAAGTAGTTTTGCGCAACATTGCGATGGATTCATGGAAATTCTTGTGATTGCAGCTGTTGTCATTCCCTTCTCAGCTTTGGTAATGAACGCATTTGCAGGTGAAGACGACTTTGATTTTCTGTAAATGGAAACGAAATTGCTAGCACTGATGGCCTTCGGCGCAGCTGTCACGACTCTTTGGGCTTGGTTGATTGCCAATCTCCAGCAGACGGAGTCTGTCCAGCGCAAGTGAGGCAGCCACCATTAATTCGGTAGGGAGCTAAGTGTCCGCGTAGACACTTTCGTCCTCTAAAAAATTGTGTCTGGCCCAGCTCCCTTGCATGCGCATCAGTTAACGGAAGTTTGAGCCAGCGATCCGGAACCCTGCCCACCAATTGCTCTCGAGCTTGTTCTGCCTGCTTGCGACGCTCACGCTCTTCACGATCGTGTTTAAAACAGACCGCTTCAATTTGATGCTCTCTTGAGCATTCCTCGCAAGCCGTAATGACAGGTTTCTTGCGAGCGACATTGAAAGATAATTTGTCCCCAGCCACTTCTCGTTCTCTCCCACAATTACATCGGCACCACCAATAGGCGTTGCCTGATTTAGTGCGACGGTCAGACGGCGCAAAGACAGTGAGCTGTCCATACACATCTCCGACTCGGTTTCGCGGCGTCGAAGGCATCATCAATCGGTGGACATCAGATTATTTTGCCTGTACATCCAAGAAAGGATCGCTTCTCGTTCCCAAAGTCTGAATGTTGCTAGTAAAGGTTGTTCCTTTGTTGTTGCTATGACGCGTTCTTCGAGATCAAAAAGAGGTTTCGGGCTTCTAGTAGGGCTCGCGTTCTGGAGTCTTGGATCGACTGCCATAGCTCATACCAGTTCAGGTGAGGCTGCAACTGAGCAGATGGCAAGGGCTCAGGCCATGCGCATGGCTCCAAAAGGAGCCACAGTTTCCTCTGTGGATTGTGAGGAAAAAGATGTGGGGTTCTCAACAAGATTTCGCTGCACCGCTCATTGGACAGAGGGAAACCAATGATCTCCAAGATCGATTGATCTATTAATTAGAATCATGATTGTTTTTGAGCCCCATGAATTTGTTGCTCATTGTTGGATTATTTCTTGTTAGTTTTTTTACTGTTACATCTTGTGCCTTATCGTTAGCAAGGCGCAAATTTCGATCGGCTCCCATAAGGGCATCTTTCGTTTTTTGTAGATGATCAATCGACTTGTCAATTTCATCGATTGCCGTTTGAAAGCGACGTGAAGCTAAATCATAGTTTCTACCAAAAGCACTTTTGAATGATTCAAGATCCTCCTCGAAATGAGTGACATCAATATTTTGTGCTTTGATCAAGGCGAGTTCGGCCTTGTACTCAATTGACTTAAGCGCCGCATTTCGAAGGAGAGTAATAAATGGAATATAAAATTGAGGCCTAATAACATAGCTTTTAGGAAATCGATGTGATACATCCACGATCCCAGAATTGTAGAGTTCACTTTCTGGTTCTAGTAGTGATACTAGAACCGCGTACTCGCAGCTTTTCTCGACCCGATCTTTGTTGAGCTCCTTTAAAAAATCCTCGTTTTTCTTCTTGGTTGTTGTTGTATCGTTTTCGTTTTTCATTTCGAACATGATCGAGATGATCTCGTTGTTTGATTCATCAAAATCTCGGAAAATATAATCACCTTTACTGCCAGAGCTGGCATCATTGTCTTTTTCGAAGTACGCCCTTGGAAATGCTGCTGCCCTAAGACGATTGAATTCTGTTTCACAATGTTGTTCTAAAGTCTCTCCAACCATCTTGGTGGAAAGTCTTGCTTTCATGTCTCGGAGTCGAACGATTGCCTCATCTCGATCATAAATCTGTGCTTCGTATCGATCTTTAAGAGATTTTGATTCTAATTGATGCTTGAGTTCTGATTCATTGAGTTGATTCTTGAGAGCATCGCGTTCCTTCTCAACGGTGTTGACCGCTTCGTTGATAGCTAGCTGACGTTGAACGCCAGTGGCTTCTAATTTTGACTGTAAATCACGTAATTCTGCTTGTTTTTGCAGCGTAAGAGTTTGCAATTCTTGTGCAAATCGTGATTCAGTAAAGCGACGCTCTTGTTGTTGATTTTCTTGATTTTGTTGTAGTTCCTTCGCAATTAAGTCTCTTTGCTTTTCTGCTGATGTAACAGCATCCTTAATGGCAAGCTGCTGTTTTAAATCTCTATCTCTTAACTCACTCTCAAGCCGTTGGAGCTCTGCAGCTTTTTTAGCCATTGCAATCTCAATTGCATTTTGCTTATCCTTCTCAGCAAGATCTAAACGTTGCTTCAGCTGATGTTCGAAATCACGATCTCGGACTTGCTTCAGAATATCTGCGTATCCTGATCCATCCACTTTGAATGCGGTATTGCAGTGTGGACAGATAATCTCGTTCATTGTGTAATCGTGACAGTGTGAATTGGTTCGTTGCTGAGCTGCCTGCTAAAAAATTACTCTCAATCAGATTAAAGCTTAGTTCTGATCCATTTCATTGATCAGAACTTTTAGTGTGTCCAGCCTTGCTGAATTCACTCCGAGATCCGAGTCGCCTAGACGCGATATGGATCGCGCCTGAACCATGTTTTTAGCAGGTATTGCGAGCAATTCAAGGTCGTCGACAAAGCCAAAGAAAGCACTGCTGGCTTCTGCATGAATGTAGTCATCGCTCTCCTCAATAATGACGGTACGAGGTGTTTCCCGTACTGCAGCAATTAGGGTTTGTAGGTCTGCTTGAGGATTGGCACTGTGCCAATTTTGGCGTGCACAATGAGCTGAACTTGTACATGCACTGAGGTCGCCTCCTTGGATGCCCAAATCTGCTGGGATCGGCCCAACGAGATGGAACAACATGAATAGTGGGACCAACAGCGTTGAAACGATGAACATGGCGATAATCTCCATTGAGTGCTTCGACCCCTATCGTCTCTTAACGGCTGACAACGCCGTTGCCAAGCGTTGAAGAGCTCGGTTGCTAGGGTTGTTTCATTGATAAGAATCGAATTGTATCTTTAAGCGATGCACAACGTTAGTTTGCCACGGCGGATCAGAAAGATCGTCATCATGGAACTCTGCGCTCTTTAAAGGATGGCAAGTCCTGCATGGTTCCTTCTGGCCTGGATTGTTGTAGCCGCAGCTTCGGCCTGGAAATTTTGGCGTTTAACCGGTGCTTACCGCACAAAAATGCGGTCATCTCTTAGTAGCTCCTCACAGTTTCGGAAACAGCTTGAAAAATCTTGGCAACGAGATGGTGAAAATAAAAATGATCTAAAAATGCGATAGTTCTATTTAAATAATTGTCATTTGATGATAGTGCGAAGTAAATTCGTTTCGATTCACGTTTATTACAATCGCACACTAATGTAATAGTGTTGAATTTCAGATGATGGACGGGTCAGGTCAATCTCTCGAACGACGATATCAACTCAGTATATGGGTTGAAACTGAATATTGGATGCAAGACAGATACTCTGCCCTTGTCGAAATGGATCGGAATGTGGACGCTAATTGTATCGTTCTAGAATTTAAAATCAGCGAAGATATCTAAGTTAGTCAACTTTCTAAGTTGTCTCTTCTCGAGTTGGAAGTGATACGGCCAACAAAAGCGCGAGCACGATATCCGCGGTTGCAATGATCAATTCGACTTCGATTCCCATGAGTTTGTTTGAGGAGCTTTGCAGCCGATCAACTGGCAGTACCCAATTGAATGCCCAAGCGAATGTATAGGCATATCTTGCCATAAGTGTAACGGTTTGTAAACCACTCTCAATTTATTGCGCTACGGCGCTGGTCATGCAAATGTTCGAGTTGTACGTGGACTTCCCGGAGTTGTCGAAGGATTTCTGTAGTCCCCTCAATCTTCCCAAGACTCAAGAGCATCGTTTCAATTTGCTCCTTGCTGTTGATTAAAGCCCGACATTCGCCAGAACCTGGTTCGTAAGACATCAAGTCAATACCAATGTGATCTTTATAAAAGGTGGGAAAGAGCTGTTTGACGTGCCAACGCCATAAGTTGCAACAAATTATAAACTTGTTGAATCCTGATTCAGCCAAAATTCACCTCGTCGATGAATTTCACGCGCATAGTCTGTCCATGTTCCCTGCCCCCAGTAGCGGAAACAGCTCGTTTCCGTGAGTAATAAGTGAACCAATGCTTGTTGGTAATGGGGGGCTTGTGTTATTCCAGGATTTGCAGCAAGCTCCTGTTCGAAGCGTTTATGAAATTGTGCACTTAATTGATTGATCGGTTCGAGAATATTCTCATAACCCTCTACCCAACTTAGATTGTTCGTCCAAGAAGCGCCTTCTATATTAAACCTTTCATCAGAACTTGTTAGTGATGTTATGGCTGCAGATACTGCTTGGCGGCCTAAATCTTCCCCCATTTCATTCCAAATTCGATGTTGGTGCACACCTTGAACTTTTGGAAAATCTGATTCATTAATACCTGCTTCACTAATTAACTGTAGATATTCACTTCCATTGATCGCCATTACTGATTCCCCGTTGTCCCTGCAGCGACGATTGGCTTGTAGATACGCTTCGGGGAATTCATTCATCATGACTCCGCCGTTTTCACCATCAGCAATTTGTGTAACCAAGGATGGCATCTCTTTACTATTATGATTCTGTCGATTGAGGCTTTTTGCTTCATAAAAGGGTTGCATTTGTCCAACTAGTTTGGTGTCTGATCCTTGGGTTTTTATTAATGCAACCATACTAATAACGTGCCCATCAGAATTCTTTGCAACCAATTGATTTGGAATATATTTTTGTTCGTGACACAATGGTGATCCATTTAAATTCTCGACAGTATGCTCCTGAACTAATAGCCATTGATAGCCACATTCCTTTAATGCTTTAATGAACTCAAAAAGGGTGTCAGGATGGTTTGGAAGATGCATCTCTGGCGGAGAAAATCCTTTAACTCTTTGTAGTGCAGCTGTGCCGAATAAGTTTGCAAATTGATGTTGCCATGCTGTGATTTGGAGTTTGAGGTCTGGAATTGGAGTTGATGGTGCAACTGCATGGCTCCAAAAGGTCCCAAGCCACTCAACATGCTTCTGCATTTGAGCATCGCAAGCAAGAAATTTAAGAGCGTCAGTGATATCAGTTCTACCCATTTGTTTAACACCCCAAAGCAAATTCCCGGAATAATCAAGCATGATCCGAGGATTACATCCCTCCTCAATTAAGCTCGGGATTATATTAGCTAGGCGTTTGTAACATTGTGCAAATGGTTCTGCATTGTGATTATCTCCTTCTCCTGAATGATTGAACATGTGCTGAAGATGCGAAATTAGTGCACCCTCATTGCCTGCAGGAATTGTTGGTTGGTGCATATGCAATGCACACGCGTAACCAGCTTTCAGCTGATCAAATTTGATGTTCGAACATTCTTTCCAGTGGTCTGAAGCCTGATTAACCTGTTCAAGAATTTCAGATTCGCGACCGCTAATTTCAGGGCAATCTTCGAGGACAAAAGGTGTGGCGAAAGCCAATTTGGTTAAAACATCGACATTGCCTTGATTTTGGCAAGTTTTTTCGGATCTAGCCCCTCTAGCTCCTCCAATGTGATCAATTGCTGTTTTAATAAATCCGCAAGAGTGAACAGGATATTGTTGTAATCGAACTCTGATCTCCCTTCAAATATATGCCGTTCTGTGCTGAGATAATCGTGCATGCTCCACACCGACTCATCAGTACTTAATTCCTGACATTTGGTTTGGAGTACTGAAATCAATGATTCGATCGAACGCCTCCTGCCATTATCGAATACATGGCGTGCAACTTGTTCTTCTTGGGATGACCAGTCGGCGGGCGTCATAAAAAGCTCTGGGGATTAGTGAGAATGTTTAATCTTGGCTCCTTCAACTTGTCGTAAAGCGACATGCAGATTAGGAAGCTTGAACCAGGGTGTGCTTGGACTCAAATGATGTTCTAAATGGTAGCCAAAGTGATAGCAAGCCGCGAACGAAATGAGCGGATGTAATGAAAGACTTCTGGGTAGTAGTCTTCCTGGCTCATTTTGTGATGGTTGATGTGGAAGGCATGTGCCAACCAAAAAAAGTTGAATAGAACTGATGATTAATGGTAGTGGGCAAAAAATTGCGACGTTCTGGATTGCATTAGGATTAACAACTATTGTAAGTTGCAAGATAGAAAGCCAAACCAGTAACAGAATGCAAAACTGTTTCCAATCAAGATAGTTACTCAGAAATCTGAAGTACCAGCCGATGGGTTTTGGATTTTGGGATGAATAAAAGTCTGGATCCGCTGCTGATTCTGGATAACAGTGATGAAGACGATGATTTTTTGAGCAAGACTTGTAAGAGAGTCCTGCGTACAAAAACAGACAGAGTCTCCCTATGTTGTTGTTCAGCTTTTCGTTGAGTGGAGCCAAGCTTTGATGCATGGAATCATGAGCAACGATGAACAAACCCGTATGGAGGAATGATCGAAGAAGAACAAAACCGAGAATCGCGGAGCTGGACCACACGTGAATGTCAATCAGCATGGAAATCACAAACGTGATAAACCACGCTAAGCAAATCAGAGTCGCAAAAAGAAGACTTTGGCGTTGATTCTTAGCTTGTAAAGGCTTAATTGCCACCAAGCTTTAGTAGTTCAGCGGGAGATGCCAGCAAATCGATTGCGACAAAGTATATTTTGTCGTTTTCATCTAACAAGAACCGCCAGGCGACATTCATTCCCACTTCTTGTCCAAACCAAGGTGTTTGCACTTTTCCTGTCACTTTAATTTGATTGAAGCCACTGTCTGCTGGTTCTCCAAAACCACCCTGAGGCATCAACCTGAGATTTTGACAATCGCGACGGAAAAACTTTAAAATTGATTCTCGGCCAACGATAGGACGTTGGAACGGTGGTTGCAAAGCACCATCGTCTAGGAATAGTTCAATTAATTGGTCGAAGTCATTGGAGTTCAAGAGCTCCATATAACTTAGGATGGTTTGATTGAGTACACCAGGGATGAATATCTTTTCCCTTTCACTCTCTGGTGTTGGAGCAACAATTGGCTCAGCTACAAGTTTATCGTCGACCACGTCTGGGTCGAAACCCATATCGGAAACAAAATTACGGAGCAAGCTAATTTGTTGACCTTGCTCAACTTTTTTAACCGCATCGAGAACTGAGGATGCGTTGGCTGAAAGCTTGTAGCCAGGTGGGATAGGCGCTACTTTTCCGCCTCGCATCAGTTCTCCGAGCTCGTACCAAAAACCAAGTTTCACGTTGATCGACCAGAAGGCGTAACGCGTCGAGATCGGTGCGTTGATTTTGCTTGCTAGGTCGCACATCACCTTTGTCTGCTCGTCAAAGCTCATGGCGACGATCTCGTCGAGCGTTGGCTTGGCTAAAGCCATTCTCGCTGCGCCAGGAGCGGCGACAGTAATCGTCTGCCCCATCTCTAGATAGGCGAACCAGATCAACGCCAGTTGGTCTTCAGCGCTTAGGAGCTTGAAACGAGCTGTGATTGCGGGTACAGCGTCGGCCGTTTGTGTATCAGGAAAAATCTGACGTGCCTTATCAATCGTGTACATCGCATCCCGGTACGTGAAGTGCTGAGACTATCACCATGTAAACGCTTGTGTCTTCTTTTCTCTGATTTCTGGTGTTTGAGCAAGTTTTGTGGTAGGAAATTTTGACGCACGGTCGATTCTCTAGCCACTGTTGAGAGCTTCGTTCGGGATGCAGGTGGATTGGATTGGGTAGCGATAGCCCGATGGATCAGATCGGTTGGGTTCTTGTTGTGGTGCGTGCCTCGGTCAATCTTTACGTTGGACTGTCGTTATTCATCTACAGCTTCCAATGGCACGCGTTAGTTGTTTGCCATCTCGTTGTCGCTTACCTCTTGTCCATTCAGTTGATTCGTTGTTCCTGCATACGTAGTGCCTCATAGGCCTGCCACAGTCCAGTGACTTCTGAGCATTGGGATTGTTTGTTGCAGACCCGATACCGGCCGTTGCCAACGGCATCAATGGTTGATCCCTTCGACGTTGCGCAGATCCGGCTGATAAACGACATTTGATCTTGTGCTCTGACTTCAGGTTTAGGTCTAATGGGCGCGTGTTCGCTAGAGAATGTTTTAGTTCGATATGACTATCGCGAAGAAATAAAGTTTTTCTAAGCTTTGCTACGACTGCTTAGGATTTCTGCGGTTCAGTCCGTTTCTCCTCGCCTTTGATTCGTTGTTATGACTGATGATTCTGGTATGGAGCTTGCACGGTTTTTTCAGCTCTTGGGTCGAGATTCAAGGTTGCAGGCGCAAGTGAGAGCTTGTATCACGGCCGATGAGGTTGCTCTCATTGCCCAGGACAATGGTTTTGCGGTAACGGGTGCTCAACTCTTGTTGGCGTCTGGTCGCACTGAATACGGGGTCACGATCGATCGCGTCGATCATCCTGGCGAATATCCTGGTCGTTATTACTAATTATCGACAAATGGGATGATTTGATTGCCGTTTTTTTGTGTTGTGGATATTTAAGTTCGTAATGTGTCTCCTAATTGATTTGATCGAGTTCGCCGCATTTGGTTGCTTACCGGATTTATTTGCTAATAAGTCTTTGTATTTGCCAATAGTATATTTCAGTGATTGTGATCTGTTGAATTTGCATAAATATTTTCTGCCATCTTAAACCTAGCTTTATAAGGGTTCATTCTAATGCTGCGTTTTGAACGACTAAGCTCTTCGCTTTTTCATTATTTGATTTTTTATCGATTCGTCGGCTCAATTATTTTTCCGGTGTGATGGTGGTTGGTTGGATAGTGATTCTGCAAATTCTCGAAAGGCTGTTGCGGCTAAATCTGTTGTTGTTCCGTACTTGGCCGACCATTGCTCCATCAGTTTGTGAAGGTCTTGCCACATTTCAATCATCGAAAGTGGATCAAAGGTTTTCTCATTCCCCGTGTCATCTCCTGATCTGGTCATTGTGTTGTTCTGATCGTTCCATCCATGATTGCAAGACGGCGTCAGGGGAGAATGCTGCAAGTTCAATCGATCAGCTATGGCAACTGTTCTCGTGACGGGTGCAAATCGCGGAATTGGACTGGAGTATTGCCGACAATTGAGTATCCGTGGTGACCACGTTATTGCTGTCTGCCGTAAAGCCAGTCGAGAACTCGGCTCTTTGGGGGTACAAATTGAAGCTGGAATCGAGCTCACTGAGGCGTCTGCACTAGATGAACTAATGTCTCGTCTTCAAAGTCAATGCCTTGATGGCGTAATCCTCAACGCTGGGATTTTGCACTCGAATGCATTAAACAATTTGGATGTCGAGGCCATCCGCCAGCAGTTTGAGATCAATGCGCTGGCTCCCTTGCGGCTTGTCAGTGCCCTAACTTCCAACCTTTCATCAGGGTCTTGGATTGCGCTGATGACCAGTCGTATGGGTTCCATTGCTGACAACTCTTCTGGTGGATCCTATGGATATCGAATGTCGAAGGCTGCTTTAAATATTGCCGGTAAGTCATTAGCAATTGATCTCAAGCCGCAGGGCATCGCTGTCGTCATTCTCCATCCAGGCTTGGTGGCGACCCGGATGATTAATTACAACCCAAGTGGCATTAGCCCTCAACAGTCGGTTGAGGGCTTGTTGAAGCGTATCGATGCTTTGACTCTTGAAACGTCTGGTTCGTTCTGGCATGCCAATGGCGATGTGTTGCCGTGGTAGTCGTTCTCGGCCGTAGATTGAAGATGTGTGGTGATTAAGGCAGCCCATGGGCTTTGATCCACGGCAGTGGACTTCGGCATCCCAGCCAAGTCAACGCCAACGTGTTACCAGCAATGTGGAGTCTTTGCTGGTGGAGAACGATGCTCTTCGCCATGAAGTGCGACGGTTGCGTGCAGAGCTCGAACGCCTCCGTTTGCATCAGGTTCGAGAAAATCGCCATCGGTCAAAAGAATCGTTCAACGACGCCACTGAGGTTTCAGGAATTACGGCTTTCCACATTGATGCATGGGGACAAGTCCTGTCTCAGCAAGTTGGGTGGGGGGATCTACGACTTCGTTCTTTGATCGCTTTAATTGAACGATTAAATCGCAAAAGCTTTCATCCAAAACTAAATCTTTATCAGCGATTAGATCGTTTGTTGCCAGGTTTTGGGAGTGAGCTCCATGCTGCGATGGCTGGTTCATTGACTAAAAAGCGTGGTGCGGTTTTGGCTGCCTTTGCCTTTTACGGAGTTCGAGCTAGTGAATGGCTTAATGAGGATCCACAACGCGTTGTCCAAGAACTCCTCAAGCATCAAGAGTCCACTCAATCGAGCCGTAGGACCAGGAGTGATCGACGTTCTACTGATCGAAAGAGATCCGGATCATCGGACGAACGTTTAGCCGCCTATACGATTTTAGGATTGCAATACGGTTCTACTGAGTACGATATCAAGAAGGCATATCGTCGCCTCGTGAAGCAACATCACCCTGACTTGGGTGGTTCAACAGAGGATTTTCATAAGATTAGTGAGGCTTATCAGTTTTTAATGGAATAAATTTTACGTTTAATGCCTACAGCAAAAGCTTAA
This sequence comes from Synechococcus sp. BL107, assembly GCF_000153805.1. Lineage (NCBI taxonomy): Bacteria > Bacillati > Cyanobacteriota > Cyanophyceae > Synechococcales > Synechococcaceae > Synechococcus > Synechococcus sp. BL107. The sequence goes on along the minus strand of NZ_DS022298.1, from coordinate 1,696,013 downwards.
ATATAACACGCTAGATTGCGATTATAGCAAAATTTATTAAGGAGTTCCGAATAGATAGAAATGATCTTTGCATAACTATTAATCTGTTTCTTCTGTGATCCAAGGAATGCTATTTGTCTTTATCCTGCGATGGCAAATCAGATGGCTGAACTAGGACGTAGACGACGGCAATAGTGAACACAAGTCCAACTGCAACTAAAGCAATAATAGCTGTAGAATAATCTGTCATTGGAAATTTTATTCAACCCTTATATATTAACACTTCAAAGATTCGTCTTTGAGGTTGATGTCAACTGAAATCACCAAGCTCGCCATCTTGGATGGAGATGAGTCTTTGTTTTTCGAAAATGAGCTGCCGCAACTTCTCGGCGTTTTGCTTGTTTTCTCCTTCTGTCCAGTGATGCGGATGAGCTAGCCGCGATTCGAGCTCAGCGATGTGGTTTTTAAGATTGCGCGCTTGGCCCTCGGAGCCTTAGTTCAACTTCATTATGGCTGTTTTGTTGGTGTCATGCTGCTGCTAATGGTGTCTTTGAATTTACAGTTGCTTTGCCCAAATAGCTTTAAAACAGAGTTGTGGAGAGCGTTCTGAGCGAAATTCAAACCGGCAGTTGCTGACCACATTCTTCCGTCATGGTGTTTTGGTTTTGGTGTTGTTTTGTGATGACAATCAGCTGCAAAAACGAAGCTGAAGGCCTTTCGTTGGGAAAGAAGGCCATGGTTGAGTGATGAGCATGAGTCTTGAGAGAGTTGTTGCACGCGGTACGGCGCGTGGCTTGATTAACGGTTCGGCTGCGCCGAGCTACGAGATGGTGATCAGCCTCTACAAAATTTTGATGCTTGAAGGTGATGCCGTTCTTGCTGCAGGTTTGTTGGATTTGCTCGCTTCGAACAACCTCTCGGAGTTAGAAGATAGAAACTGCATCTAAGAAGTGACTCCGTTTGTGGATCGACCCATGTTCCGTTGAGCCATCCGAGCTGGCTTTCGCCCACAAATGTTTTCTCGCTTAGCGTCTGCAAAGTCTTATTGCGCGATTGCTGTTCGGGTGAGGTATTGCAGTGGTTGTTTTTGCTTGGGTTTCTGCGCTGTTTGCGATCCCTTCACTTCCTATTGCTGATCTTGGCTTGTTTCGGCAGTTAAACCAAGAACTTGGAGCGTTATGTATGGCTCCGCCAGCCCAAGCGGTGAAGGTCTGTCGTTTGCATGCAAGGCTCGTTCGCCATTAGGGCAGAGGATAATGCGAGTGTTTCATGAACTTCTATCGCCGATTCGTTGGTATCGTTTATGTGAACTGCCAAGCACTCAATACGAGCTATCTAAGTTACGAAAAGCGTTCAAAAATTATTGTTGATTTGCGGGTCGAGCAGCCATTCGCGCCATTCCTGCGTTAATGCATAGCTCTCTTCGAATTGTTCAAGATTATCAAGTTTAATGATTTGTCTCCAAACATCCTGCGTGAGTTTTTTTCTTAGTTGTAATTGAGAGGTTGTTGTTTTCATAATGTATTAAGTAATTTGCAAGGATCATGTTTTCGTGCTAAGGCTTGTGCCAACTTTTGGAGTCTTATGTGCTTAATTTAGCTTTTAGGGTTTAACTTTTTTAGAATTGATCTCGCTTTGCATGATCTGCATCAGGCGTTCGGGTGATTTATATTGTCGTGGGAGTGAGTGATGTAATTTTTCCAGCCGTTCCCAGCACACTGTCCTTCTAAGTCGCTCTGGCGTTTGACCATCTCGAAGCAAGAGCTTCATTGCTTTGCAATACAGCGGATACTTCGCTTCAAGTTCCCCGATTGTCAGTGTTGCGGATTGCATGCTTTAACCCTGTCATTTGTGTACTGTCTCGCAGAACTTGGATTGTCTCTCCTCCCAAAAGGGGACAGTTGACTTTCCCCTTTTGGGGATGAACCCATTTATCCTACATTGCGTCGATACCCCGAGTTTCTTGTTGGGGTTATTACAACTATCGTGGCCATGATCGGTGATTCAACCGTTTCACTGGTTTGAGTCCATTTTAAATGCTCCTTTTGTGGCCATCTTGGTGATGGAGTTCGTTGTCCCATATTTCCTTCTCGTAGAGTACAAATACTTATCGAATTGACGTCCATTCTTTTGTTTCTGGCTTTCACAGCCGATGTTGTCTATGACAACTAACAACGTCGGCTCCATTACGGGCATGCTTGTTGTAAGGATGGTCGCTCGGCGTATTGAGCCGCCATGGACCTCACGCCATATCTTCATGATCCATCCTCATCAGGTTTCGATGACGCACTCTTATCAGTAGCTGTCAACGGCAAAATTGCATTGGCGATGAGAGGTCGTTTTTTTCTACGTTGCTTTTGCGAAAGTTTCAGTGAAAAAACATATATTGGCTGTGCAGTCACCGATGAAGATTCTTGCTTGGAATATTTGCGTTCGGACCAGTTTGAATTGTTGATTTGTACAGATCAACTTGAGCGTGGTAATGGCTATGAACTTGTGAGAAAGGCGAAGGAGCAATATCCAAATCTCAAAGTTGTTGTTCTTGCTTTAACAGACGAGATTCCTGTTGAACACGATAAAGCTTCTTGGTTAGAAGCTGTTGTTGCTGAAGCTGACATCATTGAAGATCAAAAACCCCTTGAAGCTGCTGTTCTAGCTGTGATGGGGCATCACTCATATCGCAGTCCCTCGCTGCGGGGCGGGGAGCTGCCCTATCTGAGCTGCCCGCGTCTAACCCCACGTGAGTATGAGGTCTTGGATCGTCTCGCCCGTGGGATGACAGACAAGGAAATTGCCGAGGCTTTGGTGGTTAGTGAGCAAACAGCAAGGACGTACACCAAGCGATTGCTGAAAACTCTTGAGGTGAACAATCGCGTGCAGGCCGTCCTGAAGGGGATGCGATGCGGGATGGTTCAGCTGTGATTGTTTGCAGAACGTCGCTAAGAACCGAATTTTTCATCGTCCCCTCTTTCTCAGCGCTTCGAAAGCTTGTCAACACAATGGAGAATCACCGAGATGCTGTTTCTCCTCTGCGTCTGGATGACCATGTGCGCTCACCCTCACGAGGACAAATGCTTCTCGCCGATGCTTGTGGCGATGTGTGAAAATGGTGCTATCCCTTTTGGATTAATTTTTTGACGATTTTCATTGGTAATCTCTCCTGGGACGCAGAGAGAGAAGACCTCATCCACTTGTTCAGCCAGTACGGAGAAGTCAGCAAGTGTTCGATGCCCCTCGACCGGGAGACAGGTCGTAAGCGCGGTTTCGCCTTCGTTGACCTCGGCAACGCTGACGAAGAAAAAAAAGCCATCGATGATCTTCAGGATGTCGAGTGGATGGGACGTGCCATCTCCGTTCGTGTTGCTGAACCTCGCCGTTAAGCACTGCTAACTCAGGAGCGGCGCTTGGGTTTTGACTCTGATGTTTTACACGTTTAAGAGCCCCACCCAAGCGCAGTTTCTGCGATTTTCAGATCGACGTCCAATGACTCTGTTATTGGATTATTTCGTTGTGCCTGATGCGATCAGCTGTTGAATCAAGCCGAATGATTCTCCGTCGATTGTTATCCGCTTTTTTTGCTTGTTGGTCGGCTTCCGAGCGCCATTGCTTGGATCAACCTTGGCACCATCTCTTCAGACTGAAACACCCCATAAGGGGGTATTGGGATTTTGTTTTGTTTGGCTTAATGGTTGTTGCCCGCCAGACCGGCGATGTCAAGCATTACCTTCACCAACCATCCGTCCGTTGCTGAACTGCAACAGACTTACGACGTCTACACCAAAGCGCTGCGCCTGCTTGTTGCCGATGGTGTGAAGGAGTCCGAGGCCCGCAAAAGTGTCTGCTGGAAGCGATTGACGAGTTTGCACGAAGCCCTGCCTCACCTCTATGGCAATCCCCAATCAATGTTTCAAGCTCTCCAAAAACGTTGACTCTTCGGATTGCTAATGATTTCAAGAGCGAAATAATTTGTTTATATGAGTATAAAATCTGAAAATAATTCTTAGAATGAGGATGAATTGATCGATTAACTCATGTGTTAATCGTCGTAATTAATCAGCATTTAAGATAGATTTTGATTGTTAAAGGGCCTATAAATTGGTTTGTTTGGATCATGAATTGATCACGCCACAGGCCACGCGTTCTCCGCCACCGCCTAAAGGAGGAGTATCGCTGTAGGTGTCACCACCTGCATGAATGATCAAGGCACGACCCTTTAGGGCTTTTGTGTTGAGGCGCGGCGCAACGACGCTCGTTTTGGTTGTTCCATCCTCATCAACAATCAATTTGCTGAGATCGCCTCGATGTCCACTTCCAAAAGGGCCAAGGTGGGTTCCGCTGTTGTCTGGATCCCAGTGACCTGCCGCTGCTAGTCCTGCGACTGACTCACCCTCTGGGTTCAAGGCTGCTTCACAACTTGGGTTGCTGTGAACATGGAAGCCATGGTCTCCGGGGCTGAGGTTGGCCAAATCGGGAAAAATCACGAGCCCTTGGTCGCTATCTTTCGCCGTCACTGATCCGATCACGTCCCCAGCCCCATCGGCGTTGATGCTTCGCATGGTGATTTGAATCGGTTCTGCCTTGGCAATCGGTGCAGCGATGAGCCAGCAGATCAGGCAGGTAATGGTGATAAGAAGCCGCATGGGGTTGGGGCCAGGCCCTTTCATTGTGACGTCATCAATCACCATCTGTTGGGCACGACGACTCACGCAACACCCAGTTAACTCTGACAGCCTGATCGTGTTGAATTTTTTCACCTTGGCATGCTGTGGAGAGCGGATGTCGGTGGTGATCTGGGAGGATGCAGCTCAGATTGGCGTCCTTGATGCCCCCAGGTGCTGTTCATGACGTGGGAATACACCCAATTGCGCTTCGTTCCAAGGGGAAAATCTTGGACTGGTGAAATCGAAGAGCTTTGGCTCGATGATCAACAATTGATTTCAAGAAGCCAGCCCCAACGTGATGTCAGTTTGGTTGGCCTCATGAACGAACTTGGGCAGCAGGGTTGGGAATTAGTGGCCTACGCCCAGCCATTTACGGGATACCACGGTGGATGTTACACATTTAAACGACAGAAATAACGGTAGTGGATCTCTTGTTTTCTACTGGATTAATCCATTATCCTCGAGATGTTGGAGTTTGCCGACTCTCAGAATAATAGGATGGATCTGATCGCCCTATTTATTTGCAAATTCTGATATGTTGAATGACAAAAATAAGCTTGAACGCGATTTTCAAATAGCTAAAAATCAGGGACGTTGGCTCAGTGATGATGAGCATATCGTTCTTGAAAAACGTAATCAAATTCGCTCAAAACTAGTTCTCCTCACTGGGGTTTGTATTCTGTTGCCCCCGCTCTGGCCTTTCGCCTTTGGTTTGACTCTTTACCTGCTTTTCCCAAAAACTATTTCCCGCATTGGAGTTGTTGCAACCGTTTGCTTCCTTCTGAGTTCTTTGGTTGTAACAGGTATCCTAATTTTTCTCTTCTTAGGATTATTTAATGCTCTCTTTTAGGGCGCTTGGTTCCTAGTCTTGATCTCGAGGTTGGCCTCGATTCGAATGTATTTCCGTTCAGGACCATAATCCGACTGGTATCCAATATTCAATTTGCACATCATCATCACTGTCTCCGTTGTCTTTATCACAATGAGTGCAAATTTGAGATGTTGAACCACTACAAGACCTGCGCTCATTGACAATCAGTCCAAAAAAACCGATATCAGATCCGAATGGCCAAAGCGCTAATGGTCTAATCGCCCATCTTGAGTGTTCTCAGAGCAACCCAATCTCAATTGCGGTTTTAGTACGTTCTGTACATCAATGGATTTTGTCCAGCGCTTCAATCGGTTTCAATTGCTGCCGACAACGGAGCTTCTGCTTCGTTAAGTTGTGTGTAATTCGATTGCTTTCCTGTGGCTGGTTCCTTCGGAGTTATTGGTTGTGGATACGTAGGTTCGGCAGCCGCGCATCATTTCAGGCACCTTGGATTGGAGGTCACTGGCACGACAACGTCGCCATCCCGTTTACAGGAGCTTTGTGATCTCGTTGATCATCCTCGGATTTACAGAGCAGGCGATTCTTGCTCAGATGCGAGCTTTTTGGATTCATTAGACGGTCTCTTGATCGCGATGGCTCCGACATCCGTGAGCATGGAAGAGGATCAATACCGTGCTGTCTACGGCACAGGGGTTACTTCGCTGGTTGAGGCAATTAAGTCTCGTCAATCCGAACGTCCTCTCCACGTTTCATATTTGAGTAGTGCAGGTGTTTACGGCAATCAGCTCGGGGCGGTTTGTGATGAATCCACCCCCACTGACCGTTCCAACACAGCCAATGCACTGTTGGCTGATGCGGAAGAAGCTGTTCTTAGTTTGAACGGTTTTGGCACGTCCACATGTGTTTTGCGATTGGGCGGAATTTATGGACCGAATAAAGATATTGCTTCATTTATTCGAAGCGCATCCGGGCATATGGTTCCTAAAAATGGAAGCCATATCAATGCATGGGTCCATCTTCGGGACATTGTTCAAGGAATTGATTTTGCTTACCAGCAACGGTTGCACGGTGTCTTCAATCTCGTAGACGACCTGCAGGTATCCCGTAGAGATCTCTCGAATTTGCTTTGTGATGATGAAGGATTAGCCCCAGTCATTTGGGAAAATCACGATCGTTCTGATGCACGCATCTTTAATGCACGTGTGAGCAATGAAAAGCTCAAGCAATTGGGCTTCCAGCCATCGGTGCGTTCCATGCTCGATCCGGTTGCCGCCATCTAACTTTTTCTTGGTCTGATTTTTGACGCAAAGGTTGACTTGTTTTTTCATCATCCTCGGCTTGGCTACGTTGACCCACTGCATGTCAACGTCAAGGATTCGAGTCCGCTACAGACTTGTTCCCTCTCCTGATGCTCCGTCCAGGCCGGATCCCTCTCTGAACAATCCACAACAAACAGGCTTGTTTTTAATCTGAGCGGCTAAAACCTCCAGCATTGTTCGATTTTGTATCAATACGAACATTGCAATCGATTGATTTGAGTCGTAATGGTCTCATTCGATTGGATTCGTTTTGGATTTGGTGACGAGCTCCAGCGATATTCGTGGTCTTCATCGGTTGCAAGCGCAAACGATTCATGGAGTTCTATGGCTGCAGTCCCACTTTCCTGCATCTGAATGGGATGCTCTTTTGCACGATCAAGCTTGTTTCAGTGAAGATTGCCTCGATCACCTGCTCTCGGATGCTCTGAAAGCAGGTTTGTTCATCCAGGCACCTGTTACGGCTTAACTTGAATAATGCTTGTTTGTCTGCGAACTAACACTTCTAAAGTTGTTTCATGAGCAAGGAAGTTTTGTAGTTGGTGACAAGGTTTTAACGGGATTTTCTTGCGATCGTTTCTAAGTATTTTTTGATTTGTAAACCCACGTTGCTGGCAGCCACGTTGGTCGAGTTGAGTTGATTAGAACAAGTGAGTTCCGCTCTGTATTTCTGTGTCGGAAAAATTTTGTATTGAGTTCGCGACTTCCTTGGCAATCCTGCTGATTGAGTTGAACGCTGAGTTAGAAGATTTCGCTGAACAGATCGATCAAGTGCCTTCTGCTGAGCTAGAAGGGGCTCTCTGAACAATTTGATTGTTTTGAAGCTGTTCTTTTTAAGAGCTACTAAGCCAGAAAAATAAATTTTTGTTTTAAAGCTTATAACCTCTTTTTATCGCTCTGCGTATTTAAGGGCCTTGAGTCCCATCACCATGTGGGTTCTAAAGCTTCCGAGTGCCATCAATTGTTTTGGTGATCGTGTTGTGCCTAACGAGTCACCTCTATTTTCAATCCAGCGAATCATTTCTTTGGTTTGGTCTGCCCAAGCACACAAGGCAGCACGCAATAACTCGTCTTCGTCAACGCCAGGCCATGACACGGATTGATCGTCCGTGGCTGCCTGCAAAAGTTGCATGAGCTGGTCGTGGCTCAGGGCATCTGGAAAAGAGGGTTCGGTTTCGATGATTAAGAAAATCTGAAGACCTCTCTAGACCGTAGTCCTGGGCGTGACCTTTTTGCCACCCCTAGCGGTCGGGATCGACGGGGAGTCCGCGGATGTTTAAAGCCACTCGTCGGGCCAAAAGCAAGGCTGGATAAAGGATTTTCGATCTGGTGTCATCGCAAAACATCCCTTGGAGGATGCCTAAAAGTTGATCCGTTGGCTCCATACGTCGACACAATTCGGCAATGGCAGCACTTCCATGCCAAACAACATCCCCCTCGAGGAGTACCGCTCCCTTGGCCAAAGCAAAACCTCGTTCCCTCAGGTTTTGTCTTCGAACGTGATCGTCGCGACCATCGATGATTTGAAGGCCATCCACACCACCGCTTAATTCGCTCCGTGCAGCAAAATTTCGGCAAAATGGACAACCACCGTCGTAGAGGAGGGTGAGTGTCATCCAAGAATTGTGCCGTGCCCTTACTCCTTGCCGTGGGCTTACTTCTGTTGATCAACGTTGTCGGTGCGACTACCGCAACGGCTGCTTGGCTGTGTGAAGGCGATCCACTCACCGTTGAACGCATTTCAGGAGCTGTGGACCCTCGTGGCCTGGTTCAAGAATTACCCAACCAACTGGATGGAACGCTTCCAGGGGATGGGATCCTTGTGTATTGGCGAGAGATCACTCTGCAGTTGCCACGGACCAATAACGCTGGTACTCCGAGCTACACCGATGGCCGATGGTGGTGGCGCGAAGAGGATCCCGATCATCCAGAGTTTTTTGAACGTCGTGGAGACATCACGCGTTATTCCTGCGACCCAGCTTGACGCACTTTTTTGACAGCCAATCTTGCTTCGAATGCTGTGATCAAGCCGAGGGTCGTTAACCCCAGGAGCCCGATGAACTGCATGTTTGGATCCATCGACGCGCCATCCCCTTGGCTGAATAGTGCACCAGACAGAATCCAGGCTCCGTTTGCGGTGGCTGTGACCCAGTACGCGCGCCAGCGACGTTGGTACAAGTAGCCGGTGCCAAGACCCGGCAGCACATTTAGAAGGATGGCCACCCACGCCGAGGACGCCGCCAAAATCTGATCACGCGTCGGCGTTTTTGGATTGAACGAGGTCACTTAAAACACCATGACAAATTTGATCGTATCGCTGCTTTGCTTGGCCCTGACGTTGTCCTCATTTCTTGGACTGTTGATTCTTTTGTTGGGTTTAAGACGTGTGTTTCGTGAAGCCCCGCAACTCAATCCTCTCGTTGCAATCGACGATGAAGCAGTGGTTGATGGCAATGGCGACCGTGATGAAATCAGCCTCACGGTTGTGATTCCAGCGTTCAATGAATCGTTGAATATCCAACGTAGTTTGGGAAGTGTCTTTCAATCCCTGCCACCCTGTTCAAATTGGCGTGTGGTGGTTGTCGACGATATGTCGACAGATTCCACAGCAGATTTGGCTCAGCAATGCGCTCTTGCCATGCATGAGCAAGACCGGTTCACGTTGATTCAGGCCGGCCCACGCCCCCCTACCGAACGTTGGGTTGGCAAAAATTGGGCCTGTGCAAGGGCCATGGAGCAGGTGAAGAGTACGTGGGTTCTCTTCATCGACGCCGATGTGGAGTTGCGGCCAACAGCCCTGCGTCGTGCGCTGTTTCAGGCCATGGAGGAGCAGGCCGATTTATTCAGTCTTGCTCCACGCCTCGTCTGTCAGTGTCAGGCGGAATGGATGGTTCAACCGATCATGGCAAGTTTGCTGGGCCTCGGGTTCCCAATCGTCGAAGCGAACAACCCCTCGTCAGATGTGGCATTTGCTGCTGGCCCGTTCATGTTGTTTCGTCGGGATGCCTACGAAGCGATTGGCGGTCATCGTGCTCTAGCAGGTGAAGTTGTGGAAGATCTTGCATTGGCTCGAACGATCAAAACGTCAGGTTTTCGTCTTCGCTACGTGCTCGGCCTCGATGCCCTAGATCTGCAGATGTATTCGGATCTTCCTGCTCTTTGGGAGGGATGGACAAAAAATTGGTTCCTTGGCCTAGATCGCAATATTCCGAAGGCTTTAGCTGCTGGAGGAGTGGTGGTTTTGATGTTTGCCTCTCCATGGATTCTTTTCCCCATCTGTGCTGCCTTGGCTTTGCTGCTGCCCCTCGATCTAATGAAGATTTTTGTGGCCTCGTCCCTACTTGCGGGGATGGCGTTAGGTCTTCAAATTCTGCTCCGTTTTTGGATCAAAGATCGCTTTGGCGTGCCAATGAAGTTCTGGTGGTTGATGGGTGTTGGTGGACTGTTGGTGGGTGCGATCGCTCCCGTATCGGTTTGGAGAAGCATTACGGGTCGTGGATGGACTTGGAAAGGACGATCGCTTTCGTTGAACTAAGGCTTGTTCGATGATTTGCGTTGTCGTCGGTTTGCCTTTCGTGTTCCGCCGTAGCGATATCCCTTCTCTTGCACCAATGTTGACCAGCAACTGGGGCAGACAAACAACCAGCTTGTTTGCTTGTCACTCGTGACCCGAAAATGGGTCTGACCCGAGCAATGGCAGATATCGCATTGTTGCTGTTGGTTTTCCACAGTTTTTTGCCGAAATTCGCTGCTTTTTGGGTTGAGCTGCCCATCTTCAGCGAGAGTCATGGGTCTTAAAAATCGAGACCCAGAACAAACAGCGGCTGACAGACGTTGGATCGTTCAAGTCGCGCTGCAAACGGAAATCATTGCTATCACTGCATTGTGTCTAAAGATACAGACGCCACCCATGGAGTGGGATACAGAAAAATTTGATTGGACGCCCCTATTTGCTCAAGCAGTCGGAGCAGTCGCCTGTCACCCAGGAGGGGGCAATTTTCCCTTTGTGGAAAACCTGTGCAAAAGCCCCGTGGTGAAAGGCTTTTAGGGATAAGTGCCTACCTACTGATCGCTTTTCTGTGGCTTGAGGGAGCCCTTTGAGGCCGCAAGGGCGGCCATTTCGTGGGCGGTGCGTCCGGGTTCGACAGCGTCGGGCTTCTTCTCGAAGTGGGCGAGCCAGCTGCGGTAGGCATCCAGCTGAGATGCCTGCGCGGAATAGTTTGCATCCATATAAAAATCCTCGACGCCTCCTTGGGCGCCTTGGCCTGTTGCTAGCGCGAGCTCGACCTTGCTCAAACGTTGTTCGATGGTTGATAGGCGTTTGAGCAGATCTCCCTCTTGATTCGTGCCGTTGAGCACCCTTCGAAGCGATTTGGACGGCTTGAGTTTGATGTGGCGCTTTTTTCCCATGATGAAAGCTGTTCTTCTGCCATGGTGGATTGGCTCAGAGGAGGTTCGCCATGGAAGGACTCCCCCCAGTGACTCCGTTGACGGCCTTAATCGTGGACGACCATGGTCGATTGACCTATGTGGGTGCCGACGGCTGTCGAAGGGTGATTGTTGGAGACTCTGATCTTCTTCAACGCCTGCAACAGCTCCGTGATCTGCCGGGAGATGAGATGGAGGGGGGTTGCGGAATTTGAACTTGACGGACTAGTACAAGTGCACTAGAACAAGTGTATTAGTTGGTCTAGTGCCATGTCGACAAGCTCCCCTTATGCACCCTTTCAGGCTGATGCCTGGATGCAGCAATCTCTGATTCGTCCTCGGAAGGTATTTGTTCCTGCGGTCGCTTCGCAAGCGGTTCGTTCGAGAGGAGTGCCTCGTCATCGTCCATCGCAAGTCGTCCAAGGAGAACTTTTTCTGTTTCCTGTTGTTCTTCCTTGCTGACCAGTCTGCAAAGAACGTTTGCAGGCTGGCGCGAATGCCCTTGGATCTGCCAATGTGATCAATGGTTTTTCGCTATCCCTCCATGCTGCTCTTCGCATCCCAGACGGCTCAGGGTGGTCCTTCCGTCATCCTCCCTGCTCTGTTAATCACAGGATTACTCATTGGCGCATCTCAACTTTTTGTTCCCAAAGGTGGTGATCAGGATTGATTATTGATTGCTAGGGAGTCTTGTTTTGTTGATACTCATTCCTTAGGTGTGAGTGCCGACAAAAGCGAGGCTCCAAATTTGTTGGGATTGAAGCTGCTTCGTTTCGGAGTTTGCCCTAACCGGACAATCACTGTTTTGTAGCTGGGTACCACAAGGATGAGTTGTCCTTCATATCCTTCCGCTGAATAACTGTCTCTTGGTAAGTCGGGTCTGCGGCGTTTAGAGCTCAGCCACCAATGAGCTCCGTATCCTTTTTTCGATCCTTTAGAAGAAGTTACGGCATGTTGAACCCAGCTTTTAGGAAGTATTTGTAAACCATTCCATACCCCTTGATTGAGGTATAGCAAGCCAAATCGAGCCCAGTCTCTGGCGCTAGCCCATCCAAGAGATGATGCTACGAAATTTCCTGACGCGTCGGTTTCTAAATAGGCCGTGTTCATTCCTATCGGTTCGAATAGTTCTTCATAGGGATAGCTCCAGTACGCAGGATCATTGTTAATCGCTAAACGTAATCCTCGGCTTAGAATATTGGTTGTTCCTGATGAATACGACCAATCCCGCCCCACTCGTCCTGTCAGTGGTTGTTTCGATGCAAATGTTCCTGTGTTGGCTTCTTGAGTAAGCATTTGCACTAAATCTGAATCCAAGCTCCTTGAACGTTCATCAAATCTCAAGCCACTATTCATTCTTAAGAGATGATCCAGTGTGATTTTTTGTCGGTCATCTTTGTTGTTGCCCCATTCTGGTAGTGACAACGGTTCATTAAGCCGTAATTGACCATTTTCAACAGCAATTCCAATCAGCGCATGGGTCAGACTTTTGCTCATCGACCAACCAATTAAAGGTGTTTCCGGTGTGATGCCATCCGCATATCTTTCAGCAATTACCCAGCCGTCTTGCACAACAACAATGGCGCGGGTGCGTTTTGGTGCAGAGGCTTGTGCTTCTTCAAATGCCTTTCTGATGGCCTTGTCTAGTTTATTTCTGTTAATTCTTGGTGGTATGTCTGCTGCATCGGATGAAATCTTCCAGGGAGTTGTTTGAACTATTGGATTTGTTGGTTGTTCTCTTCTCTGATCGGGGAGTTTGACGACTTTGGTATTGGCAATTGCTTGACTACACCCAAGATTCCCTTGACGAACAGCTTTGCCTCGCACAAGTCCAAGGAACGCCCAAGCGTGAACGACTCCACGATTGACATCGATTTGGGTTTGGATTAGTCCTTGGGCGAGCGCTAGATCTTCACGTTTGAGCCGGTTTGCATCCATTCCGGCCATCAAAACGCCGGAGCAGAGAATCTTTGCGCTGTAGGCCGTACCTGCCCGGGCCAAGTTGAACGTTTTGTGGGCGAGTGGAAGGGTCAGGGCCGCAGCAGTTCCTAAAACAACGACGGAAACTCCAAGCGCTCGATTTTGAACCGTTCGACCAAACAGCCTTGGCAATATCGCCTCCCCTAGAAAAAGGCGGGAGTGAACCTCCCACCTCCATCATCGTCGTTATCCGGATTTAGTACACGCCGTAGCTGACTCCGCGGTACCGAAGTGTGCGTCCAGCAGTGGCTTCTTGTTGTTGCCCAATTGCTTCATAGGCAATGCCCCTATACCGCAATTGTGATTTGTTGGTAGGGACTAACGGTGTGTGCTGGTTGTCGGTGTAATCAGCATTCCGAAAGGCACGGACCATGGCGGAACGTGCAAGGTCAACGGCCCGACTTTTCACGGCGCGGGCTTTGATCAGTTGAAGCGTGTTCATAAAACACTCCTTCATTGCCCACGCCCCCGTTGCTTGGCATGGGTCTGACTGCAGCTTCGATTGGAAGCTCAACGTGCATCAAGAATAGCATTTTTGTATCAACCGCTACCGAATGTAAGCTTTCATTGCGCGTTCCGTTGTTCAGGCCTTCAGTTGGAGGGGGGAGGAGATCGATTGCGCGCCACCACTCTTCTTGGATGGCCAGCCCCAGGGATTCGTCTGATCGATCACATCGCACACCATCGATTGCTGTTAAAACAACCAGATCTGAAGCCACAGCCCCATGCAGCACTACCTCATTGTCTGGAACTTCCCAACAGTGCAGGGGTCTTGGGAAGCCTGCCCTTCATTTGCCGGATACATCAATTCGGGAGGGCCTGGCGATCACTTCGAAGGTTTTGAACTGAAGTACCGCGTTTGTGATCCAATCGGTGGAAAAGGAATGGCGATTGCGGTGGCTGCCGACATCGGCAAAGTGTGGGCCCATCTCGCACCTTGGATCGAAGGCTTTGGCATCCAATTCGATGTCACCCCGGTTGTGTCTGATGCAGAGTTCGCTGCCATGTGGCCTGGCGTGCAGGCATCTGCAGCGTCTGCTTGATCGTTTGAACAACACTCCACTGGTTCACTGGAGAATAAGCCGTTTGTTTTTATGAGTTATGGCCATTGGAGGGTGTCGGATTATGAAGTGAACTGGCTATCAAACGAACTGGTTCCGAGTTTGAAACCTTCCTGCTTTAGGGCCCGTATTGTTATCAGTACTTTTTTATATTCTACCAAGCTATTTTGGCTTCTTATGTATAACAATTGCCAAGCCTAGTGTACAGTAGCTCTTGTTGCTTTGGATAGCATTTAAGTGAGAAATCAAAAAAGGCTGTGATTTTAATAATTCCCTTCTGAATGCTATGTATTTGAACTGATAAGACGATGGTTCCATGAATGATGCAGAGTTCAATGGTTTCGAGATGGATGCAATCTCTGCTTGATCATTCTTTTCCTGTTGTTACGCAGATTGGTAGCGAATGAGTCTGTTGCTTTTTCTGGAACTGAATATAAACAAGGAATGGAAACACCAACCTGGCTTTTTACAGTCGAGCTTGTCTATTCGGTTGTTGCTGTCATGGGCTTTGTCCAACTCGCTGGTGTGTTAACTCGTCGCTCGAGGCGTGCCAGGTTTCGTCGACGCAAGTCCTAATTGTTAACGCTAAGTCGTTTGAATCCGTTTCTTTAGCGACTTTACCGAAAAATCCAATCCTTAATAAGCAGCGTTTGGTTTCAACTCTTCACCAAATACTATTCTGATGAGGGAAGCATCCAGAATGCAGCAACAGTAGTAAAGTTAGAAGTGGCGTTTAAAACTTTTAGATCTCTTGATTCCTTTACAGGTCCATTTGCCTAAGAATGGGTGAATATCCTAAATCACTTTATTGATTCATACTTACCACAATTCTTCTTCGCACTCTGTTTTTATCGTAAGATTTGAGGTTGCGTATGCTACGCAGAGTAATGAATAGCCCTCCTCGATTTGATCATCATCTAAAAAGCTTTGATCAGATTGATCGACTGTACCTTCTAATATTTTTCCAACACATGAGCTGCAAGCCCCTGCTCTGCATGAATATGCCATATCGAATCCCGCTTGCTCTGCTGCATCAAGAATGTATTCATCATCCTGACATTCAAATGTTTGCAATCCCTTTGGGGTATGCATTGTGATCTTGAAAGCAGACATCATTAACTACAACCCACATAATTATTGTTGTGCAAGAAGGATCGATAGATGTTTATGTTGCTCTTCGTGCGATAATTTTATACCACCCAGGGTTGTGTTGGCGATTGTCAGCACCCAGTTTATGTGTATCGTTTGATGTATTATTCTGGTCTTTATTAGCGCCTGCTTGTTGGAATTAATCAGCCATTCGGACTGATCAAGATAATGTGTTAACAGTTTGGAATTAACAATGACAATTTCAAATCCCATTTCGCATCACTTGGGTCCGATAAAGGGCTGGAGGTATAAAAGATTACACATAGCAGTCGCCTTGAGAAAGCAAGGCTGGTCGTACACGAAAATAGCAGATTATTTATTTATGACGCCCAAAACAATTATGCGAGATATAAAATGTCTCGCGATTAAGGCACATTGTAGTAAAAAATATAAGTTTCACTCGAAGATTCAAGCATGATGATAATTGTATCAATCACTGTTTAACTACGAAGATTTATTCCTAAGCAATTGGGGCCCGGGTCGAGCAATTCATATCCAAATTCACTAGATAATCACTTCGCGTAAAGAGAGGATGTAAAACATTTGTTGTGCGATTAACAATATTTGTCCAAGTCATCAAACTCCAGACTAGCTAATGGGAACGCAGTCTCAATTGCTGAATATAGTGACATCTTCAAAAAAAACGACACAGTTGGTTGTGTCGCATAATCTGAGAGGTTTCAGATTGATTAATTTGTTGAGCTTAGTTCTAGTCTAAACTCAAATTGAGTTATTTCGCAGAGTGCCCTTTGAGTATCAGCCAGTGGTTCTCAGAGGAAACTAGAAGTAGTTGTTCATGGCTTGAATCGATACCCAAAGATAGTGGCCAACCGTGTTGGCTCCCACCCCAAGCCCTGCGATGAATGATCCAAAGAAAAAGAGTCGGTAATAGCCAGCACTGTTCTCTGGAACCCAAACGTCGGGATCCTGCATGTATTTAGCCAAGTCCAATCTGATGCAGGATGCTCTGGCCAGTCAGCAGCTCCGTACCGAGGCCAATGATGAAACCCATCATTGCCAGACGGCCATTCCACTGTTCGGCAAAAGAGGAAAAACCGAATTTCGCGTCGTCCATGCTTTAGAAGTGCATTTTCAATAATGTAACGGATTATGTCACCAGCCTGTGATCTGCTGTGATATTCGATACTCCTAGTTGAAGAACATAACACTCACAGCATATGCCTCAGATTGCTTAAAAATCATTGATCAGCTGGCATGAGTCGTTTGATGCCTTTCTTTAACTCGCTTATCCAGAGCTACGAATACAAGACAATTATCTGCAACCTGTGTGTAATCTATATCCGCGAGCTGTATGCACATATGTCACGCTTGTTGCGAGCGTTTAATACTCTTACTAAGTCTGTGATCGACCATTCTGAATTGGTCGTTCTTAGACGGGATCGACAGGTCGCGAACACATCTACCCCTTCTGGTGAATGCAGGGGTGGATGGGCCTGCAATTCTGTAGACGGCCTTCACGACAAATTCGACAACGTATTAATGCGAACCAAGAATCCTGATGCGTAACATGATTTGAGTTCTAAGGAATTATAATTAAAAATTTAATTTATTTTTAGTGTCTTATTCAATGATTCTTTCTGATGACACGATTATGTATGCGTCAATCTCATGTTAATTGTTGTTATGTTATGGTTCAATAAACACCAATGCTAGAGAAGAAACCCTTGCTGCAAATAATTAGAACAAAGATCGCGGTAAATGAAATCAAACTTGCATTGACTAATCTAAAGACAATCGGACTTCTTTTTTTCTTCTCTTGATCTCCTAAGCTTTCGTCTAGGTTTCCCCAATATCCGTAGACAACTAGTTTTTGTGGCTTAAGATTCTTGTCAACTGAAATTGAATTATATCCATTATTATCAATCTCATATTGTTGAAAATCAATTTTTTCTGTTTCTCTTAGAAAAGTATCCATAATCCATGAAGCATGCATTCTAATTCCAATCAGAACCCAGGCTGCCAAAGAAGAACCAATAACAACGTTCAGAAAATTCATGAAATAAATATTTTATAAATTCTACATTTCATCAACTCGTAAAATGATTCTATGCTGCTTATTTACTTATCAAATGAGACAATTAAACCCCCAATATCTACATAGCGTCAGATCACAAGATACACATGAGTCGTTCGAATATAATAGCAACACAATTATTTGCGTCTTTATCTATCATTCAAATCGATAGAGCTTGCATTTAATATTCCGGTGATTTAGCTTAGAAGATATTTATATATCTTATCCGCATCAAAATGATTATCGACCCTGAATATGATCTGAAGGCTATTTGTGGTTAATCCTAAGGCTTGGAATCTGGTACAGCTGAAGTTATTTCTTTATCATCAATCTTTGGCCTCACTTAATCTTTTATATCTATTGACTTCCTAGAGTTAACAGTTTTGTCATTAGGGCTTTTCTTAATAGTTGCTGATTCTCTCTCTGTCGCGCTCTTATTTGTATCTGTATCCTTTTTAGAAACATCAGCTTTTTCGGATTCAGACGTCTCTTTTGAAGGACCAGCTTTCTTAGTTTGTACAGGTTTTTTGGGCTTATACTTGGTAGTATCTAAGTTTTTTTCACCAAAAGCTTTATAGCTTAGAAATATAAGAGCCGCCGTAACTGGAATTGACGTGATACCACCTGTAGCGATTTCGAAGCCGGAAAGTGCCATTGCAATTTGTACGGTCAGGATAATTTACCATCCCGTATCGTTGTCAATGATTGAAACTTATCGATCTGCGGACGGTATAAAATCTTCAAGCTGCAAGTCAAATATAGTATGTAGTAATTATGATGACTGTTTATGATAACAAGTTATTTATAGACACTTCAAGTATGGACTTAAACCCCTTTAAGTATGTTGCAAGGAGAGTAAGTAACAAATAATCCACTTTAATGACAAATTTTGTCCGCTGTTTGCGGCTAGATGCGTAATCATAGTTTATAGGTTAATAAGTAATCGGTATGGGAAATCTTTCGTCGAGCAATAGATTGGATTTTAACTATAAGACTCAAAATTCTCGAGTAGAAACGATCTATTCTTTCAACAACGATTCTCGAAAAGACACATCTTTGAATTCCTCTATAGAATTAATAGAAAAATGTTATCGGCAAATATTTTTTCACTCAATGAACTCTGACCGAGATTTATTTCTTGAGTCACAGTTTAAAAGTGGCAGTATTGAAACAAGAGATTTCATTAGAGGCTTACTGCTATCTGATCGTTTCTATCGGGGTTATGTTGCTTGCAATAATAATAATCGACTTGTTGAACAGGTGATTGGAAGAGTTTTAGGGCGGCCTATTTATAGCATTCGTGAAAGGCTTTCTTGGTCAATTTTGATCGCAGATCGTGGATTTAATTATTTCGTTGATACCATTTTAGATAGTGATGAGTATATGCAAAGGTTTGGTTACGATGATGTGCCGCGACAAGTTAATAGGACTCTTCCAGGTAAAGCAATCGGAGAGATTCCTATCTATCAGCGATTGCCCAGGTATGGTGAAAGTTGGAGAGATCGTCTCATTCAAGATAACATTATGATGTCTATCGAGGCATTTAATGTTGCAAACAGACCGCGCACATCTGTTGACAATTTAATTTACAACGAACCTAAAGGGAGGTCATTGATAATCTGGAGAGTATCACTATCCATTGGCATTATTTCAAGCGTCGTAATTATTCTATCTATTTTTGATGCTATGTTTAATTCTTAGTAAGATTCGCCAAGAAATCATCATCAGCAAATTGATAATCACGCTGCACTATTTTATAGGCTATTCGTGCGTCAATTGTATAAGTGTTCAGCATCGAATAAACATAATTCTACCGACAAATACACCTGAAAAATTTGGATTCAATTGTTTATCATTAATGCGCTATAACGAGCGCTTGTCGAAATCCGATAAAGACAGAAATAAAATATAGTAATTTATTCAATTGTAAATATTATTATTAGCGATGAAAATCGTCTCTCTTTAGTGGGGTTTTCCTGTCATTGTTCCGTATGTAGAAGAATATTGTAGCTGCAACAACGGCTAGTGGTATCGCCGTGAGCAACATAAGTAAAATAGCGGTATAGTCTTGGTACATGTCTTTGCTTATTTATTAAATTTTAGTCCTGCCATTTTTGCATTCGTAACTAATGACTCATTCGGGCATCTGAAAAGATTCACAATTCTAATTTTATTGTCTTAACATAAATAGTTTTGGCAATTTGCTAGTTTTCATTGTCATTGGAAGATATTTGAAAAATGCATACATTTATCTTATTGCTTAATACCTAGTCAAGGCATTGATTCTTTGGTTTGATTTCTGCTCAACGGTTATGTATTACGGATTGTTCTTAGGCATTTTATTCTCCTTGACTATTGAGTGTGAAATTGAATCGCAGTCGACGATAGCACTCATAGACTTGCTCTTGCTCTAGCAGCACGGCGCCCATCAAGAAAGGCCTCTAGGTCATATTTTGCAAGCCTCCAAGTGTTTAATCGATCTAATGAATTCTGTTCCATCCAATTTGCTTCTCCAGCAATCACACGAGCAAAAAGTGCCCGCTCTGTTTTTGTTTCGAATCGAATCGTTCCACTGTCAAGTGGCTCATTAACAAAGTAATCCCAGTTCGGTTCAACCATCATCTCGAAAAGCTCACTACACCATTGAACAAACTCTAGTGATCCTCGGTTGTTGCATTGCAAATAACTCATTGTTTTATTTTTTACTACACTCTCGAATTATTGTACTGTACTAAATGTTCTCCAAGCTTGAATCATATTCTTCCTCTAAAAGATCTTCGGTATTGCTTTATTTGTAGCTAAAGATATGAGTTCTTGCGTTTAAATTGTGATACTTGTACTTTCTTTTGGTGTCGTTGTTGGACTTTAGAATCCTTCTTGATTTTGCACCTATTTTTTTAGCACTGGGTTGGGCTGGGTTCAACATTGGCCGAGCAGCTCTTGGACAAATTCAGTTAGCTACTCAACAGTACAAGCAAAATTCTTCTAACTGATAACGATACAATGAATTGGAAAGTATTTCTATTTTCGATTGCATACACATCTATGTGTGTTGGGGTGTTGATTCTCGCTCGTCATGAATCAACGATTCAACCTATCGGGCTTCTGGTCGTCGCAATGGTTTTTACACCATTGTTCATTTCAATAGTTGGAGGCCTTCGTCTTGATTGTTTGCCACTGATCAAATCGAAAGAATCAAAACCTGATCAGTTGTGATTGGTGTTTTTTTAATTCTGCTATCCGTACTTTCTGCATCAATAAGTGTTGGTCAATGAATTCTGTTTCTCTACAATAAAAAGCCCCTCTAGGGCTTAGAGGGGCTTTGGCTTTAGGAGAGCGGTAGGTACTTATCGTGTCGTTTTTAGCTTACCTTTGCCGTATCCATCGTTTCTAACGCCTGAGATACACTTTTAAAGTTGAATCCCATACTGCGTAGTGCATGCCAAAAATGGCCTTGAAGGAAGAAGAAGGCAAGATAGAAATGTGTATTAGCTAACCAGGCCCTTGCTGTATGTCCATTGTTTAAGACTGCAGCAGTGTCACTGAAGTATGGAGAGAATGCGAAATTGAGTTTCAGTGCCTCTCCGTAAAACTCAACTGGATAGATCAGAGTGTTCTGTGCACACCAGATACTAGTAACAAATCCCATTAGAGCGATGCCTGCTAATGAATAAGACAGGATGGCTTCTCCGGAATAGATCAAAATCTTCTTGAATGGCCCAAATGGACTTGAAATGATATGCCAGACCCCACCAATAGTGAGGATAAATGCCAGAACGGCGTGTCCTCCCATCACGTCCTCAAGACTATTGATTGAGAGAAAATTTGTCTGGTAACCCCAGACCATTCCTAGATCTATATTGGGCTCAACTTGGCGAACGGCACCTATTGCAGTGTCATAGATGCCATGGTGTTTGGCCCATTCAACGAATGCGATAACACCCAATCCAAGAAAGATCAGATGGTGGCCAAGGATAAAGGTGAGTTTTTTAGCGTCGTCCCATTCAAAGTGGAATTTTTGTGCTCGTCCCTCTGCTTCAGACAAGTCTTTTGGTGCTCTTAGCGTATGCCAAATTCCAGCGGCTCCCAAAACTGCTGAAGACACCAAATGAAAGGCAGCAATAGCAATGTATGGCTCTGTATTTGCAATTGTTCCATTAGCATCGAGGCCTAAGCCTAAAGACGCCATATGGGGCAGCAAAATTAATCCTTGGTCACCCATAGGCAATGCGCTGCTGTAGCGAGCCAATTCAAAGAGAGTGAATGCACCAGCCCAGAACATGATGAGGCCAGCATGTGCCGCATGCGCTGCAATAAATGAGCCAGATCGCTTGGCTACTCCTG